>DASTPB010000157.1:0-11180 GCA_035762385.1 Nocardioides sp. | reverse complement strand
CGCCGGGTTCACCGGGTCGCTCACCTTCCGCTTCTCCGACGGTCCCGCCGTCGCCCGCGGCCTCGTCCGCGCCAAGACCGGGACCCTCACCGGGGTGCACGCCCTCGCCGGCATCGCCGTCGACCGCGAGGGCCGGCCGCTCGCCTTCGTCTTCGCGGCCGACAAGGCCCCGCCGCTCGAGCGCCTCGACTCCCAGGAGGCTCTCGACCGCGCCGCGGCCTCCCTGGCGGCCTGCCGCTGCAGCGCGCCCGCTGCTGGTTGACCCGCTGCGCGCACGTGCGGCGTGCTGCGCCTCCGCTCCCGGACGTACCCCTCACGGCACCTTGGCTAGGGTCGCCGTATGAACCTCGTCGACTGGGACTTCGCCGTCACCGTGGGGACCCGGGTGGCCGGGCCGGGGCCGGACGTGTCCGCCGAGGAGGCGGCCGCCGCCGTCGTCGAGCTGCGCGAGGGTGCCACCCGCTCGACGCCGCTGGTCCGTGAGTTCACCGGCCTGCACACCGAGGCCGGCACCGCGCCCGTGCTGGTGGTCGACCGCCGGGGCTGGCTGCGCGCCAACGCCGACGGCTTCGCCAAGCTCCTCAGCCCCGTCGTCGACAAGCTCGTCGAGCGGAAGGGCCCGCCGTCGGCGTTCGCCGAGTCCTTCGGCACCCGGGTCACCGGCGCCGAGGTCGGCCTCATGCTCGGCTTCCTCGGCAGCAAGGTGCTGGGCCAGTTCGACCCGTTCCACGAGCCCTACGGGCGACTCCTGCTGGTGGCGCCCAACATCGTCCACGTCGAGCGCGAGATCGGCGCCGACCCCACCGACTTCCGGTTGTGGGTGTGCCTCCACGAGGAGACCCACCGCGTGCAGTTCACGGCCAACCCGTGGCTCGGCCAGCACCTGATGACCCAGATGCACGCGGTCGCGGACACCCTCGAGCCGAGCGCGCTCCTCGACGGGCTCCGCCGCAGCGCCGACGTGCTCCGCGGTGGCAACGGCAGCATCATCGACCTCGTCTCCTCCCCCGAGCAGAAGGAGATCCTCGACCGGGTCACCGGCGTCATGTCACTGCTCGAGGGCCACGCCGACGTCGTGATGGACGGCGTCGGACCCACCGTCATCCCCTCGGTGGCGGAGATCCGCCGCAAGTTCAACCAGCGGCGCAAGGGTGTCGGCTCTCTCGACAAGCTGCTGCGGCGCCTGCTCGGCCTCGACGCCAAGATGGCGCAGTACCGCGACGGAGCCGTCTTCGTGCGCCACGTCGTCGACAAGGTCGGCATGGAGCAGTTCAACACCGTGTGGACCAGTCCCGAGACCCTGCCGTCCAAGGCCGAGATCACCGACCCCGACGCCTGGATCGCCCGGGTGCTGTGACGCTCCACCCGTCGGTCGCGGCGGTCCGGCTGCCGGTCCGGCGGACGCTGGCGCGCCTCGAGGCGTCCGCGGGCGAGACCGTGGCGGTGGCCTGCAGCGGAGGCGCCGACTCCCTCGCCCTCGCCTCCGCGACGGTCTTCGAGGCGCACAAGCTCGGCCTGCGGGTGGTCGGCGTGACCGTCGACCACGGCCTGCAGCCCGGGTCCGCCGACCAGGCCGACCGCGTGGTGGGCCAGCTCGCCGCGATGGGCGTCGACGAGACGCTCACGGCGCGCGTCGCCGTCGACGCCGCGTCGGGGATGGGCCCCGAGGCCGCCGCCCGTGAGGCTAGGTACGCCGTCCTGGAGGAGGTCGCCGACCACCTCCGGGCGCGGCTCGTGCTCCTCGGGCACACCCTCGACGACCAGGCCGAGACGGTGCTGCTCGGCCTCACCCGCGGCTCGGGCGGCCGGTCGCTGCAGGGCATGCGTCCGGCGTTCGGGGTGTTCGCGCGCCCGCTGCTCGGCGTACGCCGTGCCGACACCGTCACCGCCTGCCTGGTCGAGGGGCTCGAGCCGTGGGACGACCCGCACAACTCCGACCCCGGCTACACCCGGGTGCGCGTCCGCGACCGCGTCCTGCCGGTCCTCGAGTCCGAGCTCGGGCCGGGGATCGCCGAGGCCCTGGCCCGCACCGCCGACCAGCTGCGCGAGGACACGGCCCTGCTCGACCTCCTCACCGACCGGGCGCTCGCCGACGCCGGCAGCGACGCGGGCCTCGACGTCGCGTCCCTCGCACCGCAACCGCCGTCGATCCGCCACCGCGCCATCCACCGTGCCGCCCTGGACGCCGGGTCGCCGCCCTCGGAGCTGACCCGTGACCACGTCCTCGCGGTCGACGAGCTCCTCGTCGGCTGGCGCGGCCAGAAGTGGATCGACCTGCCCGGCCCGCTCCGCGCCCTCCGCCGCGACGGCCTGCTGGTCATCGAGGCTCCGTGAGACCCTAGGCTGGCGCCCATGGACTCGTCCCACGTGGAGAACGACCTGGTCAACATCCTCTTCACCGAGGAGCAGATCCAGCAGCGGCTGGCCGAGATGGCCGCCCAGATCACCGAGGACTACGAGGGCCGCGACCTGCTCGTCGTCGGCGTGCTGCGTGGTGCGGTGATGGTCATGGCCGACCTGGCACGGTCGATGCCGCGGCACCTGGAGATGGACTGGATGGCCGTCAGCTCCTACGGGTCGGGCACCAAGTCGAGCGGCGTGGTCCGCATCCTCAAGGACCTCGACACCGACATCAGCGGCCGTGACGTGCTGATCGTCGACGAGATCATCGACACCGGGCTGACCTTGAGCTGGCTGGTCAACAACCTGTCGAGCCGCAGCCCCGCCAGCGTCGAGATCGCCACGCTGCTGCGCAAGCCCGAGGCGCTCTCGATGCCCGTCGAGCCGAAGTACGTCGGCTGGGACATCCCCAACGAGTTCGTCGTCGGCTACGGCCTCGACTACCGCGAGCGCTACCGCAACCTGCGCGACATCGGCACCCTCGCGCCCCACGTCTACTCCTGAACGGGCCCGCCTCCGCAGGTGAACGGGTCGCCCCGCTTCACCTCGCCTGAAACAATGAGGGCCCGGGCGGCGTGTAGCGTCGCCTCCTCACCTCCGAACCGCTGAAAGTTGCCTGTGAAGCGCATATTCAAGGGTCCCTGGCTCTGGATCGTCCTGTCCGCCTTCGCGGTCCTGCTGGCGATCCAGTTCCTCGCGCCCAGCGACGGCTACGACGAGGTCAAGACCTCGACCCTCGCCTCCTACATCGACGACGGCGAGGTCAAGGAGATCGAGTTCAACGGAGCCGACTTCGAGATCCAGGCGACGCTCGACGAGGGCACCCGCGAGGACGGCGACAAGGTCGTCGCCCAGTACATCGACGGCGAGCAGGAGGCGCTCCTCGCCGCGGTCAAGGAGCAGCGGGACGCCGGCACCATCGAGTCCTACAACTCGACCGTGCCGCAGCCGAGCTTCCTCGGCTCGCTGCTCGCCACCCTGCTGCCCTTCGCGCTGATCATCCTGCTGTTCATCTTCTTGATGAACCAGGCCCAGGGCGGTGGCGGTCGCGGCGTGATGCAGTTCGCCAAGTCGAAGGCGAAGCTGATCACCAAGGACATGCCGAAGACGACGTTCAGCGACGTCGCCGGCTGCGAGGAGGCGATCGAGGAGCTCGGTGAGATCAAGGAGTTCCTCACCGACCCGGCCAAGTTCCAGGCCGTGGGCGCCAAGATCCCGAAGGGCGTCCTGCTCTACGGGCCTCCCGGCACCGGCAAGACCCTGCTCGCTCGCGCCGTCGCCGGTGAGGCCGGCGTGCCGTTCTACTCCATCTCCGGCTCCGACTTCGTCGAGATGTTCGTCGGTGTGGGCGCCAGCCGCGTCCGCGACCTCTTCGAGCAGGCCAAGGAGAACCCGCCGGCCATCGTCTTCATCGACGAGATCGACGCCGTCGGCCGCCACCGCGGCGCCGGCATGGGCGGCGGCCACGACGAGCGGGAGCAGACGCTCAACCAGCTGCTCGTCGAGATGGACGGCTTCGACGTCCGCGGCGGGGTGATCCTCATCGCGGCGACCAACCGACCCGACGTGCTCGACCCCGCGCTGCTGCGACCGGGCCGCTTCGACCGCCAGGTGCAGGTCGACGCCCCCGACCTCGAAGGCCGCCACCAGATCCTCAAGGTCCACTCGCGCGGCAAGCCGATCGCCCAGGACATCGACCTGCTCAGCATCGCCCGCCGCACCCCCGGCTTCACCGGCGCCGACCTCGCCAACGTCCTCAACGAGGCCGCGCTGCTCACCGCGCGCAGCAACGCCAAGATGATCACCGACGCGTCCCTCGACGAGGCGATCGACCGCGTCATCGCCGGGCCGCAGCGTCGTACGCGCCTGATGAGCGAGCGCGAGAAGCTCATCACCGCCTACCACGAGGGCGGCCACGCCCTCGTCGCGGCAGCCCTGCCCGGCACCGACCCCGTCCACAAGGTGACGATCCTGCCGCGCGGCCGCGCGCTGGGCTACACGATGGTGCTGCCCGACCGCGACAAGTACTCCCAGACGCGCAGCGAGATGCTCGACTCGCTCGCCTACATGCTCGGCGGCATGGCGGCCGAGGCGCTGATCTTCCACGACGTCACCTCCGGCGCCGGCAACGACATCGAGAAGGCCACCAACCTCGCCCGCGCGATGGTGACGCAGTACGGCATGACCGAGCGTCTCGGCGCGGTCAAGCTGGGCGACAGCAACTCCGAGCCCTTCCTCGGCCGCGACATGGGCCACACCCGCAACTACTCCGAGGAGACGGCCGCTGCGGTCGACGAGGAGGTCAAGACCCTGCTCGGCCACGCCCACCAGGAGGCCTTCGAGATCCTCGAGACCAACCGCGACGTCCTCGACGCGCTGGTGCTGGCCCTGCTCGACAAGGAGACGCTCGACAAGTCCGAGATCGCCGAGATCTTCGAGCCGCTGACCAGGCGCCCGACGCGCCCGGCGTGGACCGGATCGCCCGAGCGCCTGCCGTCCAGCATCCCGCCGGTCGACATCCCGCAGGAGATCCGTGAGCGCGCCCTCGCCGGCGCCGTCGCCGACGAGTCCGACTCCGGTGCGGTGCTCACGCCGCCGGGCGCCGGCGGTGACATCCACGGCGCGCCGCAGCCCGGCGCCGACGCGCCGGTGCCGCCCCACCCGGACGCGCCGTGACCGACCCCGTGACCGTGCCCGAGCGCGCGCCCGAGGACGTGCCCGCCTTCGACACGGCACGGGCCGAGGCCGCGGTGCGCGAGCTGCTCCACGCGATCGGCGAGGACCCCGACCGCGAGGGCCTGCAGGAGACGCCTGCGCGCGTCGCCCGCGCCTACGCCGAGCTCACGCAGGGCCTGCGCCAGAACCCCGCGGACGTGCTGACCACCACCTTCGACCTCGGCCACGAGGAGATGGTGCTGGTGCGTGACATCGAGCTGTGGTCGATGTGCGAGCACCACCTCGTCCCGTTCACCGGGGTGGCCCACGTCGGCTACATCCCGGCCGAGACCGGCAAGATCACCGGGCTGTCCAAGCTCGCGCGTCTCGTCGACGTCTACGCCAAGCGACCGCAGGTCCAGGAGCGACTCACCACGCAGGTCGCCGACTCCCTGATGGAGATCCTCGAGGCGCGCGGCGTCGTCGTCGTGATCGAGGCCGAGCACCTCTGCATGACGATGCGTGGGGTCAAGAAGGCGGGTGCGCGCACCATCACCTCGGCGGTGCGCGGCGCCTTCCTGACCCAGCAGGCCACCCGCGCCGAGGCGATGGCGCTCATCCACTCAGGCACCAGGTGAGCGAGGGCGTGCCACCCGCCGCCCGTCGCACCCGGGTGATGGGGATCGTCAACGTCACGCCCGACTCGTTCTCCGACGGCGGCCGTTGGGCCACCAGCGAGGCCGCCGTGGCCCATGGGCGGGACCTGGTGGAGCAGGGCGCCGACGTCCTCGACATCGGCGGCGAGTCGACCCGCCCCGGAGCGACCCGGCCGCTGGTCGCCGAGGAGCTCGACCGCGTCGTCCCGGTGATCCGCGAGCTGGCGGCCGACGGCACGGTGGTGTCGGTCGACACGATGCGCGCCGAGGTGGCCGCGGCCGCCGTCGCCGCCGGGGCGCAGATCGTCAACGACGTCTCCGGAGGCCTGGCCGACCCGAAGATCCTCGACGTCGTCGCCGACAGCGACGTCCGCTACGTCGCGATGCACTGGCGCGCACACGCCGACCGGATGCGCGACTTCACCGACTACTCGCCCGACGGCGTGGTGTCGTCCGTACGCCGCGAGCTGGCCGAGCGGCTCGACGCGGTCCTGGCCGCCGGCGTCCCGCGTGAGCGGGTGGTCCTCGACCCGGGGCTGGGGTTCGCCAAGAAGGGCCGCCACAACTGGGAGCTGCTCGCCGCGCTCGACACCCTGCGCGAGCTGGACTGCCCGCTGCTGGTGGGTGCCAGCCGCAAGTCGTTCCTCGGGTCGCTGCTGGCGGTCGACGGCGTGCCGAGGCCGGTGGACGAGCGCGAGCACGCCCACGTCGCCCTGGTCACCCTGCTGGCCCTCCGCGGGGTCGACCTCCTGCGCGTGCACGACGTACGCGCCACGCGCGACGCGCTCGCGGTCGTGGCGGCGATGGAGGCCGCGCCATGACCGACGAGCTCTCCGTGACCGGCATCGAGTGCTTCGCCCACCACGGCGTCTTCGACTTCGAACGCCGCGAGGGCCAGGTCTTCGTCGTCGACCTCGTGCTCGGGATCGACACCCGCCCCGCAGCCGCCTCCGACGACCTCGCCGAGACCGTCAACTACGGCACGCTGGTCGCGGACGTGAAGGCTGCGGTCGAGCGCGACCCCGTCGACCTGATAGAAACCGTCGCTCAACGCATCACCGACGTATGCCTGTTGGACACTCGTGTTGAATGGGCGCGAGTCACGCTCCACAAACCTGATGCACCCATCGACGCGACGTACTCGGACGTCGCGCTGACGATCACCAGAACGCGAGGCAACGCTCATGACTGAGACCCCGAACCCCAACATCGTGGATGCCGACTCCCTCACCGGGGAGATGCACCCGATCCGTCGGGTGGTGGTCGCGCTGGGCTCCAACCTCGGCGAGCGGCTGGCCGCCCTGCAGGGTGCGGTCAACGCCCTCGCGGACACCCCGGACTTCTTCGTCACGGGCGTCTCGCCGGTCTACGAGACCGAGCCGGTGGACTCGCCCGAGGGCTCGCGCCCCTACCTCAACGCGGTCCTGCTCGCCGACACCACCCTGCCCGCTGCCCGTCTGATGGAGCGCGCGCTGGCCATCGAGGACGCCTTCGACCGCGAGCGGAGCGACGTCCGCAACGCCCCGCGCACCCTCGACGTCGACCTGATCGTGGTGGGCGACCGCCGCTCCAACGAGGACTTCCTGCGGCTGCCGCACCCGCGCGCCCACGAGCGTGCCTTCGTCCTGCAGCCGTGGCACGACCTGGAGCCCGACGCGGTCTTCCCCGACCGTGGCTCGATCGCCGAGCTGCTCGACGCCTCGGACTCCTCGGGCGTGAAGAGGCGCGAGGACCTCACGCTCGAGGTCGAGTGATCGCCCCACGACGTCCTGCTCCTGCGCTGCGCTCTCACGCAGGACGCCGCAGGGACCCCGAGTGAACAGGGCCGGCCGCGACGCACCCGACGACGAGCCGGACGACGCCGACGAGCCGCGCGGGACGCTCCACCCCACCTCGGCGCGGGCCCTGACGGCATCCATCGTCGTCGGGCTGGCGATCGGTTGGGCGATCCACCCGGTGATGACCTCCGTGGCCGGACGCCCGCCGCTGGTGTCGTGGGCGCAGGCCCTCGTCCTCGTGATGGTGGCGGCGATCATGGCGTTCCTCGCCTGGCACACGTGGCAGACGGTCCAGGTGCGCGGGCAGCGGCTCGAGCCGCACCAGGCCGTCAACCGGCTCGTCCTCGCCCGTGCGTGCGCCCTCGCCGGCGCCGCCGTGACCGCCGGCTACCTCGGGTACGCCGTCAGCTGGCTCGGCGACCAGTCGCAGTACGCTGACCGCTGGATCCTCCGGTCGCTCGTGGCGGCCGCGGGCGCGGCGGGGGTGACCCTCGCCTCGCTGGCGCTCGAGCGTGCGTGTCGCACGGACGGCGGGCGCACCCGGCCCTAGTCTGGGCGCCATGCCTTCCCAGCAGCCCCAGCAGTCACAGGCGTCGCGCACGCCTGCTCGTCGCCGCCAGCGCAGCACGCGCCTGGTCGTGGCGGTCGCGCTCCTCGCGGTCGGCGCGGCGCTCGTGATCGGCGCCCTCGCGTCCTCCTCGGCCGGACTGACCGCTGTCGCTGCCGTCGTGGCCGTGCTGACCGGTGCCGCCGCCACCCGCATCACCCACTCCGAGCTGATGCAGGCCCGCCGTGACGCCGCCCGTGACCGCGCGGTGCAGGCCCAGGAGTACCGCGCGCTCACCGAGCGCCGTACGGCTGAGTCCGCGGCCTTCGCCGCCGACATGCGACGCAAGATCAACGAGCGCGAGGAGGCCATCGACGTCCTCGAGCGGGCCCTCTCCAACGCCCAGAAGAACGCCGCCGAGCAGACCCTCAAGCGCGGTCAGGAGGCCCGGCGCGCCGACGCCGCCGAGCGTGGCCGCGACGAGGCCGAGCGCGGTCGTGACGACGCGGAGAGCCGCGCCGCCGAGGCGATCGTGGTCGTCGCCGAGCTCGAGGCCGAGATCGACGTCCTCCGTGCCGAGGTCGACTCGCTCCGCGCCGCTGCCGCGCGCCGCAACCACAGGAGCGCGTGAGCACCACGCGCCGTTGAGGGGCAGGAGCGGCGGCGTACGGAAGAATGGCCGCTCGTGATCCCCGAGGACAACCGGTTCGAGAGCGACCCCGCCGACGCGCTGCCCGACGACCCGGGACTTCCCGCGGGCTGGGTCGTCGAGGCGCCCGACGGTGACGACGCGGCGACCGTCGATCGGCTGACCGAGCTGCTGCGCGACCACGAGCGCGCCGGACGCGGCTGGGCCGCCTCGGGCGAGGACGACGTCCGGGTGGAGGTCTCCGAGCGCGGCCTGGCCATGCGGGAGAACATCGTCGTGCGCGACCCGGCCGGCCGGATCCAGGCGTGGGGGAGCGTGCACGACCGGGCCGAGGGGCGGATGCTCTTCGTCCACATCGTCGGCCGCGACCTCGACGAGCGGCTCGCCGACCGGTGCAGCGAGGTCTTGTTCGAGTGGGCCGAGGCGCAGGCGCGCGCGGTCGGCGCGGCACGAGGACTGAGCGAGCAGCAGATCGACACGGGTTCGTTCGCCGATGACGAGCGGCAGCACGGCTGGTTGGCGGATGCGGGTTTCGAGCGGGTGCGCACGTGGTGGCAGATGAGCCGCTCGGTGGAGGCGGCGGAGGCCGAGCTGGTGCCCGACCCGGCGCGCTGGGAGCGCAAGGGCGTCGTCTTCCGGCTCGTCGAGCGGCAGGGCGGACCGGACTCCGCCGGGATGCCCGACGAGGGCGACCTGCGCGCGGTGCACGACGTGCTCGAGGGAGCCTTCACCGACCACTTCAACTCCACGGAGGAGACCTTCGACGAGTTCATCCACCGGCTCCGCGAGGACCCCGGCCACCGCTGGGACCACTGGTGGCTTGCCGAGATCGTCGACGGGGACGGCGGCGAGCCGGAGCCCGCCGGTGCCCTCGTCGGCACGGTGAGCGAGTCCGCCACCGGCCCCGACGGCTCGTACGTCGCCTACCTCGGCGTGCTCGAGTCCGCGCGCGGTCGCGGTGTCGCCACCGGCCTGCTCCGCACGATCATCGCCGACGCGGCGTCCCGGGGGCGCGACCGCGTGGGTCTCGAGGTCGACGCGGACTCACCGACCGGCGCGGACGGGCTCTACACGGCGATGGGTTGGGGCACGAAGTACGTCACGGAGTCCTGGCACAAGGACGTGACGGTCGCTGGTCCGTAGGCGCCGCGAGTCGACCGCGACTGCGGCACGGGGCGGGTCGTCACAGCCGAGGAGTGGACGACGGTTCCGGCATGGGATGTGTCGCAACAGCCGCAGAGTGGTCGAGGGTTGCGGCACGGGGTGTGTCGCAACAGCGGTCAGCGCAGCGACTCGCGCAGCGCCCGGTGCACGCCGGAGGGCGTCAGCACGCCGAGGAACGTCGGCCCGCGGCGCACGCCGACCATCGGCTTGTCGTCGCGGAGCATCGCCGCGAGGGCGTCCTCGAGGGATGAGTCGATGTCGATCGCCGAGCCGAGGTCGCCGGTGCGGACCCCGTCGATCGGCTCGAGGTGCTCCTCGCGGAGCCGGGTCACGGTGAGGGTCCGGAGGCCGCCGGAGCCCACGAAGTCGGCCACCTGGTCGTCGGCAGGGTGGGCGAGCAGCTCCCCGGGCGTGGCGTACTGGGCGAGCCGGCCGCCGGCGGCGAACACGGCGACGCGGTCCCCCATGCGGATCGCCTCGTCGATGTCGTGGGTCACCAGGACGACGGTCTTGCCGAGCTCGTCCTGCAGCCGGCGGAACTCGTCCTGCAGGCGGCCGCGCACGACCGGGTCGACGGCCCCGAAGGGCTCGTCCATCAGCAGCACCGGCGGATTGGCCGCCAGCGCACGGGCGACGCCCACGCGCTGCCGCTGGCCGCCGGACAGCTCGTGGGGGTACTTCCGGGCGTACTGGGCCGGCTCGAGTCCCACGGTGTCGAGCAGCTCGTGGGCACGCTCGCGCGCGGTGGCCTTGGACTCGCCGTAGAGCAGCGGCACCGTCATGACGTTCTGCTCGATGCGCTGGTGGGGGAACAGGCCGATCTGCTGGATGACGTAGCCGATCCCGCGGCGCAGCTCGACCGGATCCGCGTCGGTGACGTCCTGGCCGTCGAGCCAGATCCGCCCCGTGGTCGGCTCGATCAGCCGGTTGATCATCTTCAGCGTCGTGGACTTGCCGCACCCCGACGGCCCGACCAGGCAGACCATCTCGCCACGGGCGACGTCGAGGTCGAGCTCGTGGACGGCCACGGTCCCGTCGGGATAGGTCTTGCCCACGCCTTCGAGCCGGATCATCGGCTCGCCGCCCCGTGTAGCGTCCATGCGGTGACCATACTGGGGGCGGCCGAGTCCGGGCCGAGCTGCTACAGCCGGTTCGTCAACGAGTGGTTCTGCTGGCAGTACGTCGAGGACCGGCACGAGCAGATCACCGATGCGCTCGTCGAGCACGTCCTCATCACGCTCGCCGCCCTCGCGCTCGGCATCGCCATCGCCCTCCCGCTGGCGCTGGTCGCACGGCGGCTGCCGCGCCTGGAGTCCGCGGTCCTCGGGTTC
>DASTPB010000156.1:0-3795 GCA_035762385.1 Nocardioides sp. | reverse complement strand
CCTAGACATCGATAGAACGCAGGAGAGAAGCCGAGAATGACCGAGATCCCCACCGACATCACCGACGGCCCCGGCGACGGCGGCGGCGACGACCGCGTCCAGCAGGTCGAGCTGCAGCAGGTGATGCAGCAGTCCTACATCGACTACGCCATGACCGTGATCGTCGGGCGCGCGCTCCCCGACGTACGCGACGGGCTCAAGCCGGTGCACCGCCGCATCCTCTACGCGATGTACGACGGCGGCTACCGCCCCGACCGCGGCTTCTCGAAGTGCTCGCGCGTCGTCGGCGACGTGATGGGTCAGTACCACCCCCACGGCGACTCCGCGATCTACGACACGATGGTCCGCCTCGCCCAGCCGTGGGTGCTGCGCTACCCGCTCATCAACGGCCAGGGAAACTTCGGCTCGCCGGGCAACGACTCCGCCGCCGCCATGCGATACACCGAGTGCCGGATGGCGCCGCTGGCCATGGAGATGGTCCGCGACATCGACGAGGACACCGTCGACTTCCAGCCCAACTACGACGGTCGCTCGCAGGAGCCGACCATCCTGCCGAGCCGCTTCCCCAACCTGCTCGTCAACGGGTCGGCCGGCATCGCGGTGGGCATGGCGACCAACATCCCGCCGCACAACCTCATCGAGGTCGCCGACGGCGCCAAGTGGGCGCTCGAGCACCCCGACGCGACCAAGGAGGAGCTGCAGGACGCGCTCCTCGAGCGGATCAAGGGCCCCGACTTCCCCAACGGCGCGCTCATCGTGGGCCGGCAGGGGATCGAGCAGGCCTACCGCACCGGTCGCGGCTCGATCACGCAGCGCGCGGTGGTGGAGATCGACGAGGACAGCAAGGGCCGCACGATGCTCGTCATCAGCGAGCTCCCCTACCTCGTCAACCCCGACAACCTCGCGCTCAAGATCGCCGAGCTCGCCGACTCCGGACGCATCCAGGGCATCTCCGACGTCCGCGACGACACGTCCTCGCGCACCGGCCAGCGGCTCGTCGTCGTGCTCAAGCGTGACGCCGTGGCCCGGGTCGTGCTCAACAACCTCTTCAAGCACACCGAGCTGCAGACCAACTTCTCGGCCAACATGCTGGCGCTCGTCGACGGGGTGCCCCGCACGCTCAGCGTCGACGCCTTCATCAGCAACTGGGTGACCCACCAGATCGAGGTCATCCAGCGGCGTACGCGCTTCCGCCTCGCCGAGGCCGAGCGTCAGGCCCACGTCTACCGCGGCCTGGTCAAGGCCCTCGACGCGCTCGACGAGGTCATCGCCCTCATCCGCAACAGCCCCGACGTCGACCAGGCGCGCACCGGCCTGATGGACCTGCTCGAGATCGACGAGATCCAGGCCAACGCGATCCTCGAGATGCAGCTGCGCCGCCTCGCCGCCCTCGAGCGCCAGAAGATCCTCGACCGGCTCGCCGAGCTCGAGCGCGTGATCGCCGACCTCGAGGACATCCTGGCCAACGAGCAGCGCCAGCGGCAGATCGTCTCCGACGAGCTCAGCGAGATCGTCGACAAGTACGGCAACGAGCGCCGCTCGCAGATCATCGCCGCCGACGGCGACCTCTCGATGGAGGACCTGATCCCCGACGAGGACCTCGTCGTCTCCATCACCCGCGGCGGCTACGCCAAGCGCACCCGCGCCGACCAGTACCGCCTGCAGAAGCGCGGCGGCAAGGGCGTGCGCGGGGCCACCCTGCGCGGCGACGACGTCGTCCAGCACTTCATCGCCACCACCAACCACCACTGGCTGCTGTTCTTCACCACGGCCGGTCGCGTCTACCGCACCAAGGCCTACAACCTGCCCGAGGCCGCCCGTGACGCCAAGGGCGGCCACGTCGCCGGGCTGCTCAGCTTCCAGCCCGACGAGGACATCGCCCAGGTGCTGGCGATCCGCGACTACGACCAGGCGCCCTACCTCGTGCTCGCCACCCGGACCGGCCTGGTCAAGAAGACCAAGCTCGGCGACTACAACAGCCCGCGCCAGGCCGGCGTGATCGCGATCAACTTCCGCGAGGAGGACGACGAGCTCATCGGTGCCGAGCTGGTCAACGCCGACGACGAGATCCTGCTCGTGTCCCGCAAGGGACAGGCGATCCGCTTCACCGCCGACGACGACCAGCTGCGGCCGATGGGTCGCGCCACCGGCGGCGTGCGCGGGATGAAGTTCAAGCACGACGACGACTCCGTGCTCTCGCTCTCCGTCATCCGGGCCGCGCAGGTCGCCGCGGAGGAGGCGGCCGAGGAGGCCGGTGAGTCCGTCGAGGACAGCGAGGTGAAGGAGCAGTACGTCTTCACCATCACCGACGGTGGCTTCGCCAAGCGCACCCGCATCACCGACTACCGCACCACCAACCGCGGCGGCGTCGGCATCCGCGCGGTCAAGCTCACCAACGAGGACCGCGGTGGCCTGGTCGGCGCGTTCATCGTCGAGGAGGGCGACGAGGTGCTCTCGATCACCAGCGGCGGCCAGGTCGTCCGCAGCCCGATCGACGCCGACTTCCGGCCCACGGGGCGCGACAGCCAGGGCGTGAAGTTCGTGACGCCGAAGAAGGGCGACACGGTCGCCGTCGTGGCCCGCTCGGTCGAGGCGCGGGAGGACGAGGAGGTCGAGGAGCAGGCCGCCGAGGCGGCGTCCGAGGTCGAGGCCGGCGCCCGCGAGGCCGCCGCCGAATCGCCCGACGTGGTCGACGATGCAACAATCGAGGGCCAGGACGCTGTGGAAGCACCTGCCGATGCCCCCGAAGACGACACCGAGGAGTGAGTGACCCATGTCGGAGCGCACCGCGCCCACCGGTCATGACACAGCCCGCCGTACCTCCGGGGGCGAGACCGCCAAGCGGTCCCTGACCGAGCGGCTCCAGGACACGCTGTCCAGCGCCGCCGAGGAGCACCGCGCCAACGCCGGACCGGCGGCGTCGCGGGGCAGCCGGGTGCGTCGTACGCCCGGGCGCCAGCCGCGACGGGCCCGGTTGCGGCTGACCCGGGTCGATCCCTGGTCGGTCATGAAGACGTCGTTCCTGCTCTCCGTCGCCTTCGGCGTCGTCACCTTCGTCGCCATCTTCATGGTGTGGTCGGTGCTCGGTGCGGCCGGCGTGTGGGAGTCGATCAACTCGGCCGTGGCCAGCATCGTCGAGGGCGACAGCGGCAACTCCACCTTCGACGTCACCGACTACGTCGGGATGTCGCGGGTGCTCGGCTTCACGCTGCTCGTCTCGGTCGTCGACGTCATCCTCATCACCGCGATCGCCACGCTCACCGCGTTCCTCTACAACCTCGCCGCCGCGCTCCTCGGCGGCATCGAGGTGACCCTCGCCGAGGACGAGAAGTGAGCTGACTGCCTCGATTGGCACCGCCTGACCACGGTCAGGTAACCTTCGGCGTCGCCGCTTGCGGCGCACCCGGGCCTATAGCTCAGACGGTTAGAGCGCTTCCCTGATAAGGAAGAGGTCACAGGTTCAAGTCCTGTTAGGCCCACCACCGCCCGTCCCGGACCGGAGGAGACACCGTGAAGAAGATCCTGTTCGTGCTGCTCGCCGCCGCCGGGGCCGCGCTCGCGAAGAAGAAGCTCGACGAGGGCCGTGCCGAGCAGGCGCTCTGGGCCGAGGCCACCGACAGCGTCGACGACCAGCAGGGCTGAGCCCGCCCTCCAGGTCGCCGACCGGGTGGTCCGTTCGGTGCAGGCCCCGCTCGAGGTGTGCGGCCGCTCCGTGCGTACGTCGATCAGCGTCGGCGTCGCGCACCACCGAGGCGTCGACGCCTCGCGGTCCGGTGAGGACGATCGACGTACCCA
>DASTPB010000155.1:0-3386 GCA_035762385.1 Nocardioides sp. | reverse complement strand
AGCCCGTGGCCGCTCTAGCCCAGAGGAGGTGGAGACCGCTATGCGTGCCTATGAAGTGATGGTCATCCTCGACCCGAGTCTCGACGAGCGCACCATCGAGCCGTCGCTCGACAAGTACCTCAACGTGATCCGCAAGGACGGCGGCTCGGTCGAGTCCGTCGACGTGTGGGGTCGGCGCCGGATGGCCTACGAGATCAAGAAGAACGCCGAGGGCATCTACGCCGTCGTCACGCTGACGGCCGAGCCCGCGACGGTCAAGGAGTTCGACCGCCAGCTCACGCTGAACGAGTCGATCCTGCGCACGAAGGTGATGCGTCCCGACGCCCACTGATCGCCCTCCCGGGCATCTGTGGAAACACCCTTCCCGCTGTCGGTGAGTGCCTGTTTGATGGGCGCATCACCGGGAGCACCCCGGATCAACCGGCACAGCAGCAGGACTTTCTGAGGAGACCTCATGGCAGGCGAGACCACCATCACCGTGATCGGCAACCTCGTCGACGACCCGGAGCTGCGGTTCACCCCCTCGGGTGCCCCCGTGGCCAACTTCCGGATCGCGTCGACGCCGCGCACGTTCGACCGCCAGACCAACGAGTGGAAGGACGGCGACACGCTGTTCCTCTCCTGCGCTGTGTGGCGCCAGGCCGCGGAGAACGTCGCCGAGTCCCTCCAGCGGGGCATGCGCGTGATCGTCCAGGGTCGCCTGAAGTCCCGCCAGTACGAGACCCGCGAGGGTGAGAAGCGCACCGTCTTCGAGATCGATGTCGAGGAGGTCGGCCCGTCGCTGCGCAACGCCTCGGCCAAGGTCACCAAGACGACCCGACAGGGCGGCGGTGGCGGCTACGCCGGTGGCGGCGGCTACTCGGGCGGTGGTGGCCAGCAGTCCGCGCCGGCCGACGACCCGTGGGCCAGCCCGGCTCCTGCGCAGCAGGGCGGCGGCTGGGGCGGGCAGTCCCAGGGCCAGCAGTCACAGGGCCAGCAGGGTGGCGGCCGGCCCGCGCCCGCCAACGACCCGTGGGCCACGCCCGGGGTCAACGGCGGCAACGACGAGCCGCCCTTCTGACCCCCTTGGCCGCAGGCAGCGCGAACGGCGAAGCCGTGACGCTGGCTGGGGCCTGAGGAATTCTTTTCTACCAATCACCATTCCGTCCCTGATTGCCTTCAGGGCCGGGCTCACTGAAAGGGAGCACCACAATGGCCAAGGCAATTCTGCGCAAGCCCAAGAAGAAGGTTTGCCAGTTCTGCAAGGAGAAGGCGACCGGTGTCGACTACAAGGACACCACCCTGCTCCGCAAGTTCATCTCCGACCGCGGCAAGATCCGCGCCCGTCGCGTGACCGGCAACTGCGTCCAGCACCAGCGCGACGTGGCCATCGCCGTCAAGAACGCGCGCGAGCTCGCGCTGCTGCCCTACACGTCCACCGGTCGCTGAGAGGAGCACGGAAGATGAAGCTCATCCTGACCCAGGAGGTCGACGGCCTCGGCGCCCCCGGTGACGTGGTCGAGGTCAAGGACGGCTACGGCCGCAACTACCTCGTCCCCCGCGGCCTCGGCATCCGCTGGACCCGCGGCGGCGAGAAGACCATCGAGTCGATCAAGGCCGCCCGCACCGCCCGTGCGGTGCGCGACGAGGACCACGCCAAGGACGTCAAGACCAAGCTCGAGGCCAACGCGGTCAACGTGAAGGTCCGCGCCGGTGAGGGTGGCCGCCTGTTCGGCGCCGTCACCACCTCCGAGATCGCCGACGCGATCACCGCGGTCTCCGGCGAGAAGGTCGACCGCCGCACCATCGTGGTGGCCAACCCGATCAAGTCGCTCGGCGCCCACGAGGTGGCCGTCAAGCTGCACGACGAGGTGTCCGCCACGGTGGCCCTCAACGTCGTCCCGGCCTGACGCGACCGACGTACGACATCACGGCCCGCCGCCCCGAGGGGTGGCGGGCCGTGCTGCGTCTCGTCGCGTCTACTGGGTGGGCCGGTCGCAGCGCGCGGGCGGACGACTCCCGCCGGAGTGGTACTCGTAGTCGGTCCCGCCGACCCGCAGGGTGATCCGCGCGCCCTCGACGATCGCCTGGGTGTACATCATCCCGGGCTCGGCGCACCCGCGGCTGCCGTTGTTCCAGGAGACCTCCTCGACCGCGACCACCTCCACCTCGTCGGCGTCGACGCCGAGAGTGTCCGCCAGGTCGTCCACGGCTCGTACGACGTCGGGTGCGGCGGGGGTGCCGGACGGGCCCGTCGGCTGCATGGTGGTGTCCTCCTCAGGCGCGCCGCACGAGCCCAGGAGCAGGACGGACGCGAGCAGCAGAGCGAGTCGCCGGATCGAGGTCATCATGGCACTCGGACGCCCGGACCAGCCCGGCCGCTCCCAGGAGAGGGGGCCCGTTGGGCCTCTGGGTCAGCGTCGGCCGCGGGTCGCTGCGGGGAAGCGGTTGGGTCGTGCCACCACCGCGTCCAGGACGACCGGCTTCCTGCTCATCGACTCGATCACGATCCGGCCGGTCCTGATGCCGGAGTAGCGGTCGATGACGACGTGCTGCTTCATCTCGGCCCGGGAGCCGGCCAGCTTGACCACGTGCCAGTCGCGTCGCCCGACCCGGACGCGCACCTTGCCCATCTTCGGGCCGGCGGGGGCGATCAGCCGGAGCTCGCCGACGGTCGTCCGGGGGAGCACCAGGCGAGCCCCCCGCCTGGTGGCGCGCACGGCGTCACCACGGAGGTAGCCGGCGGCCGTCACCTTCTTCCACCCGCGCGTGCGGGCCAGGTTGGTCGGCACGAAGAACTCGATCGGCGCCGACCAGGCGCTGGCGTTGCCGGCGGCGTCGATCGAACGCGCCGCGAAGCGGTGCCGTCCCGCGCTCGGAGCGGGGAGCTCCCACCGGCCGCCCGAGCAGGCGACGGGTCGGTCGTTGTCGGTGCACTCGAAGCGCGAGCCGGCCTCGCTGCTGTTGAGCCGGATCGGCACCCTGTCCCCCGTGACGACCGGCTGGGTCGGGGTGATCTCGTCGTAGGACGTGCCGGTGACGAAGACGAAGGGCACCTTGGTGTCCTGGCCCCAGGTGAAGGTCGCCGGGGTGGGGTCCTCGTCCGGGGTGTCGGGCACCGTCGGGGGCAGCGGCGAGGTGTCGGGGGTCCGGGCCCGGTCACCGGCGTCGACGGCGCGGGCCTCGAGGACGTAGGTGCCGGCCGCGGCGTCCGGGAGGTCGGCGTACGTCACCGGGCTGGTGCAGGCGCGCCAGTCGTGGGCCTGCGGGCCGCCGGTCAGGCGGCACTCGAGGCCGAAGGGGCCCTGGTCGCCGTCGGGGACCTGCCAGCCCAGTGTGAAGGTCATCGAGGAGACGGTCACCAGCCCGGCGCCGTTGGGTGCGGTCGATGCCGTCAGCGTGGTCTC
>DASTPB010000154.1:0-13298 GCA_035762385.1 Nocardioides sp. | reverse complement strand
TGGGCCGTCAGCCGGGCCCGCGTCACCGCCGCCGAGGACGAGCTCACTGTCCTGGAGTCCACCGCGCCGGACGAGGCCGGCAGGGACCGGGCGCAGTCGCTGCGAGAGGCCTCGCGCCACGCGCGCGACCGCATGCAGCAGCTCGTCGCGCCCGGCCCGCACGACACGTGGGCGCTCGACCTGGACACGATCATCCTCGAGCTCGAGGAAGCCTTGCGTCCGGCAGTGTCCCCGCCGACGTCCCCGCCGACGCCCCCGCGCGCGTGACGATCACTGCGGATTGCCGGGTCCGGGCGCTCCCAAGGCCCGATCACCTGATGGCGTCGGGCGTCGGGGCGGTCAGGGTCTGAGCCGTGACCCGGGTCGGGGCCGTGGGCTGGGTGGGTCGGTCGTGACCCGGCGCCCGGACGGCAGGGTCCACTGGTAGGACCCGTCGGGCAGACGGTCGTAGCTGAACGCGCCGAAGGTCTTGGCGCGGTGGTGGCGACGGCACAGCGGCGCGAGGTTCGCCGGCCGGGTCTGGCCGGGGGGACCGCCCTCCGCCGGCGCGACGTAGGCCTGGGTGTGGTCGAGGTCCGCGGCCTCGGAGCGCCGGCTGCAGCCGGGGAACACACACGTCCCGTCCCGCAGCCGCACCGCCTCGGCCATCGCCTCGGGTGGGTCGTGCCGGTCCACCGCACGCGTGCTGGTCGTGTCCGGGTCGAGGTCGAGGACCGGTCGGATGGTCACGCGTGCGGCGGTGAGCAGCCACGATCGCAGCCGGCCCAGCAGCACCGGCCCGAGCTCGGTGCGGGCCACCCCATCGGTGTCGCCCGCGAGGAGGTCGTGGTCGGTGACGTGCACGACCAGCCGCACCTCACCGGCGCCGGTCCGGTCCCCACCGGGCAGGGTGGGGCGACGGAACGGCGAGGGGAGCGCGTAGACCGCCTCCTCCGCCACGCACACAGCGGGGTCGTGGTCGGGGTCGAGGGGGCGGTCGGGGTCGTCGACGTCTGCTGCGGCGAGGAGGTCGAGCGCCTGCTGAGGGTCCGCGAGCAACCCCACGGCGTGCGCCCGCCGGACACCGAGGGCGCCGGGGTGCCCCAGCGCACGCATGGTGGTGGCCATCGTCGTGACGGTGTGGTCGAACGCGACCGCGTCCGCAGTGTCGAGCGTCATGAACACCGCACTCGTGCCCGGCGCGCCCTCGTCGTGGAAGACCTCCACGCGCCGCGCCGCCAGCGCGGCGTCGTGGTCGGCGATGGCCCGGTCGGGGTCGGCGTAGAGCCGCGCCTCGTGGACCAGGACCCCGATCCGGTGCGGGTTGAGCCGGCGCGGCTGCCACACCAGCAGCCGGTCTGCATGCCGCGCCCCGGGCACGTCGAGGTCACGGGAGACTCGTGCGGCCTCCCGGGCCAGCCGCACCGGCACCCGCAGCCCCCGCACCAGCGCCCACAGCCGCGGCAGGCGGTGGGCGAGGTCCAGCACGTCACCCAGCAGCGCCAGCGTCGCCTCGTGGGACTGCTCCAGGACCGCGGCCAGCTCGATGACCGCGAACTCCGCGACCAGCGGCGTCCCCGCACCCGCGATCGGCAGCGGCCGCTCGCCGAACAACGCGGCCGCGGACCCCGGCGCGTGAACGGCCTCCGACCGCCAGCCCGCCGACGCCTCGAGGTCGGTCACGACGTGCGCGTGCGCCCACGCGAGCGCCGCTTCCAGCACCTCCACCTCGACGCGACGCCTGGCCTGCATCGCCGCCGCTGCCCGCTCGAGCACCCGATCATCCGACACAGCGGAGCTGCTGGTCGCGGGAGCCGGGGCGGTGGTGGACATGCGTCCAGTCTCCCAGAGCCCACCGACACTGCGACCTGCGGAAACCAGCCCGTGGTGAACCATTTTCGAACAACTGGAGCGCCACCATCAGCAGCACGATTCGCTCCAGCCCGACGAGTGCCGTCGCGAAGGTCGCATGGGTCACCTCACGCGCGGGGGCTGCCCGAGGAGGCACGATGACGCCATGAACTCCTCCCCGGGAACGCGGCGTCGCAGGGTCATGCGCGGCGTAGCGGTCGCAGGACTCGTCGTCGCGGCGAGCGCGTGCTCCGACTCGAGCTCGGACGCCCCCGCCACCTGGACGGTGCGAGCCGCCGACCACCTCGGGCCGGACACCACCTCCTTCACCGCGTTGGTCAGCCGGCTCGGCTGCAACAACGGCGTGACCGGAGACGTCCACGATCCCGAGGTGAGCGTCGAACCAGGGAGGGTCGTGGTCACCTTCGCCGTGGACCCCATCGAGACCGATGCCTCGTGCCCTGACAACGACGACGTGCCCTACGAGGTGGTGCTCCCGGAACCGTTGGGCGATCGGAGCCTGGTCGACGGTCAGTGTGCGTCCGGCGCCGACGCCAGCCACACCGCGCTCTGCCGACCGGACGGGATTCGCTACAGCCCGAGCTGACGTCGGCCTCCGCCAGGCTGTGACGCACCCGACCGTAAATGGCAGGACGACTGTCGGTGTGACAGGTGAGAATGACCGGCGATGTTCACCGCGCTGATCGCCTACCTCACCCCACCGTCTCGGCTCGCCGGTCGGCTGTCGATCCAGTCGCTGCTGTTCGCGCTGGGCGACGGCACGTTCATGGCCGGTTCGGCGGTGTTCTTCACGCAGGTGGTGGGCCTCACGGGCCCGCAGGTCGGCCTCGGGCTGACGATCGCCGGCGTCGCCGCGTTCGTCGCGGCCTACCCCATGGGCAAGCTGGTCGACCGCTGGGGTGCGAAGCGCTGCTGGGCGATCAGCTCGGCAGGCCAGGCCGCGCTGGTGTGCAGCTGGCCCTTCATCGACAGCTTCGCCGGCTACGTCGCCCTCGCCGTGGCGCTCGAGGTGGTCGGGTCGTTGGGTGGTGCGGCGCACGGCGCCTACACCATCGACGTGCTCCCCGCGGCCGAGCGGGTGGAGTCGCGCGCCTACATGTACTCCGCGCTCAACGTGGGGTTCACCCTCGGCGCGCTCGCCGGTGGCGTCGCGCTCGCCACGGAGTCGTTGACGGTGATCTCCGCGCTGCCGTGGTTCACCGCCGCTGTGTTCGCCATCAACGCCGTCAACATCACCCGCCTGCCCCCGGCGGCCCACGACCTCCGGACGACCGAGGAGCGCAAGGTCAAGGTCGAGGGACCCGGTCCGATGCGCAACACCGGCTGGCTCGCCGCGTCGTTCTGCGACGGCGTGCTGTGGACCAACCAGGTCATCCTCAACCTCGTCATCCCGCTGTGGCTCGTGCAGAAGACCGACGCCCCGTGGGTGGTGCTCGCCTTCCTCTTCGGCACCAACACCGTCATGTGCATCCTGCTGCCGCTCGCGGCCGCGCGCGGGGTGCGCGACCTCTCGACCGGCCTGCGCGCGATCCGGATCTCCACCTTCTTCTTCATCGTGTCGTGCGTCATCACCCTCTCCACCCACCACACGATCGGCATGCTGACGGTGGTGCTGTTCTTCCTCGGCCACGTCACCCTCACCGGCGCCGAGCTGTTCCTGTCGGCCGCGAGCTGGACCTTCGAGGCCGAGCTGATGGACCCCCGGCGCCGCGGCGAGTACCAGGGCGCGGCCGAGCTGATGGGCACGCTGGGACGCGTCTGGGCGCCTGCCCTCTACACGTTCCTCGTCATGGACTGGAGCTCCCTGGGCTGGCTGGTCATCGCCGCGATCGTCTCGGCGGCCGCTGCCGCCCTGCACCCGTCCGTACGCCTCGCTCGGCACTTCCTCGAGCAGCACGTCCCGGCTGACGTGCTGGCCGACGCGACGTCGTCGGCGAAGGCTGCCGAGCCCGCGCCACTGGGCCCGCCGACCCTCGACCAGCCCGCGGAGCCTGGCGGCGCGAGCCCGTTGACCCCCTGACACAATCCCGCGGTGACCTCCTCCGCCGACTGGCTCGCCGGCGCGCGCCCGCGCACCCTCCCCGCTGCGGTCGCGCCCGTGCTCGCCGGCACGGGCGTCGCGGCGTACGTCGACCAGGCCGTGTGGTGGAAGGCCCTGCTCGCGCTGGTCGTCAGCCTGGCGCTGCAGGTCGGCGTCAACTACGCCAACGACTACTCCGACGGCGTGCGCGGCACCGACGCCGACCGGGTCGGACCGATGCGGCTCGTCGGTTCGGGGGCGGCGACGCCGCGCGCCGTCAAGGCCGCCGCCTTCGCCGCCTTCGGCGTGGCGGCCGTGGCCGGCCTCGTCCTCGCCGCCACGACCGCGTGGTGGCTCGTCGCCGTCGGCCTCGTGTGCGTGGTCGCCGCCTGGTTCTACACCGGCGGCGAGCGGCCCTACGGCTACCTCGGACTCGGCGAGGTGATGGTCTTCGTATTCTTCGGGCTCGTGGCGGTGATCGGCACGACCTACGTGCAGACCAGGACGTGGGAGTGGCCCGCGCTCTACGCGGGCGTCGGCATCGGCGCACTCGCCTGCGCGATCCTCGTCGCCAACAACCTGCGCGACATCCCCACCGACACCGTCGCCGGCAAGCGGACCCTGGCCGTGCGCCTCGGGGACGAGCGCACCCGCTCGCTCTACGCCTTCCTCGTGCTCGTCGCCGCGGCTGCCGTGGTCGCCGTGGCGGTCTCGACGACGTGGTGGGCCCTGGTCGGCCTGGCCTTCCTCGCCCGCGCGTTGCCGCCCACCCGGGCCGTCCTCGGCGGGGCGACGGGCCCGGACCTCATCCCCGTCCTGGCCGCGACGGGCGCGTCGGAGCTGATCTGGTCGGTGCTCGTCGCGGCTCCGTTGCTCGTCCTGGGCTGAGCCGCGGATAACCCGTGGCCCGCACGCGGCGCGCTCACTAGCGTGGCCGGGTGGACTACGACTTCGCGATCCTCGACTTCTCCGACGAGTCCGACGAGGCGGTGGCCCGGCGCAACGGCTGGATCGGCGCTGTCCTCCGCGGCTTCCGCGACCCGCGACCCGAGGACGAGCTCATCGACCGTTGGGTCCGCCACTACCGCACGGACGAGGTCATCGTCCGCGGCGCCTGGCTGCCGGAGGGCGAGTTCGGCGCCGGGCCGATGCCCGTGGCGACCTACGCCAGCTTCGACAAGACGATCAACGCCGGCCGGGAGCTGCTCCCGCTGCGGATGATCACCGACGTCACCACCAGTGCCGCGCACCGGCGCCGCGGCCTGCTGCGCCGGATGATCGAGGACGACCTCGCCGACGCCGTGGCCCAGGGGGTCCCGGTGGCAGCGCTGACCGCCTCGGAGGCCACGATCTACGGCCGGTGGGGCTTCGGGCCGTCGACGTTCCGCCAGGTCGTGGACGTCGACACGACGCCGGGCTTCGCGTTCCGCTCGTTCGTCGATGCCGGCCGGGTCGAGCTCCTCGAGCCGGCCGACGCCTGGCCGCACGTGAAGGCCGTCTTCGACACGTTCCACGCCCGGCAGCGCGGGTCGGTCGAGTGGCCGTCGCCCTACCAGGACATGCACACCGGGTCGTACGACTTCAGCGGCAACGGCGCCCACCGCAAGATCCGCACCGCGCTCCACCTCGACGACGAGGGGCGGGTGGACGGCTTCTCGATCTTCAAGCACGACGAGAAGGACGTGGTGAAGGTCGACGAGATGGCGGCCCTGACGCCGCAGGCCCAGCTGGGGCTGTGGTCGTTCCTCGCGTCGCTCGACCGGGTGAGGACCGTCAGCTTCAACATCGTCCACCCCGAGGACCCGCTCATGTGGGCGCTGACCGACCTCAACCGGGTGAAGACGACCGAGCACGACGAGTTCCTCTGGATGCGGGTGCTCGACGTCCCGCGCGCGCTCGAGGCCCGCCCCTGGGCCGCTGACGGGACCGTCGTCCTCGAGGTCGACGACCCGCAGGGGCACGCGACCGGGCGCTTCGAGGTGACCAGCTCGGGCGGCATCGCGACGGTGGCCCGGACCGACGACGACGCGGACGTCCGGGTCACCGCCGAGACGCTGGGCTCGCTCTACCTCGGCAACGTGCCGGTCGCGCAGCTGCACCGTGCCGGGAGGGTCGACGGCGCGGACGACGCCGTACGACGCTTCGCCGCGATGGCCGACCTCCGCGAGCCGGCGTACAACCTCACGGGGTTCTGAGGCCGAGGTCGACGCCGAGGAGCGACCCGAGCCGCTCCGCTTCGGCGGCCAGCTCCGGCGACGCGGGCGCATCGACCTCGAGCAGGTCGCGCCGGACCCGCCACGTTCCAGCGACGACGCCGTCGACCAGCACGGGATGGGCCCCGCGGGTCATCGCGGTGCGGCGCCCGGCCGGCACGACCCAGGTGTCCTGGGTGCCGGGTCCCATCACCCAGTCGTCCTTGCCCGGCAGCAGCACGACCGTCGGCTGGGGCCGGGTGGCCACGAGGTCGTCGAGCCGGGGGGCGAGGAGCCACCGCGCCTCGCCCTCGACGTCGACCTCCACGAGGTCGTCGGCGACCTCGGCCCACCAGCGCTCCAGCCGCTTGCGGCCGGCGCTCAGGCCCCCGCCGAGCCAGTGGTCGACGTGCTCCGGCGTCGTGGGGCCGTAGGCGTCGACGTACTCGAGCACGGCGCGCGGCCCCGCCACCTCCAGGTCGGGCACGCCGGCCCACCCGGGCGCTGCGGCCGGGCTCTGGAGCTCCAGCGGGCCGGAGAGGTCCGGGCCGAGCGCGATGTCGCCCTGCCAGGCGAAGGGCTTGAGGAAGGTGTGGTTGGGCTCGGCGAACTCCTTGCCCAGGTGGGCGAAGCGCTGGTGCCCGGCGAGGACGTCCGCGACGGCCTGCGGCGGCACCGGGCCGGACGCGACGACCTCGCGGACGACCGCCCGGAGGTCGGGCCACTCGTCGGGGGCGAGCCGGTAGTGCTCGACCCAGCTCCGCAGCGCCCACTGGCGGCCGGCCGAGCGGAGCGCGAGGTAGACGCCCGCCGTCTCAGGGGCCATCACCTGCACCGAACCGCGGAACGAGAACGTCCTCATCAGCCGGCCGTCGGTGAGGGCACGCTGCACCTCCCCCGGCTCGCCCGGTGCCGCCAGCCGACGGCGTACGGACAGGTCGGGGTCGGAGCCGAAGACGGACACCGCCGCCAGCGTGCGGACGACCTCGGTGGCGTCGGCGGCGCCGGCGAGCAGGTGCTGGCGACGCATCCGCCAGGCGAGTGCCTGGGCCCGCGTCACCCGCGGCGGCACCGACACAGCCCCCGTCAGTACCGGGTCAGTCCCGGTCCTCGCGCGCCTTGCGCTCCTCGAAGGCCGCCGAGGCCCGGGACGCACGCGACTCGACCCGCTGCGCGAAGGCCTCGCGCTGCCGGTTGAGGATGAAGTAGGACGCGATGCCGGAGACCAGGAACGCCAGGATGATCGCCCAGAAGAGGTTGTAGCGACCGTCGAAGACGAGGGCCATCACGCCCACGACGACACCGAACGACGCCAGGAACAGCGCGAGCCGCATGGCGGTGTAGACAACGAACTCCCTCACGCCGCCAAGCCTAGGTCGTGCCCACTACATTGGGAGAATGCTGAAGGTCCTGCTCGTCGTGGCCCTGATCGCGGTCGCCGTGTGGTTCCTCGTCAGGCTGACGCTGCGTCGCCTGGACGGCGGCGGGTCGTCACGCCCGCGGGTGATCGGCCCCGACGACGACCCCGACTTCCTGCGCGGTCTCGACCGGCCCCGCAAGCCCGAGGACGACTGACGTCTCGGGCGGCGCTCCCTCGGCGTAGGAGTGCTGGCTGCTGGAGCTGAAGAAGTTGATGCCGATGAAGTTGAACCACAGCGTCGCGGCACCGACGAGCGCCAGCACCGCGGCGTTGCGTCCGCGCCAGCCTGCGGTCGCGCGGGCGTGCAGGTAGGCGGCGTAGACGACCCACGTGATGAAGGCCCACACCTCCTTCGGGTCCCAGTTCCAGTAGGCGCCCCACGCCTGGTGCGCCCAGATCGGACCGGTGATGAGGACGGCGAACGTCCACACCGGGAAGCCGAAGGCGTGCATCCGGTAGGAGAGCCGGTCGAGGACCTTGGGCTCGGGGACGCGGGCGAGGTAGCCGGTGGTCGCCGACGAGCGCGACTTCGCGAGGTAGAGGCCCGACAGCAGCGCTCCGAGGGTGAACGCGCCGGTGGAGATCACGGCCGACACCACGTGGATCACCAGCCAGGGCGAGTTGAGCGCGTCGGGCAGCGGCAGCACCGCGTCGTCGAGTCCGAGGAACGCCGCCATCAGCGCCGCCACGACGAACGTCGTCACGAGCGGGCCGAGCCACTCGATGTCGAGGCGCAGGGTGCTCAGCACGAAGATCAGCGCGACCACGAAGGTGCCCGTGATCGTGAACTCGTACATGTTGCCCCACGGAACCCGGTTGGGGTCGGCCGCGAGCCCCCGCGCGACGAGAGCGACGAAGTGGACCATCACGGCGAACGCCGTGAGCACCAGGCCGAGGCGGCCGGCGACCTCGCTGCGGCGGCTGGTGCCGGCCGGCTGCTCGCCGGCCGTGGCTCCGCTCGCGCCGGCGGGCGCCGCGGCACCGACCGCGACCTCCTCCTTGGCACGTGTCCGCAGGGTCGCCAGCTCGAAGAAGTAGGCCAGCATGGCGAGGAAGTAGAGCACCGCGGCGGCGATGACACCCTGGTAGCTGAACACCTCCCACTGTGCGTCCGTCACGACTCGTCCTCCTTGGTGCTCGTCGACGTCCCGCCGGTCGGGTCCTGCAGTGCCGCCACGACCTCGGCGAGCTCGGCCGCGCCGTCCTCGGGGTCGCCTCCCGACGACCGGTCGAGGCGGGCGACCTCGACGAGGGTGGTGCCGTCGTCCTGCCGGCGTGCGCGCACCCACAACCGTCGCGGGCGCACGAACAGCGAGGCCAGCAGGCCGAGGAGCGCCAGCACGACGCCGGTCAGCGCGACCAGCTTCCCGGGGGTGCGGCTGATCTGGATCTTGTTCCAGCGCTGCAGCCCCTCGAAGGTCACCGAGCCGAGCCCGTCGGGCAGGGTGGCGGTCTCACCGGGGCGCAGGTCCATCCGGAACGGCTGCCCGTCGGGCTTCGTCACCTGGGTGGCGTCGGCCTTGTCGAGCACGTAGACCGACGAGGCCGATCCGTCCTGGAGGCCGAGGTCGCCGGTCCACAGGCTCATCGAGATGAGGGGGTCGAGGGCGTCGCCCCACACCGACGCCGGCATGGTGAGGTTGCCGTCGGCGTCGCGGCCCATGGCGAAGGTCGGGTACAGGGCGCCCTCGAGGCCGATCTGCTCCGGTCGGGCGAACGGTGCCTTGACGACGCCGAACGACTCGAACGTCTGCGCGTTGGTCGGCAGGAACACCACGGGGCCGCTCTTGGTGACCTCGCCCTCGCCGTCGCGGATCGTGATCACCGGGGCGTAGCCGTGCCCGATGAGGAAGACGTCGGTGCCGCCGATCGAGAGCGGGTGGTTGACCTTGAGGTCGTAGGTCCTGGTCGCGCCACCGGGCTCGGTCCTGTAGTCCAGGGAGGCGACGAACTCGCGCGCCATGCCGGCACGCTTGCCCTCGGTGAGCCAGTCGACGTCGAAGTCGGTGATGCTGAAGGAGAAGGGCTCCATCACGTCGGGGTCGAAGAGCGCGCCGGGGGCGAAGTCGTCGTACTGGGTGAGGTTGTTGGAGAAGCCGTAGTCGTCGCCGTTGAGCAGGATGACGCCGCCCTTGTAGCCGAACAGGCTGCCGGCGGCCACGCCGACGAGCACGACGATCACGGCGAGGTGGAAGACGAGGTTGCCCGCCTCGCGCAGGTGCCCGCGCTCGGCGGCGACGGCGTCGGACTCGCCCGCGACGTAGTGGACGCGGAAGCGGCGTCCCCTCACGACCCGGGCGGCGCGCGCCAGCACGGCGTCGGGGGCCTCGTCGGTGGTGTACGACGTGCTCTCCGGCAGGCGCGAGAGGTGGCGGGGTGCCTTGGGGGGCTTGGCCCGCAGCGCGCGGGCGTAGACGAACAGGCGCGGGATGATGCAGCCCACGAGCGAGATCATCAGCAGGATGTAGATCGCGGAGAACCACACCGAGCCGTAGACGTTGAACAGGTCGAGCCGGTCCCAGAGCGGCGCGAGGCGCGGGTGGTTGTCGCGCCACTGGCTGACGGCGAGCGAGTCGATGTTCTCCTGCGGGATCACCGAGCCCGGGATCGAGGCGAGCGCCAGCAGCAGGAGCAGCACCAGCGCGGTCCGCATGGACGTCACCTGCCGCCAGGTCCACCGGCCCAGCTCGCGGGCGGTGAGGTCGGTGGGCAACGCCGTGGCCTGGCGGTCGTCTGACGGCCGCTGGCGCAGGTCGGGCTGGAGGTCCGTCACACCGGCACCGTGAATCCCTGGACCACCTGCAGCTGCAGCCACTGCACGATGCGGTCCCACCAGCCCGTGACGAGGAGGACGCCGACCAGGATCATCATCACGCCCCCGAGGCGTACGACGAGGAGCTGGTGCCGGCGGACCACGGCGAAGGCGCCGAGCATGCGTCGGTAGGCGAACGCCGCGGCGATGAAAGGCAGCCCGAGCCCGAGCGCGAAGACCGCCGACAGCAGGGCGCCGCGGCCGGCGGTCGCCTCGTTGACCGACAGCACGTTGATCGCCGCCAGCGTCGGCCCGACGCACGGCGTCCAGCCGACCCCGAAGAGGAAGCCGAGCAGCGGCGCCGCGGCGAGGCCGACGGCTGGCACCCGGTGGATGCGCCAGTCGCGCTGGAGGAAGCCGAACGCACCGAGGAACGCGACCCCGAGCAGGATCGTGATGACCCCGAGCACGACGTTGAGCTGGCGGGTGTGGGTGAACAGCCAGGCCCCGGCCGCGCCGGTCAGGCTGCCCAGCAGCACGAACACGACCGAGAAGCCGAGCACGAAGAGCGTCGCACCGACCACCATCCGGCTGCGCCGCGCCTGGTCGAGGTCTCCCCCGGAGATGCCGGTGGCGTAGGACAGGTAGCCGGGCAGCAGCGGGATCACGCAGGGGCTGAAGAACGAGATGAGGCCGGCGGCGAGGGCGACCGGCAGGGCCAGGACCATCGACCCGGAGAGCGCCGTGTCCTGGAACCAGTCACTCATCCCGGACCGCCTCGACGAGCGAGACCAGCGTCTGGGTGGTCGGGATCCGGCCGTTGACCGACGCGGCGACGCGACCCTCGGCGTCGAGGACCACCGTGCTCGGGATGGACCGCGGCGTGAGGGTGCCGGCGAACGGCAGCAGCGCAGACCCGTCCGCGGAGTAGATCGACGAGTAGCGCACGTCGAGGTCCCGGACGAAGGCCGCCGCGTCGTCCCGGGAGGCGTCACGGATGTTGAGGCCGACGAACTGCGCGTCGTCGCCCAGCGCGGCCGCGGCCTCGTTGAGGTCGGGCTGCTCCTTGATGCACGGCGGGCACCACGACGCCCACACGTTGACCACGACCGGCCCGCCGCGCAGGTCGGCGAGGTCGACGTCACCACCCTCGAGGTCGGTCCCCGTGAGGTCGACGGGCTCGCCGCGGTCGGCCGGCGCCACCTCCGTCGGGACGCCAGTGCCGGAGATGTAGCCCTTGTCGCCGGTCCCGGACAGGCCCGAGCAACCCGCGAGCGCGAGCAGGCAGGCGAGGCCCAGCAGCGGGCCGAGGAGCAGGCGGACGAGCTTCAGGGCCGGTCCTCCCGGGGAGCACCGCCGGCGGAGAAGGGGGCGGAGCGGTCGCCGACCGGGATGAGGTCGCCGGCCGGCTCGGAGTAGCGGACCTGGGTGACCCGGTCGTCGTCGAACACCACGCTCGTCAGCGAGCAGAGGGTGCACTGGCGGGTCTTGGGGTGGTGGAGGTAGCTGCGCCGCTCGAGGAACAGCCGCGTCGTCCAGATGGGCAGCTGGTGCGACACGACGACGGCCTCGTGGCCGGCCGCCGACTCGCGGGCGTCGTGGACCGCCGCCATCATCCGGCCGGCGATCTCGTCGTAGGGCTCGCCCCACGACGGCTTGAGCGGGTTGTACATGTGGCGCAGGAGGCCGGGGTGCTTGAGGAAGGTCTTCGCGCCGCCGCCGAAGTCGATGCCCTGGAACTTGTTACCGGACTCGATCACGCGCGGGTCGACCTGCGGCGTCATCCCGAGCCGGGCCGCCAGCGGCGCGAGGGTCTCCTGCGCACGCTCGAGCGGTGACGTACGGAGGTGGACGATGTCGCGGTCGCCGATGGTCTCCGCGATCCGCTGGGCCATCTGGTGGCCGAGGTCGGACAGGTGGAACCCGTCCATCCGGCCGTAGAGGATGCCCTCGGGGTTGTGGACCTCACCGTGCCGGAGCAGGTGGACGATGGTCTGGACTCCCATGTCAGTGACCTCCCGCCGCAGCGGCCGCAGAGGCGGCGGCCGGCAGCGCGTCGATGATGGTGGACACGGCGCGGTCGTCGTGTGCCGCGGAGACGAACCACGCCTCGTACGCCGAGGGGGGCAGGTAGACGCCCCGGTCGAGCATCGCGTGGAAGAACGCGGCGTAGGCGCCGGTGTCCTGGCGGCTCGCGTCGGCGAAGTCGCGGACCGCGCCGTCGCGGAAGAACACCGAGAACATGGTGCCGGCGACCTGGACGACGTGGGGCACTCCCGCGGCCGTGAGGTGCTCGGCGACCGCGGAGCGGATCGTCCGTGCGGTCGCGTCGAGCTGGTCGTAGACCTCCGGCGTCGCGAGCCGCAGCGTGGCGAGCCCGGCGGTCGTGGCGACCGGGTTCCCGGAGAGCGTGCCGGCCTGGTAGACCGGCCCCTCGGGAGCCAGGTGCGCCATCAGGTCGGCGCGGCCACCGAAGGCCGCTGCCGGGAAGCCGCCGCCCATCACCTTGCCGAAGGTCATCAGGTCGGGCGTCCAGCCCTCGACGGCGCCGTCGAGGCCCCACCCGCCCCGCTCGGTCGCGCGGAAGCCGGTCATCACCTCGTCGCTGATGAACAGGGCGCCGTGGGTCCGGCAGGTCTCGGCGAGGAAGGCGTTGAAGCCCGGCGCCGGCGGGACGACGCCCATGTTGCCCGGCGACGCCTCGGTGATCAGGCAGGCGATGCGCGACCCGTGGGTCGCGAAGGCGGCCTCCACCGCGGCGCGGTCGTTGTAGGGGAGGACGAGGGTCTCGGCTGCCGCGGTCGCGGGCACGCCGCTCGTGCCCGGCACCGCGAGGGTCGCGACACCGGACCCGGCCTCGGCCAGGAGGGGATCGACGTGGCCGTGGTAGCAGCCGGCGAACTTCACGACGAGGTCGCGGCCGGTCGCACCGCGCGCCAGCCGGATCGCCGACATGGTCGCCTCGGTGCCGGAGGAGACGAAGCGGACCCGCTCGACCGGCGTGCGCGCGACGATCTCCTCGGCGAGCTCGACCTCGGGCTCGGTCGGGGTGCCGTACGACGT
>DASTPB010000153.1:0-6848 GCA_035762385.1 Nocardioides sp. | reverse complement strand
GCCGGGCGGCGACCGCGGCACCGATGCCGCTGGCGGCCCCGGTCACCAGGGCCCGCCGTCCGGCGAGGGCAGGTGACGCGGAGGGAGTGACGGTGGTCATGGACCTCACCGTAGGGAGCGGAGTGACGACGAGCACATGGGTGCGACGACCACAGTTGAACGCCGAGCGTGTGGGTGAGCCACACTGGGGGGCGCGCTCAGCCGTCCTGGAGTCGAGCCAGCCTGAGCGCGAGCTGGAGGTCGAGCGCCCGGCCGGGCTCGCGCCACCCGGGGCCGAGGAGCTCGCCGATGCGCTCGAGCCGCTGCGTCACGGTGTTGGGGTGCAGGTGGAGGGCGGCCGCCGTGTCCTTGAGGTGGCCCCCGCTGGCGAACCACGCCTCGAGCGTGGCCACGAGCCCGGTGCCCCGACGCTCGTCCCACGCCCGCACCGGGCCGATGGACGCGTCGATGAAGGCGGTGACGTGCTCGGGGTCGTTGTCCCCGAGCAGCAGGCGGGCCACGCCCAGGCCGGCCGGGTCGCTCACGGTGCCGCGGCGGCCGAGGCGCACCAGCGTGTCGAGGCACCGGCGTGCCTCGTCGTGGGCGGTGACCAGCCGGTCGCCGTGGAGCGCGTCGCTCGTGCCGGCCACGCCGACGGTCGCGGTCCCGCCGAGGTCGGCCACGGCGGCCTGCAGGTCGGCGCCGACGCGGTGGGGGTCCTCGCTCGGCACCACGACGACCACGGCACCGCGGTGCTCGCCCGCGAGGCCGGAGCTGCGCCGGGCGAGGGCCACCGCGGCGCGGCTGGCACGGTGCCGGTCGGTGCCCTCGACCGTGGCCGCAGCGACCACGACCGGCCCGTCCAGGCTGGCGCTGTGGCGTCGTACGCGGTCGCGCAGCCGCTCCCGGGAGTCGGGGTCGGACTCCAGCAGGTCGGCGAGGAGCTGCCCGCCGAGGCGCTCCTCGGCGTCGGTGACGGAGCGGGCGAACAGCAGGACGAGGGCGGTGACCAGCGCGCCGCGCTCGAGCGTACGACGACCGGCGAGGTCGAGCGGTTCGTCGCGGCGCAGGACCAGGGTGGCGACGTGCTCGGTGCGCGCCAGCGCGGCGGCGACCAGCCCGGTGCCGGTCGCCACCGAGCGGCCCGACGCCACCGCCTCGGCCACCGCCTCCGGGGCGGCGTCCGGCCGTGCCGGCGGCACGTCGTCCCCCGCCAGCAGCTCGCCGGTGGGCGCCCACACCGAGACCGCGCCGCCGAGGACGGCGGAGAGGACCTCGGCCACCTCGGCGACGCCCCCGCCGCCGATGAGCAGGTCGGTGAGCCGGTCGTGGGCCAGCGCGGCCGCGTCGACCGCCTCGGTGTGGCGGGTGAGGGAACGGTTGGCCTCGTCGAGCTCGGCGAAGAGGCGGGCGTTCTCCAGCGCCACCACGGCGTGGGCAGCGAAGGAGGTGAGCAGGCTGACCTCGGACTGGGGGAACCGGCGCACCGACCGGTGCACCGCGAGCAGGGCGCCGATCACCACGCCGTCGAGGACCAGAGGAACCCCGAGGATCGCGCGGATCTGCTCGCCTGCCACCGCCTCGTCGATGTAGCCCTGGTGCACGAACCGCTCGTCGGCGGCGTAGTCCTCGGTGAAGTAGGCCGCCCCCGTCTGCGCGACCAGGCCGAGCAGGCCGGTGCCGAGCGGGAGCCGCAGGGTCTGGAACTCGCGGGTCAGGGCCCCGTCGGTCACCTTCATGTAGGACGCGCCGTCCCCCTCGTCGTTGAGCGAGAGGTAGGTCATGTCGCAGTGCAGCAGCTGCCGCGCGCGGCGCACGATCGCGGCGAGGATGGTGTCGACGTCGCGGATGGCGGTGAGGTCCGAGGCGGTCTCGTAGAGCGCGGACAGCTCGGCCTCGCGGGAGCGCATCCGGCCCATCAGGTCGCGCAGCCGCACCGCCACGTCGTACTCCGAGCGCAGCACCGACGCGTCTGCCCCGTCCAGGCGCGCCTCGCACTGGGCGAGGTGCTCGTCGAAGGCCGCCAGCGGCGCCTCGTCGTAGAGGAGGTCCAGGAACGTCGCCACGCGGCACATCCTGCCCCGTCGGAGCCGGTGCGGCCTCAGCCCTCCCGGGAGATGACCATCTCCCGGTCGCCGTAGACCACCGTGTCGCCGTCGACCAGCGCTGCGGGCTTGCCGGGCGCGAGCTGGCGCGAGACACCTCGGCGCACCAGCACGGTCCCGTTGGTCGAGCCGCGGTCCATGACCACGAGCGTCCCGTCGGGCGCCGGACCGAGCTGGGCATGGGTCTTGGACACCGACATGTCGGCCGAGGCCAGCGGGATCAGGTGGGCGACCTGCTCGCCCGGGCGCGGCTCCGGGCGACGCCCGACGAGCGCGAGGCCGGCGATCACGAAGCTCTCACCGTTGTCGACGTGCACCCGCCAGCGCGGCGGCGTCATGGGCGTGCCCGGCGGCGGCGCCGACGGCGTCGGTCGCGCGACCGTGCGGTCGGGCGCCGGTGGGGGCGCCGGAGCGGGTGCCGGAGCGGGTGCCGGGGCGGGTGCCGGGGCGGGCGCGGGCCGGGCGACGTCGGCCGGCAGCGGTTGGCGTCGCACGGAGTGCTCGGTGCGCTCGGGGGTCCTCACCTGCTCGACGGGCGGCGCCGGGACGAGTCGCATGGCGGTCAGGTTGACGATGTGACGGGGTCCGTGGTCGACGGCGCTGTCGGTGGCCTCGACGACGGGGCGTACGTCGACCACGACCGTCCTCGCGCGGTGGTCGTGCCAGCCGCGCCGCTGGCGGCCGGGGTCCTCCACGGCCGTCCAGGCAAGGGCGGCCACGCCGATGCCGAAGGTGGGCAGCCCGGCGATGCCGAGCACGAGCGAGCGGAGCAGGGCGGGGGCGATCCCGGTGGGGGTGCCCGTGCCGTGGTGCACCACGCGCAGGCCGGTCATCGCCTTGCCGGGCGATGCGCCGGTGAGGCCGAGCACGACGGCCAGCACCAGCCAGACGAGCACCGTCGCGCCCGCGACCGCGCCGACCACGGTCCACAGGTCGTCGGAGACGACGAGGGCCGTCGCGACACCCACGCCGGCGATGAGTGTCCAGGCGAGGAGGCGGTCGATCGCGAAGGCGGCGAAGCGTCGTTCGAGCTGGGCGATGGGGTAGGACACGGCCTGGGGATGGGTCATGGCGGTCGTCGGCAGGCGCGGCTCAGGGGTTGGTGACCTGGATGGTCACGCCGTCGCCGAGGTCGAGGACGGCACCGGGGATGAGGCTCACGGCGATGCCGGGCTTGAGGTCCTCCGCGTCGAGACCCGGCTGGGCCACGACGGTGCCGTTGGTGGAGCCGAGGTCGGTCGCGATGGCCGACCCGTGGTCGGCGCCCGCGCCCGGTCGGATCTCGAGGTGGGTCGACGAGATCTCCTGGTGCGGGCTGGGCACCGTCACGACGTGGGGCTGGTCGTGGGAGGCGAACCGGCGCGCCTCGGGCGCGCGGCCGACCAGCACGGTGCGGTCGACGGCGACCACGTCTCCGGTGGAGAAGACGAGCGACGCGACGGGCTGCGGGACCACGTCGGGCGCGACCTCCTGGCCGGGGATCGGCGGGCGGTCGAAGTCGGCACGGGGAGCACCCGCCTGGGTCTGGCCGTCCCGGTCGGACCAGTCGTCCTCGACGACGGGGGTCTCGCCGGTCGGCGTCGGGTCGTCGTCCCCGGGGGCGCCGAACTGCATCGGCGCGGCGGGCTCGGGACGGGGGGCGGCGGCGACCTCGGGACCGGGGTCAGCGGCGGCCTCGGCCGCCTCGGGCCGGGGATCCGCGGCGGGGGCGCCGGCAGACGCGCCGGACGAGGTGGCCGGGGCGGACGTCGACGGGGTGCCGTACTCGACGACCGAGACGCGGGCCACGCCGGCGGTGAGCGGGTGGTCGGCGGAGCCCTCCCCGGCGAGCGTCACCCGGACGCTGGTCACGCCGGTGGTGACCTGCTCGGCCCAGGTGGTGCCGGGAGCAGCGGCCACGACCTCCTGCCCGCCGGTCGAGGACACGGTCGCGGTCGGTGCGCCCCGCACGATGAGGCGGGTCGCGTCGTCGTCGTGGGCGACGAGGGCGAAGTGGTCGAGCGAGGACAGCCCGCCCGCGAGCAGGGCGTCGAGCAGCGCGTCGGCCGCGGCACCGGAGTCGGCGAGGTCCCACAGCGCTGCCACCCGAGCGCGCTGGCTGACCGGTAGCAGGACCGTCACGCTGTCGCCGACGACGGCGTACCAGTCCCCCGGCGCGAACCTCGCCTCAGTCCTCACTGTCGTCCCCCCAGCTTCGATTCGAGGCTCTCCAGCTGGCGCTGGGAGTCGTAGGTCGCGTCCTTCACCAATCCCACCACATCGACGACGACCGCCGTGGCGTTGTCACGGCCACCGGCCGCCACCGCCGCCCGCACCAGCGCGTCGGCGGCGTCGCGGGGATCGGCGACGGACTCGAGGATCTGCTCGATCTCCGCGTCCTCGATCATCCCGGTCACGCCGTCGCTGCACAGCAGCAGCCGCTCGACCGAGCCGATCGGCAGGAGGAAGAAGTCCGGGTGGATGCCCTCGGGGCTGCCGAGCGCCCGGGTGATGACGTGCCGCTCGGGATGGACCGACGCCTCCTCGGCGGTGATGTGGCCCGAGTCGATCAGCTCCTGGACGACGGAGTGGTCGACGCTGACCTGCTCGAGCCTGCCGTCGACGATGCGGTAGATCCGGGAGTCGCCGAGGTTGGCCAGGAGCCACTTGGTGGTGCCGTCGTCGACGACGAGGACCGCCACCACGGCGGTCGTGCCGGCGTGCCAGCCCGGCTGCATCGCGCGGTGGGCGTCGCCGTAGTCGACGATGCGTGCCTGGGCCCGCGCGAAGGCGTCGGCGACCAGCTCGGCACCCCGCGCCGGGTCATAGGACTCGGCGAGGCGCTCGAACTCCTCGACCACCATCTGGCTCGCGACGTCGCCGCCCGAGTGGCCGCCCATGCCGTCGGCGACGACGAACACGGGAGGCGCCACGAGGTAGGAGTCCTCGTTGACCTTCCGCACCAGTCCGACATCCGTCGACGCCCCGTGGTGCAGATCAACGTCCAGCATGTCGGCCCTCTTCGCCCCGTGTCGAGATGTGGAGCCGCTGTGCCGGCCCGGCGAGTAGCGTAAGAGGGATGTCCAGTTCAGCGGCGACGACACCCGCACGCACGCTCGCCGACCAGCTGCGCGGCTGGCCGGACGACCGGCTGGTGGCGCTGCTCAGGGACCGCCCCGACCTCGCCACACCGGCCCCCCAGGATTCCTCGCAGCTGGCCTCGCGGGCCGCCACTCGCTCGTCGATCCACCGAGCCCTCGACGGCCTGGACCGCCTCGAGCTCTCCGTCCTTGATGCCCTCCTGGTGGCCGGCCAAACCACGTCCGCGGACCTGGTCCCGATCGTCCACGCCGACCCCGGACGCACGGCGGCCGCCCTGCAGCGCCTGCTCGACCTGGCCCTGGCCTGGGAGGCTCCCGGCGGCATCCGGGCGCTCACCGGCGTGGCCGACGCGATGCGGGGCATGCCCGGCCTCGTCAGCGGCCTGCGCCCGGCCAGCCCGGAGCCCGCGGCCCCGGCCGTCGTCGCGGCGCGGATCGCCGAGCTGTCCCCGGCCGCCACGGCGCTGCTGCGCCACGTCGACGACCACGGCGGCGAGGGCACGACCGGCTCCGCCCGGCGCACCGTCTCGCCGGCCGACGCGCGGACCCCGGCCGAGGAGCTGATCAGCCGACGCCTGCTCGTGCCTCGTGACGGCGACGCCGTCGTGCTGCCGGGCGAGGTCGGCCTGGCGCTCCGCGGGGGTCGGACGACCAGGGAGCCGGTGGACGAGGTGCCGGCGCTGGCGACGTCGGCGCGCGATGGAGCACTGGTCGCCCGGACGGCCGCGGGGGCGGCGTTCGACGTCGTACGCCGGGTGGAGCTGCTGCTCGACCACTGGGGGGTGCAGCCGCCGAGCGTCCTGCGCAGCGGCGGCCTCGCGGTGCGCGACCTCAAGGCGGTGGCGCGCGAGCTGCACGTCGACGAGCCGGGGGCGGCCCTGGTCGTGGAGGTTGCGCTGACCGCCGGCCTGGTCGCCGAGGCAGCCGCCGGTGACGGGACGCCGTCCTGGCTGCCCACCGACGAGTTCGACGTCTGGTCCGGCCTGCCGCTCGCCGAGCGGTGGGTGCGCCTGGTGGGCGGGTGGCTCGCCAGCAGCCGGGTGCCGTCGCTCGTCGGCTCGCGCGACCCGGCGGGCAAGGCCTGGAACGCCCTCGCCCCCGAGCTCTCCAGCGGGCTCGCCGAGGAGGCCCGTCGGCTGGCGCTGCAGGTGCTGGCCGACGTGCCGGAGGGCGAGGTGCTGGCGATCGGCACGGGCGTCGCCTCGCTCGTGCAGCGCGTCGGCTGGCTGCGACCCCGTCGTCCCACGATCTTCGCCGACCTGGTCACCGCCGCGCTGTCGGAGGCGGCCGCGCTGGGCGTCAGCGGTGCGGGCGGGCTCCCGCCGAGCGGCCGGCACGTCGCGGCCGGCGACCTCGCGGCGGCGGCGCGGGCGATCGCCACCGACCTCCCCCGACCGGTCGACCACGTCCTGCTGCAGGCCGACCTGACCGCCGTCGCCCCGGGGCCCCTCGAGACCGAGGTGGCCCGCCGCCTGCACCTGCTCGCCGACGTGGAGTCGCGCGGCGGCGCGACGGTCTACCGCTTCACCTCCGGGTCGCTGCGCCGCGGGTTCGACGCGGGCTGGTCGAGCGCCGAGGTGCGCGACTTCCTCGGCTCGGTGTCGCAGACGCCGGTGCCCCAGCCGCTGGAGTTCCTCGTCGACGACGTCGCCCGCACCTTCGGCACCGTGCGGGTCGGGCACGC
>DASTPB010000152.1:0-2192 GCA_035762385.1 Nocardioides sp. | reverse complement strand
GGTAACATGCCCGACATGACCGACGTCACACAGTCCCCGCAGGCCGGGCAGCGCGAGCAGGACGAGACCCTCGACCAGGCCCCCGACGGCCTCATCGACGGCCATGGCGGCGAGCACGCCGTCGCCGTCGCGGCGGCCCATGGCGTCGACACGATGTTCACGCTGTCCGGCGCCCACGTCTTCCCGATGTACGACGGCGCGGTCAACGCCGAGCCGCAGATGCGACTGCTCGATGTCCGCCACGAGCAGACCGCGGTCTTCGCCGCAGAGGCAATCGGCAAGCTGACCCGGACCCCCGGGCTCGCCGTCCTCACCGCCGGGCCCGGAGTCACCAACGGCGTCAGCGCCATCACCCAGGCCTCGTTCAGCGGCTCACCGCTCGTGGTCGTCGGCGGCCGCGCCCCTGCCAACCGGTGGGGCATGGGGAGTCTCCAGGAGTTCGACCACCCCGCCGTGCTGGGCCCGGTCACCAAGTCGTCTCGCACCGTGCACCAGGTCGCCGACATCCCCTCCTCGGTCGACGAGGCCTTCGCCCTCGCCGGATCGTCGCACCGTGGCCCCACCTTCCTCGACATCCCGATGGACGAGTTCTTCAACCGCGCCGCCGTCGAGCGTCCGGACCCGGCGCCGCGGAGGCGGGTCCAGCCCGACCCCGACGCGCTGTCGGAGATCGGCGCCCTGCTCGGGCAGGCCCAGCGCCCGGTGATCGTGCTCGGCACCGACGTGTGGGCCGACGGGGCCGAGGAGGCCGCCCTGCGCCTCGTCGAGCAGGCGGGGATCCCGGCGATCACCAACGGCATGGGCCGTGGCGTCGTACCCGGTGGGCACCCGCAGCTGATGACCAAGGCGCGCGGCGCGGCCCTGGGCACCTGCGACCTCGTCGTCGTCGTCGGGACGCCGCTGGACTTCCGGCTCGGTTACGGCGTCTTCGGGGGCAAGGACGGCGCGCCGCAGGCGAAGGTGGTCCACGTCGCGGACTCCGAGGGCCAGGTCTCGCAGCACGCCGACCTCGCGGCGTCGGCCGCGGGTGATCTCACCCTCGCACTCGAAGGCATCCAGGCGGCGCTCGAGCAGCAGCTGCGCAAGCCGGACTGGGCCTCGTGGGTCGGCGAGCTCCAGGCCGCGGTCGGGGCCGCCACCGAGCGTGACAACGCCCTGCTGCGCGCGGAGGCCGACCCGATCCACCCTGCACGGATCTACGGCGAGCTGCTCCCCCGCCTGGCCGAGGACGCCGTCGTGATCGGCGACGGAGGCGACTTCGTCTCGTTCGCCGGCAAGTACGTCGAACCGAAGCGACCCGGTGGATGGCTCGACCCGGGCCCCTACGGCTGCCTCGGCGCGGGGCTCGGCGCGGCGATCGCCGCGCGCATCGCGCGGCCCGCCTCCCAGGTGGTGCTGCTACTCGGCGACGGCGCGGCCGGCATGTCGTTGATGGACGTCGACACGCTCGTGCGCCACAAGCTGCCCGTCGTCATGGTGGTGGGCAACAACTCCGCGTGGGGCCTGGAGAAGCAGCCCATGCAGATGCTCTACGGCTACGACGTGGTCGCCGACCTCGCCCCGCAGACCCGCTACGACGAGGTCGTCAGGGCGCTCGGCGGAGGCGGCGAGACGGTCACCGACCCGCGCCTGATCGGGGCGGCCCTCGACCGCGCCTTCGCCGCGGACGTGCCCTACCTGGTGAACGTGATCACCGACGTCGACGCCGCCTACCCCCGCAACACCTTCGGCGTCTGATGACGCTGGTGATCCGCCCCGCGCACGACGAGGAGCTCGGGGCCGTCGGGGCCCTGACCCTCGACGCCTACGCCGCTGACGGGTTCGTCGCCGCCGTCGGAGACTACGCCGAGGAGCTGCGCGACGCGGCGACCCGCGCCAGGGAGGCGGAGCTGTACGTCGCGGTCGACGAGGACGGGAGGCTCCTCGGGACGGTGACCTACTGCCCCGCGGGCTCCCCGTACCAGGAGGTGGCGGGCCCTCGCGAGGGCGAGTTCCGCATGCTGGCGGTGGCGCCCGAGGCCCGGGGACGGGGTGTTGCCGAGGCGCTCGTCCGCATGTGCGTCGAGCGGTCCGAGGAGCTGGGGTACGACGCGCTCGTGCTCAGCAGCATGCCGACCCAGGAGCAGGCCCATCGGATCTACGCACGGGTCGGCTTCCGGCGTACCCCGGAGCTGGACTGGAAGCCGACGCCC
>DASTPB010000151.1:0-4207 GCA_035762385.1 Nocardioides sp. | reverse complement strand
GCGCTCGGCCTGCGCGGCGAGCTCGTCGTCGTCGGGATAGCCGACCTCCTCCAGCGTGAGGCCGTGGGCGTGCACCACCCGCACCCCCTGGTCGCGCCGCCGTCCGGACATCACCTCCGCCGGCCAGCCGACCGGCTGCCGGCCCTCGCCGACCGCGAGGAGGCAGCCGACCAGGGCGCGCACCATGTGGTGGCAGAACGCGTCGGCCCGCACCGAGCCGACGACCAGCCCTGCGCCGTCACGCCGCCAGTCGAGGTCGAGCAGCGTGCGGACCGTGGTCGCCCCCTCCCGCTGCTTGCAGAACGAGGCGAAGTCACGCAGGCCCACCAACGGCGCGGACGCCTCGTTCATCGCGTCCAGGTCCAGCCGGCGGCCCCAGGTCAGCACGTGACCGCGCACGAGCGGGTCGGCGAGCTCCTGCGCGTCGGCGATCCTGTAGGCGTAGCGCCGCCAGACCGCGGAGAAGCGGGCGTCGAACCCCGCGGGAGCCTCGACGACCCGTCGTACGCGCAGGTCGGGGGGCAGGATCCCGTCCACTCGGCGGGCGAGGGCATCGAGCGGCGGGTCGGTCGACCGCCCCGCCGAGGCGGCGACCACGTCGGGGTCGACGTCGACATGGGCCACCTGGCCGCGCGCGTGCACCCCGGCGTCGGTCCGGCCCGCCACGGTGACCCGCACCTCGGGCACTCTGAGGGCAGTGGCGAGCGCCGCCTCGAGCGTCCCCTGGACCGTACGACGCCCGGGCTGGGCGGCCCACCCGGAGAAGTCGGCGCCGTCGTAGGCACAGTCGATCCGCAGGCGCACGCAGCGATCCTAGGGCTCGGTCTCGAGCCGGCGACGGTCACCGTGCATTGTTCAACCGGATGGTTGACAACCCACGCAGGCCGTCGTACGGTCTATTCAACCAATCAGTTGAAGAAGGTGCTCCGTGACCGACCAGCTCTCCCGCGTCTTCGCCGCCCTGGCCGACCCGACCCGTCGGGACATGGTGGCCCGCCTCACCGAGGGCGACCACACGGTCAACGACCTGGCTGCGCCCTACAACGTGAGCCTCCAGGCCGTCTCCAAGCACCTCAAGGTGCTCGAGGACGCCGGCCTGGTGACCCGGACCCGGGAGGCGCAACGACGTCCGGTGCACCTGGAAGCCGAGGTGTTCGACCTCATGACGAAGTGGATCGAGCGCTACCGCCGGCAGGCCGAGGAGCGCTTCGCGCGCCTCGACGCCGTGCTCGCGCGGATGCAGGAAGACGACCCCAGCAGCACCGCCATCATCCAGCAGGAAGGAACCGCATCATGACCACCGTGCAGACCAGCGACGCCGCCACCCGCTACCCCGAGGCCGCCATCGAGGCCGACCCGACGGTCCCGGCCATCCACATCTGGCGCGACTTCGCCGCCACGCCCGCCCAGCTGTTCCGCGCCCACACCGACCGCGAGCTCTTCGCCCAGTGGAGCGGCCCGAGCAGCGTCGGCGCCGAGATCACGGAGTGGGACGCCCGCGAGGGCGGCTGCTGGCGCTACACCGCCCGCGGCCTCGAGGGCCGCGACGAGTTCGAGACGTCCTTCCACGGGTGCTTCCACACCGTGCGCGAGGACCGCATCGTTCAGACCTTCACCTGGGACGGCATGCCCGACGCGGTCGCGCTGGAGACGATGACCTTCGAGGACCTCGGCGACGGCCGCACCCGTCTCCATGCGTTCAGCCTGTGCGACTCCTTCGAGGCCCGCGACGGCTGGCTGAGCAGCGGCATGGAAGTCGGCGTCAACGACGGCTACGCCGCGATCGACCGCATGCTCGCGGACGGCTCGCTCTGATGTCACTGCCCGAGTCCCCGGCCGCTCGCCACGAGGCGGTGGCCGGCGAGTTCTCCCGGCTCGTCGACCGGACGACCGACTGGTCCGCGCCCGCTCCGGTCGACGGCTGGACGGCCGTCGACGTCGTCGACCACCTGGTCTCGTGGTTCCGCGGGTTCCTCTCCGCGGGCGGGGTCGAGCTCCCGGCCGGACCAGCCACCGCGGACGACCCGGCCGCGGCCTGGCAGCACCACGCGGCCGGTGTCCAGGGACTGCTCGACGAGCGCGGCGACGAGGAGTTCACCCACCCCTACGTCGGGCCGCACCCGCTGGCTCGCGCGGTCGACCAGTTCTACACCTCCGACGTGTTCATGCACTCGTGGGACCTGGCCCGCGCGACCGGGCAGGAGCCGCGGCTCGACGAGGACTACGCCGGGCAGATGCTGGAGGGGATGCGGCCCATCGAGGCGATGCTCCGCGAGTCCGGGCAGTACGGGCCTGCCGTGCCCGTCCCCGACGACGCGCCCGCGGTCGACCGGCTGATGGGATTCGTCGGTCGCGACCCCGCCTGGCGCCCCGCCGGCGGAGGCACGACGTGAGCACCGTCGTGATGAACAACGTGGTCTCGCTGGACGGGTTCATCGCCGACCCGGACGACGACCCGGGCCCCCTGTTCGACTGGTACGTCAACGGCGACCGGCGCCTGGCAGCACAGGACATGGACGACCCGGCGCCCGGGGGCCTACGGGTGTCGCAGGCGTCGTACGACTACGTCCGACCCGTGTGGGACTCCATCGGCACCATGGTGATCGGCCGCCACCTGTTCGACCTCACGAACGGGTGGGAGGGGCGTCCCCCGGCCGGCGACCACGTGGTCGTGGTGTCGCACCGACCGAAGCCGGAGGGGTGGCACCCGGAGGCGTCGTACCACTTCGTCGACGACGTGACCACCGCCGTCGCCACTGCGCGGGAGCTGGCCGGCGGACGGACCGTGTCCGTGGCGGCGGGCGACGTGGGCGGGCAGGCGCTCGCGCTCGGCCTCGTCGACGAGGTGGCGATGGACGTGGTGCCGGTGGTGTTCGGCACCGGCAAGCGCTACTTCGGCTCGCTCGCGACCCAGCACCTGCTCGACGACCCGGACATCGTCGTCCGGGGTGACCGCGTCCTCCACCTCCGGTTCCGCGTACGCCGCTGACCGGTGGCCCCGGCGCTCCTCGTAGGGTCGACGACATGAGGTACGTCGTCTACGGCGCGGGTGCCGTGGGTGGGGTCGTCGGCGGCACACTCACCCTGGCCGGCCACGCGGTGACGCTGGTGGCTCGGGGGGCCCACCTCGAGGCCATCCGGGCGCAGGGTCTCGTGCTGGACACCGGAGACGGCCGGCACCGCATCGTGGCCCCGGCGACCGACACCGCCGCCGAGGTCGCGTGGACCGACGACACGGTCGTGCTGCTGGCGGTGAAGTCCCACCAGGCCGCCGTCGCGCTCGCCGACCTCCGCGCCCACGCCCCGGCCGACGTACCGGTCGTGTGCCTCACCAACGGCATCGCGACCGAGACCGCCGCGCTGCGGCTCTTCGCCAGGACGTACGCCGTCTGCGTGATGCTGCCGGCCACCCACCTCGAGCCGGGCGTCGTGGTGGCGTCCTGCCACCCCACCCCGGCGATCCTCGACATCGGCCGCTTCCCGAACGGCACCGACGCCACCACCGCGGCCGTGGCCGCGGACCTCCGCTCCGCCGGGATCGCCTCGGACGAGCGCGCGGACATCATGGCGATGAAGCGCCGCAAGCTCGTGATGAACCTCGGCAACGGCGTCGACGCCTCCTTCGCCCAGGGCGACGCCGCGGACGAGCTCGCCGAGCGCGCCCAGGAGGAGGGCGAGCGCGTGCTGGCCGCGGCCGGCTTCACCGTCGTCTCCGCCGAGGCGGACCGCGAGCGCCGCGGCTCGATCCTCCGGCGCCGCACCGACCTCGAGCGTCGCGGCGGCTCGACCTGGCAGAGCCTCACCCGAGCCACCGGCGACTCGGAGATCGACTACCTCGCGGGCGAGATCGTGCTCCAGGGTCGCCTCCACGGCGTCCCGACGCCCGTCAACGACGCCGTCGTCGCCGCCACCCGCCACCTCGCCGCCACCGGCGGCGCTCCCCGCAGCCTCGACGCCGCCGAGGTCCTCGCCCGCCTCTGACTCCCACCGCCGAGCTCCCGACAGCGGTGTCCCACGGGGATTTCCGGTCCCCCGAATGCCCCTCCCGCACCGCCCACCGGCTCGTGACCGTACGCCACCACCGCCCGCGGTGTCGGACGAGGGTTTCTGGCCACCCGAACACCCCCCAGGCACCGCCGGACGCACGAAGGCCCGCCACCCCAGCGGGGTGACGGGCCTGCGCGGCGGACCTGGGATCAGGCCTTGG
>DASTPB010000150.1:0-4346 GCA_035762385.1 Nocardioides sp. | reverse complement strand
TCGCGAAGACCGGTCGCCGCCTGCTCTGCGTGGACGCCAACCCGGTCGCCTGCGACTACGCCCGGGCCAACGCCCTGGCCGCCGGGCTCGCCGAGCTCGTCGAGGTGCGCGAGGCGCGCCTCCAGGAGGCGCTCGCCCCCGACGAGACGTTCCCGGTGGTCATCGCCGACCCCCCGTGGGTGCCCCGCGAGCAGACGGTCCGCTATCCCGAGGACCCGCTCACCGCGATCGACGGCGGCGACGACGGGCTCGACGTCGCCCGCGCGTGCCTCGCCGTCATCGACGACCACCTGTCCCCCGGCGGCTCCGCCGTCCTGCAGGTCGGCACCCGGGCCCAGGCCGACGCCCTGCGCAGTGAGCCCTGCTTCACCGACGGCCGGCTGGTGATGGTCGAGGTGCGCCAGCAGGTGCGCGGGGTGCTCGCCCGGATCGACCGCGCCTGAGCATCGTCGGGCTGCTGGCTGACGACGACACACCGGGAGCGGTGCGCCAGCGGGGTTCTACCGCCCGCGAATCCCCCTCAGCCACCGCCCCGCCCCCGCGCGTCGCGCCCCTATACGACGCCTCAGCGAGGGATGACCTTGTGGGTCCCGTCGCACCAGGGGAGGCGGCTCGACTTCTCGCAGCGGCAGAGGGCGACGACCGGGCGGTCGACGGGGTGGACGGTGCCGTCGAGGTCCTGCACGGACTCGGCGCCGCGGAGCAGCATCGGGCCGTGCGGGACGAGCACGACGTCCGGGTGGTCGAAGTCGCGCTCGCTCACCGCTGCCCCTCCCACGCCCCCAGCATCGCGGTCGCGAAGCGCGCCTCGACGTCGAGGCAGGTGAAGGCGCCGAAGAGGATCTCCGCCGCCTGGTCGGGCTCGTCGTCGGCGAGGGTCCCGCAGATGTCACGGGCAGCGAGGTGCTCGTGGATGGCGTCGGCCTCGACGTGCTCGTCGTAGTAGTCGGCCATCGGCCCGTCGAGCCCGAGTCGCTCGAGCCCCTGCACCATCTTGCGCGACGGCAGCGAGCTGGTCATCTCGAACGCCGCGAGGTGCCCCATCGCCGCTCCGCGCAGCCGGCGGTGCAGGCCGAAGAGGGAGCCGGCGTTGTTCATCTCGAGGTTCTCGGGGATCGCGTCGTCGACGTAGGCGCCGTACTCCGCCCGCAGCCCGACCGCCTCGAGCCCGCGGGCGAAGAGGTGGGAGTGGAGGCGGTTGGGGTCGCCGTCGCCGTACTCGTCGAACTGCAGCGCCATCAGCGCCGCCTTCGCCCGGACGGGGAGCCGCGGCACGACGAAGGCCGAGGGGTCGGACTCCTTGAGGTGGTAGACCGAGCGCTGCCGCAGCAGCTCGAGCACCTGGTCACCGTCGGCGCGCCGACGGACGAAGTCGGCCAGCGACGGGCCGTCGTCCTCGGCGACGAGGTCCTCCAGGGCGGCCGGCACCTCGGCAGGGGCAGGCGTCTCCGGGATGCCGGCCTCCGCCCACCGCGCGCGCAGCCGCTCCTCGAGCGCGGTCTCGAGGCCACGGCGTACGACGAGCAGCTCGGGGTCCCACTCGGCGCGGTCGTCGGCGTCCTCGAAGCCGCGGAACGACAGCTCGTGGAGCGTCCAGAGGGAGATCGACTCGTCGTCCCACGAATCCGCGTCGGGCGCCGTGCCGGTCAGGCCGGGCTCGGCGAGTCGCGCGACGAGCCACTCGCTGAGCCCGCCGCGCGGCTTGGGCAGCCTCACGGCCGGAACACCACCTTCACCATGCCGTCCTCCTTGTCCCGGAACTTCCGGTAGGCCTCGGGAGCGTCGTCCAGCGGCAGGTGGTGCGTGGCGAACGACTCGACGCCGAGCACGTCCTCGTCCTTCTCCAGGAGCGCCAGGATGTCGTCGCTCCAGCGCCGGACGTTGGCCTGGCCCATCCGCACCTGCACCTGCTTGTCGAAGAGCTGGAACATCGGCAGCGGGTCGGTCGGGGCGCCGTAGACACCCGAGATGCTGATGGTGCCGCCGCGGCGCACGCTGTCGATGCAGCTCATCAGGGCGGCGAGGCGGTCGACGCCGAAGTTGAGCATCACCTTCTCCTGCACCTTCTTGGGCAGCAGGCCGAGGGCCTTCTGCGCCGTCTCGGCGACCGGCGAGCCGTGCGCCTCCATCCCCACCGCGTCGATCACGCCGTCGGCACCGCGGCCGTCGGTGAGCTCGCGGACCGCGTCACCCACGCCGTCGACCTCGGTGAAGTCGATCGTCTCGGCACCGCGACCGTGGACGCGGGCGAGCCGCTCGCGCACGGAGTCGACGACGATGACCCGCAGGCCTCGGTGCAGCGCGATCCGCGCCGCCATGTCGCCGATCGGACCGGAGCCGACCACGAGGAGCGTGCCGCCGTCCTCCACGTCGGCGTACTCCACGGCCTGCCACGCGGTGGGCAGCACGTCGGAGAGGAACAGGAAGCGGTCGTCCGGCGCCCCGTGCGGCACCTTGATCGGCAGCGTGTCGCCGAACGGCACGCGCAGGAGCTCGGCCTGGCCGCCGGGCACCTGTCCGTAGAGCTTGCTGTAGCCGAACAGGCTCGCGCCCGTGCCGGTGTCCTTGTTCTGGGTGGTCTCGCACTGGCTGTAGAGGCCACGCGAGCACATCCAGCACGTGCCACAGCTGATGTTGAAGGGCACGACCACGCGGTCACCGGGCGCCAGCGAGCTCACCGCCGAGCCGACCTCGCGCACGATGCCCATCGGCTCGTGGCCCACGATGTCGCCCGCCGTCATGAACGGCGTCAGCGGGTCGTAGAGGTGCAGGTCGGACCCGCACAGCCCGGTCGACGTCACCTCGATGACGACGTCGGTGCGCTCCTCGATGACCGGGTCCGGGACCTCGGTGACCTGCATGTCCTGCTTGCCCTGCCACGTGACTGCCTTCATGGAGCGAAGACCTCCTCGGTCCGTCGTGCGGTGTGCTTGTCGATGTGCGTGTGCTGTGGTGGCCTGCCAGTGCCCCGGACAGCCGCTTCCATGCGCCCGCGCGAGAGAGCGCGGGCGTGCATCGCGCGTGCATGGGGGCCGGGTCGGCGGGGAACGCAGGGTGAGCCGACGTCGTTCCCGACACCCGACCGCGACCCCCGGAGGTGGCAGTGCCCGCCGATCACGAGCCGACCGATGAGGAGCGCGCTGACCGCGTGGCCGACCTGGCGACGTCGTACGGCGTCCGCGTGGCGGTCGCGGAGTCGCTCACCGCCGGACGCATCTCCTCGTTCCTCGGCCGCGGCGAAGCCGCGAGCGAGTGGTACCGCGGCGCCGTCGTCGCCTACGACGAGGACGTGAAGTTCGACGTCCTGGGCGTCACCCCCGGCCCCGTCGTGACGGCCGCCTGTGCCGAGCAGATGGCGGACGGCGTACGCACGCTGCTGGGCGCCGACCTCGCCCTCGGCATCACCGGCGTGGGCGGACCCGGTCCGCAGGAGGACCGACCGCCCGGCACCGTCCACCTCGCGGTGGCCACCCCGGCCGGGACGCGGTCGCTCCACGCCTGCCTGGCCGGCGACCCCAGCGAGGTCGTGGTCGCCGCGACGAGGCTCGCCCTGGACGAGCTCGTGCGGGAGCTGGAGTCGCGCGGCTGACCCGCCCGGCCGGGGTGCTCGGACGGGTCCGCGATCGGCTCAGTCCGTCGACGGCGCCGCCGAGATGGCCTCCACGAGGCGACCGGCCTTGTCCTCCGGCAGGTTCTTGGCGATGTCGGCCTGGCTGATCATCCCGACCAGGTCGTGCCCGTCGACGACCGGCAGGCGCCGCACGCCGTGCCGCGCCATGGTGGACAGCGCCTCCTCGATGTCGTCGTCGGCACCGATGGTGACGACCTCGTCGCCCGCGTAGTCCGCCACGCGCACCTCGGTGGTGTCCATCCCCTCGGCCACGCAGTTGAGGACGATGTCGCGGTCGGTGATCATCCCGGCCAGCCTGTTGTCCTGGCCGCAGATGGGCAGCGCACCGACGCCCAGGTCCCTCATCCTGCGGGCCGCGTGCGTCACGGTGTCGTCGACCGACGCGCACTCCGCGCCTCCGGTCATCACCTCTCGTGCTGTCGTCATGTCCGTCTCCTCTGCGCTCGGTGTCGTTCGTTCCGGGCAGGTTCCGTACCCATCGACCTGAGTCCGATTCGTCCTCCCGACTGGGGCGGCCGGAGGTGCGCCTGTGGTGCTTCCTCGGGAGTGAGGGACGCCGTCGACCACCCCCGGTGGGACGCCTGTTGCGGGGCCCTCTCGTTGGTGGGACCGTGGAGCCCTGTCCACCCCTAGGTAGGTGCCTCATCGACGACGTCTTCGAACGTCACCTCGCCGACGCCGTGCGCGACCTGGATGCCCAGCCCGACCCGTCCCG
>DASTPB010000149.1:0-25433 GCA_035762385.1 Nocardioides sp. | reverse complement strand
CTTGCCGTTGTCGATCGACTCCAGGACGGCGAGCTCGCGGCCGCGCTCCTGGATGATCCGGGCGATCCGGTAGAGGTACTTGGCGCGCTCGGCGCCGGACATCCGCGACCAGACGCGGGTGTAGGCGCGGCGGGCGGCCTTCACGGCCTCGTCGACGTCGGCCTCGCTGGCCTCGGCGACCTCGGCCAGCACCTCCTCGGTGGCGGGGTTGACGGTCTTGAACGACGTACCGTTGCCGTCCACGAACTCGCCGTTGATGAACAGGCCGTAGGACGGCTTGATGTCGACGATGGCTCGCGACTCGGGTGCGGGGGCGTACTCGAACATGTGGGGTGCCTCAGTCCAGCGTGAAGTAGTCGGGACCGGAGTAGCGGCCGGTCGTCATCTTGGTGCGCTGCATGAGCAGGTCGTTGAGCAGCGTGGAGGCGCCGAAGCGGAACCAGTCGGGGTCGAGCCAGTCGTCGCCGCAGATCTCGTTGACCATCACGAGGTACTTGATGGCGTCCTTGGTGGTCTTGATGCCGCCTGCGGGCTTGACGCCGATCATCTGACCGGTCTGCTCGCGGAAGTCGCGGACCGCCTCGAGCATGATCAGGGTGACGGGCAGGGTCGCCGCGGGCTGCACCTTGCCGGTGGAGGTCTTGATGAAGTGGCCACCGGCCATCATCGCCAGCCAGCTGGCGCGGCGGACGTTGTCGTAGGTCTGCAGCTCGCCGGTCTCGAAGATGACCTTGAGGTGCGCGTCCCCGCACGCCTCACGGACCTGCGCGATCTCCTCGAAGACCTCCAGGTAGCGGCCGGAGAGGAACGCACCGCGGTCGATGACCATGTCGATCTCGTCGGCGCCGGCCTCGACCGCGTCGCGGGTGTCGGCGAGCTTGATGTCCATCGCCGCGCGACCGCTCGGGAACGCGGTGGCGACCGCGGCGACGTGGACCCCGCTGTCGCCGAGGGTCTGCTTGGCGGTCGCGACCATGTCGGGGTAGACGCACACCGCGGCGGTCGCGGGGCAGGTCGGGTCGGCCGGGTCGGGGCGCATCGCCTTCGACGCCAGGGCGCGGACCTTGCCGTGCGTGTCCTGGCCCTCGAGCGTGGTGAGGTCGACCATCCGGATGGCCAGGTCGATGGCGTACGCCTTCGCGCTGGTCTTGATCGACCGGGTGGCCAGACCGGCGGCGCGGGCCTCGCACCCGACCTGGTCGACGCCCGGAAGGCCGTGGAGGAATCGGCGGAGCGAGGAGTCCGAGCGCACGACGTCGTCGAAGACGGCGTGCGTGGAGGTGGTGCTCGCCGTGGAGCTGGCAGTGGGTGTCACCGACCCAGCATAGAGTTGGGCCGGACGCCCCCGGCAATCCGCAGGGGGCCAATGTCTGCCCAAAACGGCGAGGAGAACATGGCACGCCTGCAGGACGACGGCGAGGCTGTCGTGGAGCGGTTCAAGCCCACCAGCGGACGGTTCTCGGGCTGGGCGGCGGTGCTCCTCAGCGCTGTGGTCGTGGTCGCGATGGTGGCCTACCTGGACGAGGGCTTCCCCGTCTGGGTCGGCGGCCTGGCCCTGCTGCTCGGTGTCCTCGCGTGGGCCTCGATGCTGCGCCCCGCGCTGTGGGTCACCGAGGAGCACCTCGTGATGCGCAACCTCGCCGACACCGTCCACATCCGGCTGGCAGCGGTCGAGGAGATGGTCGTGCGCCAGGTGCTGGCCGTCCGCGTCGGTGACCAGCGATTCGTCAGCACGGTGCTGGGCCGCACGTGGCGCAAGTCGCTGAAGTCGCGCATGGCACGGTCGCCCGGCACCTCACCCGACAGCGAGTCCGGCACCTCGACCGACAGCGAGTCCGACACCGCGCCCGACACCCCGCCCGGGGGCGGTCTGTGGGAGGGGATGGCCTACGTCGACTGGGCCGAGCACCGGTTGGGCGAGCTGATCGACGCTGCCCGCGACCGCGCCGGGGTCGCGCCCGGCTCGGAGGAGCAACGGGCGCTGCCCGACGCCGTACGACGCGAGCCGGCGCTGCTGCCGCTGGCCGTGATCGGGGTGGCCGCTCTCCTGCTGGTGGTCAGCTTCTTCCTCTGAGGCGACCCGCCGGTCGCACGCCCGGCGCCCCCGTCGTCACGCCGTGACCCGGCGTGCCGCCGCTCGCGTCCCCGGGGTCGGCCACCAGCGTGCGATCGCCGCCGACTGGCCCAGCGTCCACGTCGAGCTGCACACCCAGTAGAACAGCAGCGCCACCGGCACGGCGCCGCCGGCGAGCAGCAGCCCACCGGCCGACATCACCGGCATGAGGCGCTGCGCGGCGGCCATCGCCTCCGGCATGCCCTCGACCGAGGTGTTGGGCGCGACGACGAAGCGCTGGGTGACGTACGACAGGGCGGCGGCGGTGACCGCCAGCCCGGCCACGACCGCGAGGTGGAGGCCGCCGGCGCCGAGGTAGCCGTGACCGGCCAGCGACACCCCGACGACCGAGGCGGCGCCGAAGGACGACACCAGCCCCGGACCCATGGCCCCGACGGCCGTGCCGTGGGCCACGTCGGACACGAGGTGGTAGAGCGCGATCCAGACCGGCAGCTGCACCAGCACCGGCAGGCAGCCCAGCCGGCTCACGCCGTGCTCCGCGGACACGGCGCGGCGCTCGTCCATGTGGGCGCGCATGCTCTCGGCGTCCGTGCGGCCGCGGTAGCGCTGGGAGATCTCCTGCAGGTGGGGGCGGGCGCGGGCCCCGGCATGTGCCTGGCGCACGCCGTGGACGACGAACGGCAGCATCAGGAGCCGCACGAGGACGACGAGGGAGGCGATGCCGAGCACCCAGGTGACGGCGGAGTCGGCGGACCAGCCGAGGGCGGTGAGGGCGTCGTGGGTCGTGGCGAGGACGGCGGAGAGGGCGTGCTTGAGCGGGGCGAGCGGTGACATGGGTGTCTCCTGGATCGGGGTGGATGGGTCTGTACGACGTCGCGCGGGGCGACGGGTCAGACGCGTCCAGGAGCGCGCGGGCGCACCGGGTGGACCACGTCGGTGGTCCGTCCGGGAAGCACGAGCGGGATGTCGGCAGCGCGACGGCGGGGCAGGAGCAGGCGCATCGCCGCGTCGGGGATCGCGGCGGGGCCGTGGACGCCCATCACGGTGGTGGCGGCGGCCAGCGTGGCGAGCACGACGAGTGCCTCGGCCGACATGGTCGAGACCGTCGGTGCGAGCGCGACGGCGGCGACGAGGGACGCCAGCGCGACGACCACGGACCGGACCATGGGCCCAGCGTAGCCCCGTCAGCCCCCGAAGGCGGCGCCCCGCAGGTCGGCCTTGATCGCGTCGAGCCGGCCCACCGCGGAGATGCGGGCGGCGTCGGCGCCACCACCGTCGGCCCCCGTCTCCACCGGGACCACGACCTCGAGGTAGCACTTGACCTTGGGCTCGGTGCCGCTCGGCCGCACGATCACGCGGGCACCCTCGGCGAGCGTGTAGCGCAGCCCGTCGGTCGGCGGCAGCGCGGCCGAGCCCTGCGAGAGGTCCTCCACCTGCTCGACCGGCAGACCGCCGAGCGAGGTGGGCGGTGCGCTGCGCAACCGGTCCATCGTCGCCGGGATGGCGGCGAGGTCGTCGAAGCGCACCGACAGCTGGTCGGTCGCGTGCAGCCCGTGCTGGTGGGCGATGTCGTCGAGGATGTCGGTGAGGCCGCGCCCCTCGGCCTTGGCCTGCGCCGCGAGCTCGCACACGAGCAGCAGCGCCGAGACACCGTCCTTGTCCTTGACGTGCTCCGGGTCGCAGCAGTAGCCGAGCGCCTCCTCGTAGCCGAACGCGAGGCCCTCGACACGGCCGATCCACTTGAAGCCGGTGAGGGTCTCCTCGTGCGGCTGCCCGGCCGCGGCGGCCATCTTGCCGAGCAGGCTGGAGGAGACGATCGAGTTGGCGTAGGTGCCCTGCCGCCCGCGGGCGATCAGGTGGTGGGCCAGCAGGGCGCCCACCTCGTCGCCGCGCAGCATCCGCCACCCGTGGACGTCCGGCACCGCGACGGCGCACCGGTCGGCGTCGGGGTCGTTGGCGACCACCAGGTCGGCCCGCTGCTCCGCGGCGAGCGCCATCGCGAGGTCCATCGCGCCCGGCTCCTCCGGGTTGGGGAACGACACGGTCGGGAAGTCGGGGTCGGGGTGCTCCTGCTGCTCGACGATGTGGGGGGCGTCGAAGCCGGCGGTCTCCAGCACCTGCGCGACCGTCGTGCCGCCGACGCCGTGGAGCGGGGTGTAGACGATGCGCAGGTCGCGCGGGCCGTCCTCGGCCAGGCCCGCGACCGTGTCGAGGTAGCGGTCGACGATCTCCTCGCCGACCACGCTGCCGGCGTCGCCGCGCGGCAGGTCCGCGAGCGGGCCGACCGCGGCGATCCTGGCGGCGATCTCGACGTCGGCCGGAGGGACGATCTGGCTGCCGTCGCCGAGGTAGACCTTGTAGCCGTTGTCCTGCGGCGGGTTGTGGCTGGCGGTGACCATCACGCCGGCCGCGCAGCCGAGCTCGCGGATCGCGAACGCGAGCAGGGGGGTGGGCAACGTCCGCGGCATCACGAGCGCCCGGAACCCGGCGCCGGTCATGATCTCCGCGGTGTCGCGCGCGAAGACGTCGGAGTTGTGGCGGGCGTCGAAGCCGATCACCACGGACCCGCCGCTGTGGCCGGTGTCCTTCAGGTACGCCGCCAGCCCGGCCGCTGCGCGCGTGACCACGACGCGGTTCATCCGGTTGGGTCCGGCGCCAAGCGCGCCGCGCAGCCCGGCCGTGCCGAACTCGAGCGTACCGGCGAACCGGTCAGCGAGGTCGGTCTCCTCGCCCCGCTCGGCGGCGGCGACGAGCGCCTCCAGGTCGGACCGCGTCTGCTCGTCGGGGTCCTCGGCAGCCCAGGCGCGGGCTGCCTCGAGCAGGGTGGTCTGGTCGGTCGGCGCGGTCATGGACGCACGCTATCCCGCTCGGACCCCCTGCGGCGCCGGGACGTCGTGGCCGGTGGTCGCCATGGCGAGCGGCAGCCATGACGTCGTCGGTGGCAAGTGCCACGATCGACGCATGATCGATCACCTGGGCATCAACTGCACCGACCTTGCGCGCGCGGCGGCGTTCTACGACCGGGTCCTCGGCGTGCTGGGCCATCGCCGGCTGATGGACTTCGAGGAGGCCATCGGCTACGGCACGGAGCAACCGGACTTCTGGATCAGCACCTTCGACGGCATCGGGGCGAACCGCGAGGTCCACGTGGCCTTCCAGGCAGCCGACGCCGCCACGGTCCGGGCCTGGCACGCCGAGGCCGTGGCGGCCGGCGCGGAGTCGCTCCACGAGCCGAGGCTCTGGCCGGAGTACCACCCCGCCTACTACGGCGCGTTCGTCCGCGACACCGAGGGCAACAACATCGAGGCCGTCTGCCACACCGGCGACTCCTGACGTCGGGTCGTCGCTGCGTCCGTGGCCCCAGTCCGCGCGCGGCAGTCGACGTGCCGACGGCTAGCGTGTCCGCGTGCCAGCCGTCGTCCAGTCCGTGAACGCAGGGGCGGCCGAGCCGGTGCCGGGTCTCAAGCGCCCCAGTGGCATCCGCAAGCGCCCGGTCGACGTGATCGACGTGCGCGACCCGGGCCCCAAGCGCGGCGGGCTCGGCAGCGGGGTGGTGGGTGACGCGATCATCAGCCGCAGGCACCACGGCGGCACGACCCAGGCGGTCTACGCCGTCGCCCGCGAGGAGCTCGACTGGTGGGGCGGGCACCTCGACCGCGACCTGGCGGACGGGATGTTCGGGGAGAACCTCACCACGCGCGGCCTCGAGGTCGACACGGCCGAGGTGGGGGAGCGGTGGCAGGTCGGCGGCACGCTGCTCGAGGTCTGCGGACCGCGCATCCCGTGCGCCACCTTCGCCAAGCACATGGCCGAGCGGGCATGGGTACGCCGCTTCGCCGAGCGCGGGCTGACCGGCGCCTACCTCGCCGTGCTGGAGCCCGGCTCGATCCGGGCGGGCGATCCCGTCGAGGTGGTCCACAGGCCTGGCCACGGGCTCACGCTGCCGATGTACTTCCGGGCCCTGATGGGCGACAAGGACCTCGCCACGACCTTCCTGGCCTCGGGCCTGCTGCCGCCGGTCGAGCACGACTGGCTCGCCCGGCGGCAGTGATGCCGAGGGCTCATCCGAGCGCGGCCACCGCGGCGTCGTAGTCGGGCTCGTGACCGATCGCGTCGGTGAGCTGGGTGTGCAGCACGGTGCGGTCGGTGTCGAGGACGACGACCGCCCGGGCCAGCAGGCCCTGCCAGCCACCGTCGGCCATCGCCACGCCGTAGTCCTCGCCGAAGGAGGAGCGGAAGGCCGAGCCGACGAGCACGTCGTCGATGCCCTCGGCCCCGCAGAAGCGGGCCTGGGCGAGGGGCAGGTCGACCGAGACGTTGACGACGGCGGTGTTGTCGAGGCCCGCCGCGAGCTCGTTGAACTTGCGGACGCTCGCCTGGCACACGCCGGTGTCGATGCTCGGGAAGATGTTGAGCACCACCCGCTTGCCGGAGACGTCGGCGTCGGTGAGCGAGCCGAACCCGGAGTCGACGAGGTCGAAGCCGGGAGCCTGCGAGCCGACGGCGGGGAGCTCGCCCACGGTGCTGACGGTGTGGGGGCCGAGTTGTGTGGTTGCCATGGCCCCCAACCTACTGGCCGCCGGTCCTAGAGTGCCCGCATGGCCACTGCGCGAACCGACGCCCGCACCCAGGTGATCATCGAGGTGCTGCGGGACGCGTTCGCGCCCCTGATGCGAGCCGACCCGGCAGCGTTCCGGGCGAAGTACCGCAAGATGGCCAAGGACCCTCACGCGTTCTACCGCGGCACCGCCTGCCTGTTCTTCAACGACGTGACCGGCGAGAGCGACGACTGGGCCTCCCACGGCGCCGAGCGCATCTGGATCCACGGCGACCTGCACGTCGAGAACTTCGGCACCTACCTCAACTCCGACGGCCGGCTGGTCTTCGACATCAACGACTTCGACGAGGCCTACCTCGGTCACTTCACGTGGGACCTCCAGAGGTTCGCGGCCAGCCTCGCGCTGGTCGGTTGGCAGAAGGCGCTGCCCGACGACGCGATCCGCAAGCTGATCGCCCGCTACGCGCGGTCCTACCTGGCCCAGGTGAGCCACTACGTCGCCTCCGACACCGACGACGACTTCGAGATCCGGCTCGACACGGCCGAGGGGCCGGTGCTGGCCGCGTTGGTGGCGGCGCGGGCGATGCGGCGCGCCGACCTCCTCGACGAGATGACCTACATGACGAAGGGGAAGCGGCGCTTCCTCGAGGACGGCAGCACCCGCCGCCTCGCGCGGGCGGAGCGCACCGAGGTGGTCGCGGCGTTCCGCGGCTACCTCGACACGATCCCCGAGTCCAAGCGCTTCGACCGCGAGCTCTTCTACGAGCTGCGCGACGTCGTCGGCAAGTCGGGCTTCGGCATCGGCAGCGCCGGGCTGCCGGCGTACAACGTGCTGGTCGAGGGCTACAGCCAGGCGCTCGACAACGACGTCGTGCTGAGCATGAAGCAGGCCAACATCCCGGCGCTGAGCCGGTTCGTCGACACCTCGGAGGTGGACGCCTACTTCGAGCACGAGGGCCACCGCACCGCGGTCAGCCAGCGGGCGCTGCAGGTGCACACCGACCCGCTGCTCGGGCACACGAGCGTCGACGGCGTCGGCTACGTGGTGTCCGAGGTCTCGCCCTACGAGGTCGACCTGGACTGGTCGGAGATCAACGAGCCCGAGGACATGCGTGCCGTCGTCGACCTCCTCGGCCGCGCCACCGCGAAGATCCACTGCGCCTCCGACGAGGACAGCCACCAGGACCTGGTCGACTTCCAGGTCGAGCAGGCCATCGCCCGCTCGCTCGAGGGTCGGCGCAACGAGTTCGTGGACTGGTTGTGCGACTGGGGGATGGCGTACGCCGTCCGCGTGCGCGACGACCACGCCCTCTTCGTCGACGCCTTCCGCGAGGGCAAGGTCGGGATCGCCGCGACGTGAGGGATCAGGCGTCGATGGACGACATGTCGCCGTAGCGGTCGCCGGCCACGGCGTCGCGCGGCACGGCCTTCTCGAGCGCGACCAGGTCGTCGGAGGTGAGCTCGACGTCGAGCGCGCCGACGTTCTCCTCGAGGTAGCGCACCCGCTTCGTGCCGGGGATCGGCGCGACCCCGAGCTCGTCGTCGCCCTGGGCGAGGACCCACGCGAGCGCGAGCTGGCCCGGCGTGCACCCCTTGTCGCCGGCCAGCTCCCTGACCTTCTCGACGAGCGCGAGGTTGGCGTCGAGCGCGTCGCCGCTGAAGCGGGGGAAGCGGCCGGTGGCGCGGGAGTCATCGGACTCCAGCGACTCGCGGGTGACGGCTCCGGTCAGGATGCCGCGCCCGAGCGGGGAGTAGGGGACCAGGCCGATGCCGAGCTCACGGAGCACCGGGACGATCTCGTCCTCGACGTCGCGGGTGAAGAGCGAGTACTCCGACTGCAGGGCGGTGATCGCGTGGGTGGCGTGCGCGCGGCGGATCGTGGGGGCGGACGCCTCCGACAGCCCGAGGTGGCGCACCTTGCCCGCCTCGACGAGCTCCTTCATGGCGCCGACCGTCTCCTCGATCGGGACGGTCCGGTCGACGCGGTGCTGGTAGTAGAGGTCGATGTGGTCGACGCCGAGCCGCTCCAGCGACGCGTCACACGCGCGACGGACGTAGTCGGGCCTGCCGTTGATGCCGACCCAGGAGCCGTCGGGGTTGCGCTCGTTGCCGAACTTGGTGGCGAGCTGGACCTCGTCGCGACGGCCCTTGATCGCGCGTCCGACGAGCTGCTCGTTGGTGAACGGGCCGTACATGTCGGCGGTGTCGAGGAACGTCACCCCGAGGTCGAGGGCCCGGTGGATCGTGTCGATGCCCGACTGCTCGTCGGGGGTGCCGTAGAACTCCGACATCCCCATGCAGCCGAGGCCGAGGGCGGAGACGGTGAGGGAGCCGATCTGACGTGTCTGGATGCTCATGCCTGCCACCCTTCGCCTTCGAGCGCGCTCGAGGTCAAGGGGCTGGCGCGACCTTGTTCTCGTAGAGCGCGATCTTGTGGTCGATCGCCCGCAGGTGGCCGGTGACCTCGGCGAGCTGGCGCTCGACGACCTCGCGGTGCGCGAGGAGGAGGCCGAGGCGCTCGGCCTCGTTGCCGTCGCCCTCGCGCACCAGGGCGGCGTAACGGCGTACGTCCCGGATGGGCATGCCGGTGGCACGCAGCCGCGTCACCATCTCGATCCACCGCAGGTCGTCGGCGGTGTAGCGGCGGTGGCCGGACGGCGCGCGGTCGACCGAGTGCAGGAGCAGCCCGTCACGCTCGTAGTAGCGCAGCGTGTGGGCCGTCAGCCCGGTCCGCTCGGCCGCCTCGGCGATGCTCAGGCTGGTCATCGGCCCAGTGTCCGACTTGGAGCGTGCTCGAAGTCAAGCGCCCAGGGCGGGGCGGTGGAACTGCGCGGTGGCGAACGGGCCGCCGACGTGCGCGGCCTCCGCGTCGTCGTGGGGGCCGGGCTCGACCCGGTCGGCGTACGACTCGGCGTCGTCCTGCGGCTCGTAGCCCAGCCGGCGACCCGGCTCGAGGTCCCACCACGCGCGGGTGTTGGCGCTGATGCCGTAGAGGACGGCATAGCCGGGGGCGGGGGTGGTCAGCGCCGCCTCGACCATCCGGACGCAGTCGCCGTGGGAGAGCCACGTCGACAGGCCGCGCACGCTGGCCGGCTCCTCGAGGAAGGAGCCGATCCGGCACGCGACGGCGTCGATGCCGTGCCGGTCGGAGAACAGGCGCAGCAGCGCCTCGGCCGCGACCTTGGCCACGCCGTAGTAGGTGTCGGGGCGGGGCAGGGCCTGCTCGGTGAGCACGCCGTCCCCGCGGGGCGTGCGGCCGACGGCGTGGTTGGAGGAGGCGTAGACGATGCGCGGCACGTCGTGGGCCACCATCGCGTCGAGCAGCGCCGCCGTCGTGACGACGTGGGAGGTCAGCTCGTCGGGCAGCGACGCCTCGTCGGGGATCCCGGCGAGGTGCACGACGGCGTCGAGCCTGCCCCCGGTCGACAGGGCGGCGACGACCGCCTCGACGGCGTCGCCGTCGCTGCAGTCGGCCTCGTGCCACGCGAAGGGCGTGCCGTCGGGAGGTGGGACGAGGTCGAGCCCCACCACGTCGTGACCACCGGCCGCGAGCCCGGCGGTGACCACCCGGCCGATGCTGCCGGCAGCACCGGTGACCAGCACGCGCATCGTCGGCCTCAGATCCTCGCCACGACCTGGCTCAGCAGGCCGCCCATCCGGCTGGCCGCCGAGCGACCGGCCTCGAGGACCTCCTCGTGGTGGAGCGGCTCGCCGCTCAGGCCGGCGGCGAGGTTGGTGACCAGGCTGATCCCGAGGACCTCCATGCCGGCCTCACGCGCGGCGATGGCCTCGAGCGTCGTGCTCATGCCGACGAGGTGGCCGCCCAGGATGCCGGCCATCCGGACCTCGGCGGGGGTCTCGTAGTGGGGGCCGGGGAACTGCACGTAGACGCCCTCGTCGAGGGAGCCGTCGACCTCCTTGCACATCGCCCGCAGGCGCGGGCTGTAGAGGTCGGTCAGGTCCACGAAGTTCGCGCCGACGATCGGGCTCGTGCCGGTGAGGTTGATGTGGTCGGAGATCAGCACCGGCTGGCCCGGCTGCCACCCCTCCTTGAGCCCGCCGCACCCGTTGGTGAGGACGATGGCCGAGCAACCGGCCGCGGCCGCCGTACGCACGGGGTGCACGACCGCGGCGACGCCCTTGCCCTCGTAGAAGTGGGTGCGCGAGAGGAACACCAGCAGGTGCTTGTCGCCGTCCGGCGTGGACTGGCGGATCGAGCGGATCTTGCCGCTGTGGCCGGCGACGGCGGCTGCGCTGAAGCCGGGGAGGTCGGTGGTGTCGATCTCGGCGGTCGCCTCGCCGAGCGCGTCGACGGCCGGCAGCCAGCCCGAGCCCAGCACCAGGGCGATGTCGTGGCGCTCGACACCGGTCAGCTCGGCGAGCCGGGCGGCGGCCTCGGCGGCGCTCTCGTAGGGCGTGGGGACGGCAGCTGCGTGGGTCACGCCGGGAACTCTAGACCGACCCGCGGCCGGTGATCAGAGCCCGGTGGACCGGCAGGCGCGGCGGCGCAGCGCCGCGACGTAGTCCTCTGGCGCGCCCGCGGCATCGGCCGCGTCGGCGAGGACCCCGAGGTAGGACGCCGAGGGCAGCCCGCCCTCGTAGGCGTCGAGGACGTAGGCCCACACGACGAGCTCGCCGGTGAGCGTCTGCACCCGCACCTTGGTCTTGCGGTAGAGCCCGGTGTCGGCGGCCTCCCAGCCGTCGAGGGAGCGCTCGTCCTCCGGCGTGACGTCGTAGACCGCGACGAAGACCTGCTCGAACGGGTCCTGCACGATCGTCGAGAGCGCCCCGTCCCAGCCGTGCTCCTCGCCGCCGAAGGTCAGGCGCCAGCCGGTGAGCCAGCCGGTGGAGTGGAGGATCGAGTGGGGGCAGCGCTCACTCATGCGGGCGGGATCGAGGTTGGTCCCGTAGGCGGCGTAGAGCGTCACGGGCCACACGATATCGAGCCGTGACCTCGGGTGTTCCCCCTGCGCGGCGGACAACTAGGGTGGAGGCGTGACCGACACCCACTTCGACACCCTCGTCCTCGGCGCCGGCCCCGGTGGCTACGTCGCCGCGATCCGCGCCTCCCAGCTCGGCCAGAAGGTCGCCGTGGTGGAGGAGAAGTACTGGGGAGGGGTCTGCCTCAACGTCGGCTGCATCCCGTCGAAGGCCCTGCTCAAGAACGCCGAGCTGGCGCACACGCTGCAGCACGAGAAGGCGAAGTTCGGCATCGAGGGCGACGCCACCATGTCGTTCGGTCCCACCCACAAGCGCAGCCGCGACGTGAGCGCCGGCATCGTCAAGGGCGTCCACTTCCTGATGAAGAAGAACAAGATCACCGAGATCGACGGGTGGGGCACCCTCACCAGCGCGACCGGGATCGACGTCAAGGACAAGGACGGCCAGACCACCGGCTACACCTTCGACAACCTGATCCTCGCCACCGGCGCCACCGTGCGCCTGGTGCCGGGTGTCGAGCTCAGCGACAACGTGGTGACCTACGAGGAGCAGATCCTCACCGACCAGCTCCCCGGCTCGATCGTCATCGGCGGCTCCGGCGCGATCGGCGTGGAGTTCGCCTACGTGATGGCCAACTTCGGGGTCGACGTCACGATCGTGGAGTTCCTCGACCGGATGGTGCCCACCGAGGACGCCGACATCTCCAAGGAGCTGCTCAAGCACTACAAGAAGCTCGGCGTGAAGGTGCTCACCTCGACCGCGGTCAAGAACGTCGAGGACACCGGCTCGGGCGTCAAGGTCACCGTCGCCCCCGCCGCCGGAGGCGACGAGCAGGTGCTCGAGGCCGACAAGTTCCTCGCCGCCTTCGGCTTCGCCCCGCGGGTGAAGGGGTTCGGTCTCGAGAACATCGGCGTCAACGTCTCCGAGCGCGGCGCGATCGAGATCGACGATTACTGCCGCACCAACGTCTCAGGTGTCTACGCCATCGGTGACTGCACCGGGAAGATGATGCTCGCCCACGTCGCCGAGGCGATGGGCATCGTGGCCGCCGAGACCATCAACGGCGCCGAGACCATGCCGGTGGAGTACGACTTCGTGCCCCGCGCCACCTACTGCATGCCGCAGATCGGGTCCTTCGGCTACAGCGAGGCCCAGGCCAAGGAGAAGGGCTACGACGTCAGGACCGCGACGTTCCCCTTCACCGCCAACGGCAAGGCGATGGGACTCGGCGAGGCCGTCGGTTTCGTCAAGGTCGTCGCCGACGCCGAGCACAACGAGATCATCGGCACCCACATGATCGGTCCCGACGTCACCGAGCTGCTGCCGGTGATGACGCTGGCCCAGAAGTGGGACCTCACCGCCGACGAGGTGGCCCGCAACGTCTTCGCCCACCCGACGCTCGGTGAGGCGGTCAAGGAGGCCGTCCACGGCATCGCCGGTCACATGATCAACCTCTGATGACCGACCACATCGTCATCATCGGCGGCGGACCCGGTGGCTACGAGGCCGCGCACGTGGCCGCCCAGCTGGGCGCCGAGGTCACCGTCGTCGACACCGACGGCGTCGGCGGCTCCGCCGTGCTCACCGACTGCGTGCCGAGCAAGACGTTGATCGCGACCGCCGAGCTGATGACCGACATGGCGACGGCGCAGGAGCTGGGCGTCAACTTCCACGACCACCAGGGTGACGCGGCGACGACCATCAGCGTCGACCTGGCGCGGGTCAACGCCCGCGTGAAGCAGCTGGCCGCGGACCAGTCGACCGACATCGCGGCACGGCTCGACCGCGACGGCGTACGCGTCGTCACCGGTCGCGGGCGCCTCGGGCCGGACCTGACCGTCGTGGTCACCACCCCGGCCGGCGAGGAGACCCTGCAGGCCGACGCGATCATCGTCGCGACGGGAGCGGCGCCCCGCACGCTGCCCACCGCCCAGCCCGACGGCGAGCGGATCCTCACCTGGGAGCAGGTCTACGACCTGACCGAGGTGCCGGAGAAGCTGATCGTGGTCGGCTCGGGCGTCACCGGCGCGGAGTTCGCCAGCGCCTACCTCGCCCTCGGCATCGACGTGACCCTGGTCAGCAGCCGCGACCGGGTGCTGCCCGGCGAGGACGCCGACGCGTCGGCCGTCCTGGAGGACGTCGCCACCCGCCGCGGGATGAAGGTGCTCAGCCGCTCGCGCATGCAGTCCGTGACCCGCGACGGCGACGAGGTGACGGTGACCCTCACCGACGGGCGCACGGTGACGGGCAGCCACTGCATCCTGGCGCTGGGCTCGGTGCCCAACACCGCCGACCTCGGCCTCGAGGAGGCCGGCGTGGCGGTGGACGACGGTGGCTTCATCACCGTCGACCGCGTCTCGCGCACCTCGGCCCGCGGCATCTACGCCGCGGGCGACTGCACCGGTGTGCTGATGCTGGCCTCGGTGGCCGCGATGCAGGGCCGGATCGCGATGTGGCACTTCCTCGGCGACGCGGTCGCACCGCTCGACCTCAAGAAGGTCTCCTCCAACGTCTTCACCTCCCCGGAGATCGCCACGGTCGGCTGGTCGCAGCAGGCCGTCGACGCCGGCGAGATCGAGGCCGAGGTCGTCACCCTGCCGCTGGCCGGCAACGCGCGCGCCAAGATGCAGGGGGTCCGCGACGGCTTCGTGAAGCTCTTCTGCCGCCCCGGCACCGGCATCGTGGTCGGGGGAGTGGTCGTCGGGCCGCGCGCCTCCGAGCTCATCCACCCGGTGTCGGTGGCGGTCGCGGAGTCGCTGACCGCCGACCAGCTGGCGCAGGCCTTCACCGTCTACCCGTCGATGAGCGGGTCGGTCGCCGAGGCCGCCCGCCGCCTGCACCACGTCTGATCGCCGGGACGCTCCCGACCCTCGCGCCAGGACCCGGGCCGGGCTGGCACGCCGGGCACCACCACGTACGACGGTTGGCCGCGTCCCCCGGCACCTCGGCCTGCACGCTGACCGGTCCGCCGCACCGGCGGCACCCCTGCCGCTGCCGCCCGGTGACCCAGTGGTCGTCGCCCCGGACCGGCGACCCGGTCGTCACCTGGTAGGCGCCGGGCACGGTCGCCGAGTGGCGCAGCATCGTGGCGGCACGCGCGACGAGCCGGGCCACGTCGACCTCCCCGACCGGCGTCCACGGGCTGACGCCGGTCAGGAAGGCGAGCTCGTTGGCCCAGAGGTTGCCCAGGCCGGCCATCGACCGCTGGTCGAGCAGGGCGGTCACCAGGGGAACGGTCGGGTCGGCGGCCAGGCGGCGGGCCGCCTCGTCGGCGTCCCAGTCGTCGCGCAGCGGGTCGGGGCCGAGGTGGCCGACGAGGTCGGCCTCGCGGTCGGTCGGCACGAGCGCGAGGTCGTGCAGCCGGATGCCGTGGACGGTCCGCCCGTCGTCGAGGGACCAGACGAGCCGCACGTGGGGCTGCAGCGAGGCGGGGAGCCGCTTGCCCGGCGCGAGGGTCGACCACGATCCGTCCATGCGGAGGTGGCTGTGGAGCGTGGCCGGTGGGGACCCCGCGGTGGCGGACAGGCGGGTCAGCAGGTGCTTGCCGTGGGTGTCGTGCCCCAGGACCTCGCGGCCCGACACGTCGCGCGTGGCGAGCGCGGGGGTGCGGAAGTCGGAGCGCTCGAGCGTGTGGCCGACGAGCTGGCGGTCCAGCCGGCGGGCGAGCTTCCACACGCTGTCTCCCTCGGGCACCCGTCCAGTGTCACAGGCAGGTGGGACACCCGCTCGGGCCGTCGAGATCCGGCGGTCCCACCCCGGGGCGCCCGGGGCGCCTGTAACCTCGGAGGTTCGTCGTCCGTTCTCGGGGGAGAGACCACCTGATGATGCGTTCCCGCCTGCTGCCGATCGCGCTCGCCACGAGTGCGCTGCTGCTGCCTGCCCTCCCGGCGTCCGCGGCGTCGCCGGCCGAGCCGCGCCGAGCGGTCGAGACCTGGTCGGTCGCGGGCAGCAGCGCCATCACGATCACCGGGCACGGCTTCGGCCACGGGCACGGGATGTCGCAGTACGGCGCGCTCGGTGCCGCCCAGCAGGGCCTGACCTGGCAGCAGATCAACGAGTTCTACTACCCCGGCACCACGTGGGGGGCGGTCCGCGGCAAGGTCCGCGTCCTCATCACCGCCGACACGGGCCGTGACGTCCAGGTCGTCGCCGAGCGCGGCCTCAAGGTCAACCGGGTGGGCCGCTCGCGCACCTGGCGGCTGCCGACCAATGCGGCACGCAAGTGGCGCCTGGTCGCCAAGGGCCGCGACACCGCCGTCCAGTGGACGAAGGGCGGGTCGTGGCGCACCTGGAAGAAGGTCGGCGGCGAGGCGGAGTTCCGCGCTGCCGACGGCCGTCTGACGCTCGTCCTGCCCGGCGCCCGCCGCGACTACCGCGGCACCCTGCAGTCCGTGGCGCCCCGCACCGGTGGCAAGCGCGAGACGGTGAACCGCGTCGGGATGGAGGCCTACCTGCGTGGTGTCGTGCCGCAGGAGGTCCCCGCGCTGTGGACCCCGGCGGCGGTCAGCGCCCAGTCCGTCGCAGCGCGCACCTACGCGGCGTTCGAGCGCTCCCACCCCAACGCGTCCCACTACGACCTCTGCGACACGACGCAGTGCCAGGTCTACGGCGGTGCCGACGTCGAGCACGAGGCGGCGACCGCCGCCATCCGGGCCACGGCCGGTCGGGGTCTCTTCCACGACGGGCGTCCGGCGTTCACGCAGTTCTCCGCGAGCAACGGCGGCTGGTCCTCGGCCGGGTCCATGCCCTACCTGGTCGCGCAGGCCGACCCGTACGACGGCCTCGCCAACCCGACGTACTCGACCTGGACCACCACCATCGACGACACCCAGGTCGAGAAGCACTGGCCGGGCCTGGGCGACCTCACCGGCATCGAGGTCGTCGCCCGCGACGGCAACGGCGAGTGGGGCGGACGCGTCACCGACATGGCGTTCGTCTTCACCGGCGGCCGGGCGACCCTGAGCGGCGACGACGCGCGCTCCTACCTCGGCCTCTACTCCGACTGGTTCACCTTCAGCGTGATCCCGCGCCAGAAGGGCCCCGCGCGCCTGTGACCCGACGGTTCCGGATGGTGGCGGCAGCCGCCGCCCTCGCCCTCTCCCTGTCCGCGTGCGACGCCGGCGGGGCGGCCGACACCGGCGATCGCGACCTGCCCGACCCGCCGGTCGACACCGCGGCGACCAGCCCCATCGACTACGTCGCCATGGGTGACTCGTTCTCGGCGGGGCCGTTCATCGGCACCATGCGCACCGACCCGCAGGGGTGCGCGCGCTCGACCGACAACTACCCGGCCTTCCTGGCCGACTGGCTCGACGTCGCCAGCTACACCGACGTGACCTGCTCGGCCGCCACCACCCGCGACCTCTACTCGCCGATGGTGATGTTCGACGGCAACACGACGGCGGCGCAGCTCGACGCCGTGTCCGCGGAGACCGACCTGGTCACCCTCGGCATCGGCGGCAACGACTTCGGCATCTACGACTCGTTGATCCAGTGCCAGCGGGGGCCGGCAGCCGCCTGCCCGGTGGCACAGCTGCGCGCCGACACCGGCAAGGTGGCCGGCCACGTGCGGACGGCCGTCCGGCGGATCTCCCAGCGCGCACCCGACGCCGACGTCATCGTCGTCGGCTACCCGGACATCCTCCCGACCGAGGGCACCTGCCGCGCCGTCGGTGTCCCGGCCGACGTGCTGGGCCCGGTGGCAGAGGTCGCCGACCTGCTCAACGCCTCGCTCCGCCGCGGCGCGCGGGCGGCAGGGGCGTCGTACGTCGACATGGCGGCGGTGTCAGAGGGCCACGACGTCTGCGCCAAGGGCCGTGCGTGGGTCAACGGCCCGCGCTTCCGCGCCGGGATCGCGGCGCCGTTCCACCCGAAGGTCAACGGCATGCGCGCCGTGGCCACGGAGGTGTTCCGTCAGGTGACGGGCGAGGACCCGGAGGTCACGGAGGTCGCCGAGCCCGATCCCGACGTGGTCGTGCTCAACCAGGACTGATCACCAGCACCAGGTCACCGCCCTCGACGGCCTGGGTCGCGGGGACCGCGAGCCGGCTGACCGTGCCGGCGACCGGCGCCGTGATCGCGGCCTCCATCTTCATCGCCTCGATCGTGGCGACGGTCTGGCCCGCCTCGACGCTGTCGCCCTCGGCGACGCCGACGGTCACCGCGCCGTCGTACGGCGCCGCGACGTGCCCGCGGTCGGTCGGGTCGGCCTTCTCGGCGGACGCGACCTCCGCGGAGACGCTGCGGTCGCGCACCTGGACCGGGCGGAGCTGGCCGTCGACGGTCGCCAGGACGTTGCGGAAGCCGCGCTCGTCGGCCTCGCTGATCGCCTCGAGGCCGAACAGCATCTCCCGGCCCTCGCGGACCCGGACGCGGTGCTCCTCGCCGCGGCGCAGGCCGTAGAGGTAGTCGATCGTCGAGACGCCCGCCAGGTCGCCGTACGTCCGGCGCGACTCGTGGAAGGCCGCGGTCGGGCCGGGGAAGAGCAGCTCGTTGAGGGTCGCTCGCCGGTCGGCCGCATCGGGTGAGTCGAGGCCGGCCCGCTGCTCGTCGGTGAGGGTCTCGGCGGGCTGCTTCCAGGTGCGGCCGGCCAGGGCCTTGGTGCGGAACGGCTCGGGCCACCCGCCGGGCGGGTCGCCCAGCTCGCCGTTGAGGAAGCCGATCACCGAGTCCGGGACGTCGTAGGAGGCCGGGTCGGCCTCGAACGCGTGAGGGTCGGCGCCGGCCGCGACCAGCGCGAGCGCGAGGTCGCCGACGACCTTGGACGACGGGGTCACCTTGACGACGTTGCCGAGGATGTCGTTGGCCGCGGCGTACATGTCCTCGACCTGCTCGAACTTCTCGCCGAGCCCCAGCGCGATCGCCTGCTGGCGCAGGTTGGAGAGCTGGCCGCCCGGGATCTCGTGGCGGTAGACGCGTCCGGTCGGGGCGGGGAGACCCGACTCGAAGGGCGCGTAGACGCGGCGCACGGCCTCCCAGTAGGGCTCCATCGCGTTCACCGCGGCGAGCGACAGCCCGGTCTCGCGGTCCGAGTGGTCGGTCGCCGACACCAGCGCGGAGAGCGCCGGCTGCGAGGTGCCGCCGGCCATCGACGCCGAGGCGGCGTCGACCGCGTCGACACCGGCGTCGATCGCCGCGAGCAGGGTGGCGAGCTGGCCGCCGGGGGTGTCGTGCGTGTGCAGGTGGACGGGCAGGTCGAACCGCTCGCGCAGCGCCGTCACGAGGGTGCGGGCAGCGGGTGCGCGGAGCAGGCCGGCCATGTCCTTGATCGCCAGCACGTGGGCGCCGGCCTCGACGATCTGCTCGGCGAGGCGCAGGTAGTAGTCCAGCGTGTAGAGCGTCTCGTCGGGCGAGGACAGGTCGCCGGTGTAGCAGAGCGCCACCTCCGCGACCGAGGTCCCGGTGGCGCGGACGGCGTCGATGGCCGGACGCATCTGCGAGACGTCGTTGAGGGCGTCGAAGATGCGGAAGACGTCGATGCCGGTCTCGGCCGCCTCCCGGACGAAGGCTTCGGTGACCTCGGTCGGGTAGGGGGTGTAGCCCACGGTGTTGCGACCGCGCAGCAGCATCTGCAGGCCGATGTTGGGGATCGCCTCCCGCAGGGCGGCGAGGCGCTCCCACGGGTCCTCGTTGAGGAAGCGCAGCGCGACGTCGTACGTCGCCCCGCCCCAGCACTCGACCGACCACAGCTGCGGGGTGGTGCGGGCGACGTGGTCGGCCACCGCGAGCAGGTCGCGGGTGCGCACCCGGGTGGCCAGCAGCGACTGGTGGGCGTCGCGGAACGTCGTCTCGGTGACCGCGACGGTCGTCTGCGCGCGCAGGCGGCGGGCGAACTCCTCGGGGCCGATCTCCCGCAGCAGCTGGCGGGTGCCGTCGGGCACCGGCTGCGAGCGGTCGAGCTGCGGGAGCTTGCTGACCGGGGTGACGGTCACGGGCGCGGCGCCGTGGGGCTGGTTGACGGTGACGTCGGCGAGGAACTCGAGCAGGCGGGTGGCGCGGTCGCCGCCGACCTGCGCCTGGAGCAGCTGCGGGTGGTCCTCGATGAACGAGGTGGTCACCCCGCCGGCGGCGAAGTCGGGGTCGGCGAGGACGGCCTGGAGGAAGCCGACGTTGGTCGAGACCCCGCGGATGCGGAACTCCAGGAGGGCGCGACGGGCCTTCTGCACGGCCGCCTCGAAGGTGCGGCCACGACAGGTGAGCTTGGCCAGCATCGAGTCGAAGTGCGGGCTGATCTCGGCGCCGGTGTAGGTGGTGCCGCCGTCGAGGCGTACGCCGGGACCGCCGGGGGAGCGGTACATCGTGATCTTGCCGGTGTCGGGCCGGAAGCCGTTGGCGGGGTCCTCGGTGGTGATGCGGCACTGCAGCGCGAAGCCGCGCGGCTGGACCGAGTCCTGGGTCAGCTCGAGGTCGGCGAGCGTGGCGCCGGCGGCGATGCGCATCTGCGACTGCACGAGGTCGACGCCCGTGACCTCCTCGGTCACCGTGTGCTCGACCTGGATGCGGGGGTTCATCTCGATGAAGACGTACTTCCCCGACGGGTCGAGGAGGAACTCGACCGTGCCGGCGTTCTTGTAGTCGATCTCGCGGGCGAAGCGGACGGCGTCGGCGCAGATGCGGTCGCGGAGCTCGGGGTCGAGGTTCGGGGCCGGGGCGATCTCGACCACCTTCTGGTGGCGCCGCTGGACCGAGCAGTCGCGCTCGTAGAGGTGGATCACGCCCTCGTCGGAGCCGGTGCCGTCCGACAGGATCTGCACCTCGATGTGGCGCGGGTCGACCACGGCCTGCTCGATGAAGACGGTCGGGTCGCCGAACGCGCCCTCGGCCTCGCGCATGCACGTCTCGATCGCCTCGCGCAGGTCGTTGCGGTCGTCGACGCGGCGCATGCCACGGCCACCACCTCCGGCGACGGCCTTGACGAAGAGCGGTGCCTCGATCTGCTCGGCGGCCGCGAGGAGCTCCTCGACGTCGGTCGACGGCGGCACCGACTCCAGCACCGGTACGCCGGCGGCCTTCGCCGCCGCGATCGCGCGCGCCTTGTTGCCGGTGAGGGTGAGCACCTCGGCGCTGGGCCCGATGAAGGTGATGCCCGCCGCGGCGCAGGCCTCGGCGAGCGCCGGGTTCTCCGACAGGAAGCCGTAGCCGGGGTAGATCGCGTCCGCCCCGCAGTCGACGGCGACCTGCACGATCGCCTCGGGATCGAGGTAGGCCCGGACCGGGTGGCCCACCTCGCCGATCTGGTAGGCCTCCTCGGCCTTCATCCGGTGCTCGGACCCGCGGTCCTCGTGGGGGAACACGGCCACCGTGCGCGCGCCGATCTCACGCGCGGCACGGAAGGCCCGGACTGCGATCTCGCCACGGTTGGCGACGAGCACCTTGGAGAACATGGCCGCACGCTATCCAGCCCTCGCCGCGGCGTGGGTTACCTGTCCGTACGACGGTCAGGCGGCGGCGTGCTCCCGCTGGCGCCACCAGGTGACCGTCGCTGCCAGCCCGACGTCCATCGGGGTGGGCGCCAGGTCGAGCCGCGCCTCGCTGGCGGAGGAGTCGAGGACGAAGGGGTCGGTGAACATGTAGGAGGTCTCGGCCAGCTCGCGCATGTCCCGCGACACCACGCCCGACGCGCGGAGCACCCACGGCGGGATCGCCGACATCCGTGGGACCGGGACGCCTGCCGTCTGCGCCGTCAGCTCCACCAGCCGGCGCTGCGTGACGGCGGGCGCGGTGGGCGCGTGGAGGAAGGTGTTCCAGAGGTCCTCGCGACCGGCGGCGGTGATCATCGCGGCCGCCAGGTCGGGCACGTAGGTGAAGGAGTGCGGCTGGTCGAGGCTCCCGAGCACCCGCATGGTCCGCCCGGCGAGCACCGTCGGGACCATCCGCTCGCCGGCGTGCGCGTTGCGGACCAGCGGCCCGTAGAAGTCGGACGCCGCGACGCTCACCGTCGGCGTCGCGGACGCCTCGCGCTGCGCGAGCAGTTCGGTGCGGACGCCGAGCTTGCCCGTGGTGGCCGCGCGCGGCAGGTCCTCGGTGATCGGCCGGTCCACCGGACCGTAGGAGTAGAGGCTCTCGGGGAACACGACGACGGCGCCGACCCGGCCGGCGGCGTCCAGGACGGCCCGCTCCGCGCGGGGGAGCTCCGCGCGCCAGACGCGGACGTCGTACGACGACCCGTGGATGCAGTGGTGCACCGCGACGGCACCGTCGAACACCTCGACGAGGGCGTCCGGCTGGGAGACGTCGACGCGCCGACGGTCGATGAGCGGGTGCACGGGGCCGCTCCCCGAGCGGGTGAGCAGGCGCACCTTCCGGCCCGCGTCGGCGAGCTGCTGGGCGACGGCCGAGCCGACGGGTCCGGCTCCGGTGACGACGTGGACGTGGGACATGGGGTTCCTCCTATGAAAGAGAGAGCACTGCTCTCGTTCCATCAGCATGCACCCGTCGGACCCGAAAAGCAAGAGCAGTGCTCACATTCGTGATTCCTGCTCTCGTTCGTGGCATGATCGCGTCATGGACGACACCGCCTCCACGCCGCGCAGCCGGGCCCGCGAGCAGACCATGCGCGACATCGTCCGCATCGGGCGGGAGCACCTCGCGACCGACGGTGCGGCCGCGTTGTCGCTCCGGGCCGTCGCCCGGGACCTCGGCCTGGTGTCGTCGGCGGTCTACCGCTACGTCGCCAGCCGTGACGAGCTGCTGACCCTGCTCGTCGTCGACGGCTACGACGAGCTCGGGGACGCGGTCGACGCCGCCCTCGCCGGGGTCGACCGCTCCGACCACGCCGGGCGGATGGCCGCCATCGGCCGCGCGGTCCGGGCGTGGGGCCTCGCCGAGCCGGCGACGTACGCCCTGCTCTTCGGCAGCCCCGTGCCCGGCTACGAGGCGCCGGCCGAGCAGACCAATCGGCCGGGCACCCGGGTCGTCGAGCGCCTCGTCGAGGTGTGGGAGGACGCCTGGCAGGCGGGCGCCGTCAGGGTCGACGAGGGCGCCGTCTCGCCGCGTCGGCTCTCCCGCGACCTGGCCCGGATCCGCAGGCAGATGGGGCTCACCGTCCCGGAGCAGCTGGTCGCGCGGGGACTCTTCGCCTGGGCGGCGTTGTTCGGGTGCGTGTCGTGGGAGGTGTTCGGGCAGTACGGAGCCGACACCCTGGCGGACCCGGGTGACCTCTTCGAGCACCACCTCGCGGCGCTGGTCGAGTCGGTCGGGCTGCGCTGAGGGCCACCCCTCAGCGCGCGAGCGCCCGCCCGACGGCGCGTCCGGAGAAGATGCAGCCGCCGAGGAAGGTCCCCTCGAGCGCGTTGTAGCCGTGCACGCCACCACCGCCGAACCCGGCGACCTCGCCCGCAGCGTACAGGCCCGGGACCCGGCTGCCGTCGGCGGCCACGCACTGGCCGTCGAGGTCGGTCTCGAGCCCCCCGAGCGTCTTGCGGGAGAGGATGTTGAGGCGGACGGCGATCAGCGGGCCGTGGGCCGGGTCGAGGATCTTGTGCGGCTTCGCGACGCGGATCAGCTTGTCGGTGCGGCTGCGGCGCGCGTTGTGGATCGCCATCACCTGGATGTCCTTGGCGAAGGGGTTGTCGACCTCGCGGTCGCGGGCGGCGATCTGCCGCTCGAGGTCGTCGACGTCGAGCTGCGGGCCGCGGGCGAGGTCGTTCATCCCCTCGACCAGCGTGGTCAGGTCGTCGGCCACGACGAAGTCGACGCCGTGCTCCTTGAAGGCCTCGACCGGGCCCGGAGCCCCCTTCGCGAGCCGGCTCCGGGCGAGGAACTTCAGGTCCTTGCCGGTGATGTCGGGGTTCTGCTCCGAGCCGGAGAGCGCGAACTCCTTCTCGATGATCGACTGGGTGAGGACGAACCACGAGTAGTCGTGGCCGGCGGCGAGGATCTGCTTCATCGCGCCGATCGAGTCCGCGCCGGGCACGCCCGACATGCCCTCGAGCCGCCTGCCGGTGGCGTCGAACCACATCGACGACGGCCCGGGGAGGATCCGGATCGCGTGGTCGGGCCACACCGGGTCCCAGTTGTGGATGCCCTCGACGTAGGCCCACATCCGGTCCCTGTTGACCATCGTCGCGCCGGCGTCCTCGGCGATGCCCTGCATCCGTCCGTCGACGTGGGCGGGCACGCCCGAGATGAGGTGCTCGGGGGCGGCGCCGACGCGCTCGGTGGGCCAGTGGCGCCGCATCAGCTCGTGGTTGTGGCCGATGCCGCCGGAGGTGACCACCACGGCGGGTGCCCGGTGCTCGAAGGCGCCCGAGGCGTCGCGGCTGGACCTCACGCCGCGCGGGCTGTCGTCGTCGGCGAGCACGGTTCCGCGCACGCCGACGACCGCGCCGTCCTCGACGACGAGCTCGTCGACCTGGTGGCGGAAGGCGAAGCGGACGAGCCCCTCGGTCTCGGCGCGTTCGACGGGCTCGGCGAAGATCCGCACCACCTCGGGGCCGGTGCCCCAGGTGAGGTGGAAGCGCGGGACCGAGTTGCCGTGGCCGGTCGCCCGGCCGTCGCCGCGCTCCGCCCACCCGACGAACGGGAGCGAGCGGAGGCCGAGGGCGCGGAGGTAGTCGCGCTTCTCGCGGTGCGCGAAGTCGACGTACGCCCTCGCCCACTGCTGCGGCCAGAAGTCCTCGCCCCGGCCGGGACCGTCGGTGCCGTCGCCGAGGCGGTCGAACTGGGCCGACCCCTCCCAGTCCTGCCACGCCAGCTCGGGGGAGTCGGTGATCCCCATCCGCCGCTGCTCGGGGCTGTCGACGAACAGCAGCCCGCCGAGCGACCACCACGCCTGGCCGCCGAGGTTGTGGCGGTTCTCCTGGTCGAGCACCAGCACCCGCTTGCCGGCGAGCGCCAGCTCGTGGGTCGCGACCAGTCCGGCGAGGCCGGCGCCGACCACGATGACGTCGGGGGTGAAGTCGGTGCTCATGGGGATTCCTCGGGGTAGTGGCTCACGATCATCCCGGCAAGCAGGCGCAGGGCCCGCTCGACAGTGCGGCCGGGCGCGGCCGCGGGGTCGGGGTCGAGGGCGGAGAAGGCGAGGCCGTCGAGCATGTTGACCACGATGCTGAGGACGGCCGGAAGGTCGTCGGCGGTGAGGCGGTCGCCCCAGAGGTCGACGGCGACGTCGAGCATCTGCGCGTGCAGCGACTCGCGCGCGGGCAGCAGGGCCTCGCGCAGGGCGGCGTCGGCGCGGGCCGCGACGAGGAGCTCGCGCCAGGTCTGGTTGGTGGGGGAGAGCACCGCCGCGCGCAGGTGGGCCAGGACCTCGGTCACGTCGCCGACCGTGTCGACCGCGGCGCCGTCGGTCGCGGCTCGGAACGCCGCGACGTTGCGCGTCGCCACGTGCTCGGCGGTCGCGACCAGGAGCGCCTGGCGGGTCGGGAAGTGGCGGAAGAGCGCGCCCTGGCTCACGCCCGCCTCCGCGCAGACCGCGGCGGTCGAGGTGGCGGCGTACCCGCGCTCGGTCAGGCACGTCACCGTCGCCTCCAGCAGCGCGCCGATGGTGCCCTCGCGGCGCTGGGCCTGGGTGCGGCGCTCGGTCGTCACACCGGAGAGTGTGACATAGAAAGTGAGCGCTCGCTATCTAACTTGGCGCACCGTGGCAACTGGGCGGGCGAGTCGCGCACCTGTCGGCCTTTGCAACCCCCTCCCCGTGACGAAGTCCCCGCACGAGCGGGGACTTCGACGGGTACGGCGTTGGGCGGGAGATCAGTCCGTGATCTCGCAGATCACGGCGCCGTTGGTGACGGTGGCGCCGACCTCGGCCTGGAGGCCGGTGACGGTGCCGGCCTTGTGGGCCTTGAGGGGCTGCTCCATCTTCATCGCCTCCATGACGACGATGGTGTCGCCCTCGGCGACCTCCTGGCCCTCGCTGAC
>DASTPB010000148.1:0-10090 GCA_035762385.1 Nocardioides sp. | reverse complement strand
GGCCGTAGACCGGGGCGTTGTCGAAGTAGGGCCGGAAGACGCGCTTGGCCTCGGCCTCCGTGGAGGCCATGAAGGCCTGCCCGCCCAGGCCGACGTAGGCCTGGTCGGCCGCGCCGTGGCCGTAGAACTCGAAGCGCTGGCGGTAGAGGCGCACCATCTGCTCGGTGTGCTCCTTGGTCCAGAAGATGTGGTTGTGGAAGAAGCCGTCACCGTAGTAGGCCGCCTGCTCGGCGATCTCGGTGCTGCGGATCGACCCGTGCCACACGAACGGCGGGGTGCCGTCGAGGGGGGCGGGCGTCGAGGTGTAGCCCTGCAGCGGGGTGCGGAACTGGCCCTGCCAGTTGACGACCGGCTCGCGCCACAGCTTGCGCAGCAGGTGGTAGTTCTCGACCGCGAGCTTGATGCCGTCGCGGATGTCCTTGCCGAACCACGGGTAGACCGGTCCGGTGTTGCCGCGGCCCATCATCAGGTCGACGCGGCCGCCGGAGAGGTGCTGCAGGAAGGCGTAGTCCTCGGCGATCTTCACCGGGTCGTTGGTGGTGATCAGCGTGGTGCTCGTCGAGAGCAGCAGCGTCTCGGTCTGTGCGGCGATGAAGCCGAGGTGCGTGGTCGGGGACGACACGACGAACGGCGGGTTGTGGTGCTCGCCGGTCGCGAAGACGTCGAGGCCGACCTCCTCCGCCTTGAGGGCGTACTGCGTCATCGCCGAGATGCGCTCGGCCTCGGACGGGGTCCGTCCGTCGGTCGGGTCCGTCGTGACGTCACCGACGCTGAAGATGCCGAACTGCATGGTTCCTCCTGCATGTGGTTGAAGTTTGTATCACCTTGAACAGGACTGGCACGCCCAGTATTCCGTGCGAACGGGAGGTGGAATCGCCGAGGCACCTGCGACGTTGCACCGGCTGCCGGGCGCACGCTCGGACCATGCCCCCGGCGGCCTGTCCTCCGGACACCCGGGGGAGCTGCTCTCGAGAGGAGCGACGATGACCGACTTCACCCCCTTCGAGGACCTGCTGCGCGGACACGCGGGCCTGCTCGAGGACACCACCCACGATCGCTGGCTCCGCGCCCAGGCGCTCTTCGAGGAGCGTGCCTACCGCGAGGCCGCCGTGCTGCTGACGGAGCTGCTCGACGATCCCGGCGACGTGGTGCACGAGCTCACCGACGTACGCCTGCTGCTGGCGCGCTCGCTGTTCCACTCGGCCCAGCTCGACGGCACCATCCGTGTCGCCACCGAGCTGCTGGAGCGCGACCCGAACGAGCCCTACGCCCACCTCCTCCTCGGCCGCGCGCTGCAGCGCAAGGGTCGCAAGGACGAGGCGCAGCCGCACCTGCGGCTGGCCGAGCTGCTCGGCGGCTACCGGAGCTGACCCTCACGAAGCACCCGGAGGACGTCGTACGACATCCTCCGGGGCGCTCGTGCGCTCAGACGCGCTCGAGGGCCTCGGCGGCCAGGCCGTGGGAGACGGCCCAGAGCACCGCCTGGCTGCGGCTCTGGACGCCGGTCTTGCGGTAGGCGCTGCGGATGTAGGACTTCACGGAGTTGAGCGAGATCCGCATCTGCCGTGCGATCTCGTCGTTGCTCTTGCCGGTGGCGATGTGGGCCAGCGTCTCGCGCTCACGAGCGGTGAGGAAGTCGGCCTGGGTGCTCGAGCGCAGGTCCTTCGTCGGCAGCACCGGCAGCAAGGGAGCCACGACGGTCTCCCCGAGGTGGATGGAGCGCAGCGCCCTGCCGAGCTGCTGGGCGTTGAGGCTCTTGGCCAGGTAGCCGTTGACGCCGTCACCGAGGTGCTCGTGGGCCAGCCCGGGCTGGTGGTTCCACGTGTACACGGCGACCCGGCGGATGTGCGGGTCGGCCACGGCGCGCTGCAGGGTGGTGTCACCCCGGGCGGTGCCGAAGGTCTCGACCAGCGCGATGTCGAGGGGCAGGCGTGCGCGGTCCTTGATCGTGCCGAGCTCGAAGCCGCCCAACGTCCTCAACATGCTGTCCAGGCCCCGGCGGACGAGCTCGTCACCGCCGAGCAGGCCGACGCGGATGTCCATGCTGATCATGCGGTGGTCCTCCGGGTCGTCCGGGAGCGATGGACGAGCTGCCCATCCCTCGACGACCCCCCGACCGTCACGAGGGACAGTAACCCGAGGGGGTGCCTTACACGCACATCGGTGGTGCCTGCACCGGTCTTTCCACCCGGAAGGGTGAGAACTGGCTTGAACTCGATACCCCCTAGGGGTATCTTGTCGACATGAGCGCTCCCCATGGCCACCTCGAGGGCAACGACGAAGCGGTCCAGGCGCACCTCAAGCGCCTGCGACGGATCGAGGGACAGGTCCGCGGGATCCAGCGGATGGTCGAGGAGGAGAAGTACTGCATCGACATCCTCACCCAGGTGTCGGCGGCGACCAAGGCGCTGCAGGCCCTCGCCCTGTCGCTGCTCGACGACCACATGGCGCACTGCCTCGTCGACGCCGCGCGCCAGGGAGGGGCCGAGCAGGAGCAGAAGCTCAAGGAGGCGTCCGAGGCCATCGCGCGCCTCGTGAAGTCCTGAGCCCACCGCGACCCACCCAGACCCACGCACCACGACCGGAGGAACCCCCATGAGCGAGACCACCACCTACACCGTCACCGGCATGACCTGCGGCCACTGCGCCGCGTCCGTGAGCGAGGAGATCTCCGAGATCGCCGGCGTCGAGGGCGTCGACGTGGTCGTCGAGACCGGGGCGGTCACCGTCACGAGCGCCACCCCCCTCGACGAGTCGGCGGTCCGCGCGGCCGTCGAGGAGGCCGGCTACGCCCTCGCCTGAGAGCGGCGACCTGGTCCACGAGCGCCAGCGAGTTGACAAGGGCGCCGAATCGAGCGCCTGAACCCCAGCCCCCAAGGAAGTCCCCCATGAGCACCCCGCTGCGTGTCGTCGCGTTCGTCTCGGCGCTGGCCGCTGCGTTCGCGCTGGCGTGGGCCGGCGGCCGGCTCGTCGGACCGATCGACACCGAGCCGGCCGCGGCCCACGAGGGCATGAGCGACGACCACGGTGACGACGCCGGTCACGACGACCACTCCTCCGCCGTCGCGGAGGCGACCGGGCTGACCGCGAGCGACGACGGGTTCACGCTCGCGCTCGCGGACCGGACACTGCCTGCCGGTCGCACCTCCCTCGACTTCCAGGTGCTCACCTCGAGCGGCCGCCCCCTGCTCGACTACACGCGCGAGCACGAGAAGGACCTGCACCTCGTCGTCGTACGACGTGACCTGACCGGCTTCCAGCACGTGCACCCGCGGCTCGACCGGGCCACCGGCACGTGGTCGGTGGACGTGCGGCTCACGCCCGGGGTGTGGCGCGTCGTCGCCGACCTCGTCCCCGCCGGCTGGGAGAACATCACGCTGGCGGACGACGTGTCGGTGGCCGGCGACTTCGCGCCCGCAGAGCTGCCCGGCGACGACCGGACCGCGACGATCGAGACGGCGGCCGGCACCTACACGGTCCGCCTCGACGGCGACACGGCCCCGGGAGCCCCGACCGTGCTCACGACGCGCATCGAGCTCGACGGCGAGCCGGTGTCCGACCTCCAGCCGTACCTCGGGGCCTACGGGCACCTCGTCGCGATGCGGGCGGGCGACCTGGGCTACCTCCACGTCCACCCCGAGGACGGCCCCGCGGGTCCGGGCATCGACTTCGCGACAGCCTTCCCCGAGCCGGCGACGTACCGCCTGTTCCTGGACTTCCGGCACCGCGGGGCCGTGCACACGGCAGCGTTCACCGTCGAGTCCGGCGGCGCGCCGTCCGGTGACGGTCACGACGAGGGAGGCGACCATGGCCACTGAGTCGAGCACGGCACCCCAGCCCCTGAGCGACGTCGAGCTGGCGATCACCGGCATGACGTGCGCGTCGTGCGCCAACCGCATCGAGCGCAAGCTCAACAAGCTCGACGGCGTCACGGCCACGGTCAACTACGCGACCGAGAAGGCCAAGGTCACCTTCCCCGGCACCGTCTCCACCGACGACCTGCTGCGCACCGTCGAGGCCGCCGGCTACGCCGCCGCGCTGCCGACCCCGCCGGACGAGGTCGCCCCGGCCGAGCCGGAGCGCGACCCGTTGCTGCAGCGGCTGCTGATCAGCACCGCGCTCAGCATCCCCGTGGTCGCGATGGCCATGGTCCCGGCCTGGCAGTTCACCTACTGGCAGTGGGCCTCGTTGACCCTCGCCGCCCCGGTCGTGGTGTGGGGTGCCTGGCCGTTCCACCGCGCGGCCTGGACCAACCTGCGCCACGGCGCGACGACGATGGACACGTTGGTGTCGGTCGGGGTGCTCGCGGCGTTCGCCTGGTCGCTGTGGGCCCTCTTCCTCGGCACGGCCGGCGAGCCCGGGATGACCCACCCGTTCCGGATCTCGATCGACCGCACCGACGGCGCGGGCAACATCTACCTCGAGGCCGCCGCCGGCGTGACCACGTTCCTCCTCGCCGGACGCTGGCTGGAGCACCGTTCCAAGCGGCGCGCGGGTGCTGCGCTCCGGGCGCTGCTCGAGCTCGGGGTGCGCGACGTGGCGGTGCTGCGCGACGGGCGCGAGACCACGATCCCCGTCGACCAGCTCGCGGTGGGCGACCTGTTCGTCGTACGCCCCGGGGAGAAGGTGGCGACCGACGGCGAGGTCGTCGAGGGCAGCTCCGCGGTCGACGCCTCGATGCTCACCGGCGAGTCGGTGCCCGTGGAGGTGAAGCCCGGTGACCCGGTCGTGGGTGCCACCGTCAACGCCGGCGGTCGCCTCGTCGTCCGCGCCACCCGCGTCGGCGCCGACACCCAGCTCGCGCAGATGGCGCGCCTGGTGGAGGACGCGCAGAACGGCAAGGCCGAGGTCCAGCGCCTCGCCGACCGCGTGTCCGGGGTCTTCGTGCCCGTCGTGATCGGCCTGTCGGTGGCCACGCTCGGCTTCTGGCTCGGCGCGGGCGGCGGCGCCACGGCAGCCTTCACCGCCGCGGTGTCGGTCCTCATCATCGCGTGCCCCTGCGCCCTCGGGCTGGCCACTCCGACCGCGCTGATGGTCGGCACCGGTCGCGGCGCCCAGCTCGGCATCCTCATCAAGGGTCCGGAGGTCCTCGAGTCGACCCGGCGCGTGGACACGATCGTGCTCGACAAGACCGGCACCGTGACCACCGGACAGATGATGGTCCACGAGGTGGTGGTCGCCGAGGGTGAGTCCGTCGACGACGTACGACGCCTCGCCGCCGCGCTCGAGTCGGCGTCCGAGCACCCCATCGGGCGGGCCATCGCCGCCGCCGGCGTCCCGTCCGAGATGTCTGAGGACGCCGTGGACGCGATCGGGCCCGGGATCCGTCCACCACGTCCTCAGCTGCCGGTGGTCGAGGAGTTCGCGAACCGCGAGGGCCTCGGGGTGCAGGGCGTCGTCGAGGGCCACGCCGTCGTCGTCGGTCGGCCCAGCCTGCTGGCCGACTGGGCGCAGCACCTCCCGCCCGTGCTCGTCGCGGCCGTCGAGCGGGCGCAGGGCGAGGGCCGCACCGCCGTCGCCGTGGGCTGGGACGGCCGGGCCCGGGGCGTCATCGTGGTCGGCGACACCGTGAAGCCGACCTCGGCCCAGGCCGTCGCGGGGCTCCGCGACCTCGGTCTCACCCCGATCCTCCTCACCGGTGACAACGAGGCCGCCGCCCGCCACGTGGCCGACCAGGTGGGCATCGAGACGGTCGTGGCCGACGTGCTGCCCGCCGACAAGGTCGCCGAGGTGCAGCGCCTCCAGGCCGCCGGCAAGGTCGTGGCGATGGTGGGTGACGGCGTCAACGACGCGGCCGCCCTCGCCCAGGCCGACCTCGGGCTCTCGATGGGCACCGGCACCGACGTGGCGATCGAGGCCGGTGACCTCACCCTCGTGCGCGGCGACCTCCTCGTCGCCGTCGACGCCATCCGGCTCTCGCGTCGGACGCTGGGCACGATCAAGGGCAACCTCTTCTGGGCCTTCGCCTACAACGTCGCCGCCCTGCCCCTCGCCGCCGCCGGCCTGCTCAACCCGATGCTCGCCGGCGCCGCGATGGCCTTCTCCAGCGTCTTCGTGGTGACCAACAGCCTGCGTCTGCGCGGGTTCCGCTCCTCGATCTCCTGACCCCCGCCCGGGTCCCGGGCCCGTTGCGAGGGGCGGGTCCCGGGCCCGCTGACCGTCGGGTTCGTAGGGTGTGCCGCATGGGACTCAAGGACCTCGTCCGCCGCGGCCGCTCCGAGCCGGCCACCACCACGTCCGTGCTGGATCCCTCGAGCGACCCCGACGCGGACTCGGGCGCGATCGACCGGCTGGTGACCCTGCTCCTCGACGTCGGCCTGGACGGCCGCGGACCCCTCGACCCGGTCCGCGAGGTGGCCGACGAGGCGCTGCGCAAGGCCGGCGGCGACCGCGAGAAGGCGATCGCCGCGCTGGCCCGACGCAGCACCCTCGGCGGCGCCGCGGGCGGGTTCGTCACCGGGCTCGGCGGCTTCGTCACGATGCCGGTCGCGCTCCCGGTCAACGTCGCCGAGTTCTACCTCCAGGCGGTCCGGATGGTCGGTGCCGTCGCGGTGCTGCGTGGGTACGACGTCGACGAGCCGCGGGTGCGCAGCGCGGTGCTGCTCGTGCTCGTCGGCGCGGAGTCCGACGAGGTGCTCAAGAAGGTCGGCATGTCGTCCTTCAGCAGCCGCGCGACGACGTACGCCCTCGGCGGACTGCCGCCCGCGGCCCTGATGATGATCAACAAGGCGGTCGGCTTCCGGTTGATGCGCGGGGTGAGCGAGAAGACGCTCGCCGGGTTCGGGCGCGGCGTGCCGCTGGCCGGCGGCTTCGTCGGCGCCGGGCTCGACGGCTACATGATGAAGAAGATCGCCGACCACGCGATGAAGGAGCTCCCGGCCACGGCGTGAGCGCGCAGGCGGCCCTGCGACAATCGACCCTCGTGGACGGACCCCTGCCCCTCGTGCTGCTCGTCGCCTCGCTGCTCTTCGCGGCGGTCGTGCTGGTCTACGTCGTGCTCGACCGCACGCCGGACTGGGGGCTGCTCGGTCTCGCCGCCGTCATCGAGGCGCTCACCCTGGTGCTGCTCGTCGTCGCCGTGGTCCAGGTCGGTGACGTCGACCTCTCCGGCGGCCGGCTCATCACGCTGTTCGGCTACCTCCTCGCCGGGCTCGTGCTCCTCCCGATCGGCTTCGCCTGGTCGCTGGCCGAGCGCAGCCGCGGCGCCACAGCGGTGCTGATGGTCGCCGGGCTCGCGCAGGCCTTCGTCGTCGTCCGGGTGATGCAGGTGTGGCCCTCGTGAGCCACGTCGCCGCCTCCACCTCGTCGGGCCTCGGCCGCGCGCTCGTCGCGGTGTACGGCGTCTTCGCCCTCGCCGCGACCGCTCGCTCGCTCGTCCAGCTGGCCACCAAGGCCGGGGAGGCACCGCTCGCGTACGCCCTCTCGGCCCTGGCGGCCCTGGTCTACATCGCCGCCACGCTCGGCCTGGCCGAGGTCGGCCCCCGTCCGCGACGGCTCGCCTGGGCGGCGGTCGGCTTCGAGCTCGTCGGGGTGCTCACCATCGGCACCCTCACCGTGCTGGACCCGGAGCTGTTCCCCGACGCCACCGTGTGGTCGGACTACGGCGCCGGCTACGGGTGGCTGCCGCTGGTGCTGCCGTTCGTCGGGATCGCCTGGCTCTGGCACACCCGGCCCCGGGACTGAAGCAGCCGGCAGGCCCCGCCACCCGGGGGGTGGTGGCGGGGCCCGCACGGTGGCCTACCGCACGACCCTGATGGTCCGTGCCGCGCTGCTCGACCCGAGGTGGTCGACGTCGCCGCGCCATGTCGCGACGGCCGTCCACCGCCCGGTGCGGGCCGGTGCCCGGAAGGTCACCTTCCAGGTGCCTCGGCGCGTCACCGTCGCCCGCACCCTGTCGGCGTGCCGGCCCGGTCCGTCGAGCTTGACCAGGACGATGGCACCGCGGTGGGCCGGGATCAGCTTGCCCCTGAGCGTCATCCTCGTCCCTCGCTCCACCACCCGGTGGTGCTTCCGGGCGAGCGTCACGGCGCCTCGCACGTGGATGCGCTCGACCGCGCTGACGACGGGACCGTGGGTGCCGTCGCCGCGGAACACCACCCGGTAGTCGGCGGTCGCCGTCGGCCTGATGGAGGGGAAGGCATAGAACCCACCGGCGCCCGTCGTCGTGGCGGCGATGTCGACCCAGCCGGCCCCGACGGACGCGCGGCCCGAGAACACCGGCCTCGCTGCGACCAGGGCCCTGGTCTGGAGCACGACCGGCGCGCCGGTGAGGGCCTGACCGTTCACCGCCAGCACGCCGCTGAAGGTCGTGACGCCGCCGGCATCGACGGGACCCACGGTCGTGGGCTGTACGACGAGTGCCGTGGCAGCCGGGCCGGCCGGCGTCCCGGTGCCACCTGTCCCGGTGCCACCTGTCGCGGTGCCACCTGTCCCGGTGCCACCTGTCCCGGTGCCACCCGTCCCGGTGCCACCGTCACCCGTGGGCGCCGGGGTGATCGTGAAGTCCCACGACCGGACCGGGCTGACGTTGCCGGCGAAGTCGACGGCGATCGCCTTGAGGGTCGAGCTGCTCGCCACCCGGACCGGCCCGAGAGCGCGAGGGCTGGTCTGGGTCGGGGTCGAGCCGTCGAGCGTGAAGAAGATGTCCGCCAGCTCGTTGGCCTGCAGGGTGACCTCCTGCGCCGTGTCGAACGCACCGCCGGCGGGGCTCGCCGTCAGCGTCGGCGCGATCGAGTCGATGGTGTAGGTCTCCTCCTCGACGGCCGACGTCTGCCCGTCGGCACCCACCGCGACGTAGCGCAGCACGGTGGTGCCGTCCTCGATGTGGATCGGGCCGTCGTACTCCTGGCCGTTGGTCACCGGGTCCGTGCTGTCCGTGGTGTACCGGAAGCCCTGCGTCAGCGGGTTCCCACCCGAGCTGAGCGTGACGTCGAGCTGGCGGTTGAAGAGGCCGGTCTGCCAGCTGGCGATGGCCCCGGGGCCGGGCAGCTTGCCCTGCACCGTGAACTGGTCGGTCTCACCGACCAGCACGGGGCTGATGGCCTGACCGCCGCCGTCGGTGACCTGCCGGACCTCGAACACGTTCGTGTCGTACGGGCTGCCGACCACGGTGTGCGTAGCGGTGGGGTCCCCGAGGTAGCCGGGAGGGGCGCCGTCCGTCCAGCGGAGGACCGGCCCGACCGGCTGCGCCCGCAGCGCGTCGAACCCGCAGGGCCCGGTCATGCAGCCGTTGTCCTCGGTGTAGAAGACCCGTCCCCGGTCGTCGGCGGTGGCCCGGATGACGCCGTACGGGTGCACGATCTCGTACGTCGCCAGCGGCACCATGTCGTCCATCCGCACCCGGATGCGGCCGAACGCGACCTGGTGGCCGTCCTGGACCGTCGGGCTGTCGAACGCCGCCTCGAGGGCGAGGATCAGGCGGGCCCGGCCGTTGGGCAGGTCGAGCTGCGCCTCTCCGGACCACCAGAACGACTCGTCGGGGAAGTTGTCCGGGAACGAGAGCCCGCGAGTCGGGTCGGGCAGGTCGCCGACGACGGGGCACCCCGGGTCGTCGAGGCAGAGCTCGAGTCCGACCGGGTTCTCGCGGGGGTCGCCGGGCGTGGCGGGAGGCAGGCCGATGTCGGTCAGCGAGAAGGGGTACCCGAAGGTCTTCTCGGGCGAGACCGCCCGCAGGTTGTGGATGACGTACGGGAACGTCTTCACCGCTCCGGCCTGGGGGGCTGGCGGCGCAGGCTCCTCCAGCGGGGGCTCCACCGGCGCGGGCTCCACGGGCGGGGCCTCGACCGGGTCCGCGAGCGCGAAGGCCCTGACGATGGTGCTGCGGGCGAACGTGATCGGCTCCGTGTACTCGAGTGTGCTTCCGAGCAGCTCCTCGGAGTCGCTGATCTGCGGCCGGGTGCCGTCGGTCGTGTAGAAGATCTGACCGGGCATGCTCGAGGTCAGGACGACGTCCTGACGGCCCTCGAGCACCGCCCCTGCCGCGGCCGGAACGGGCGCGGCGGTCACGGTGGGCAGGCCGGAGCGCACGTCGTACTCCTCGGTGTAGAGCTCGCTCTCCTGGCCGCCTGCCCGGACGACGTACTGTAGCGTG
>DASTPB010000147.1:0-3150 GCA_035762385.1 Nocardioides sp. | reverse complement strand
GTGGGGAACGCCGGGGGTGTGCGTCCCCCACCCGGCCCGGAGGTCAGCGGCCGAAGAGCCGCGACAGGAGGCCACCACCGGTGGCACCGGCCTTGTCAGCCTTGGCAGCGGCCTTCTCGGCCGTGGTGTGCTGCCCGTTGCACCACTGGTTGTTGGGCACCATCGCCTTGACGTCGGCGACGTGCTGGCCGCAGCCGGCCCAGGTGGTCTTGCCGCAGGTCTTGCAGGTGGTCGGTCGGCACATGAGGTGACTCCGTTTCTGTGGGTCTTGGGTCTGGGTCGTGGTCGGTCGGTCAGTCGATGCCGTACGGGTCGGTGTCTGGAGCGGGCCGGGTGGGCTGGGCGTGCCGGCGGGTGGCCGTCGACGTCGTGGGCAGGACTCGTTTCCGTGTCAGGGGTGTGCGGGAGAAGCCTCAGAGGAGGGCGGGGACGGCGGTCGCGGCGGTGCAGGCGGCGACGAGGAGGACCAGGCCGGTGAAGGCGGCGGAGAGGCGAGCGGTGTCGGTGCGTGCGGCGAGGCGGGCTCCGGCGATGGAGCCGGCGACGGCGGTGACGGTGAGCGCGGCGACGAGCCACCAGTCGGGGGCGATGCCGGTGCCGGCACGGGTGGCAAGGGCCGCGGCGCTGGTGATGGTGATGACGACCAGCGAGGTGCCGGCGGCACAGCCCATCGGCAGCGCGAGGGCGAGGGTCAGGGCGGGAACGACGAGGAACCCGCCCCCGACGCCGAGGAACCCGGTGAGCAGGCCAACCGCGGTCGCGGTGACGAGCACCTTCAGGGCGCGCGGGCACTGGCACATGAAGGTGGGGCTGAACGTGATGATGGGGTCGTCCAGTCGGGGCCGGTCGGCGTGAACGCCCGCGCCGGTGCCGCGTCGGCTGCGCAGCTGCCGAGCCGTCATCAGGCCGGCGACGACGAGCATAAGGCCGGCGAACGCGGCCAGCAGCACCGGTTCGGGAACGGCCGTCGAGGCGTGCGCCCCGAGGACCGCGCCGCCGATGGCCACCGCGCCGAAGGCGACGCCGCGGGCGAGCAGGACGTTGCCGGCGCGGTGGGCGGTCACGGCGCCCGCCAGGGACGTGACTCCCACGACGACCAGTGACCCGGTGGTGGCCTGGGCCGCGGTCTGTCCCAGCGCGAGGAGCACGGGTACGGCGAGGATGGACCCGCCGCCGCCGAGCGCTCCCAGGCTGAGCCCGATGAGCGCGCCGGCGACGACGGCGGCCAGGAGTGCCGAGGTCACGCCTCGGGCCCCACGAGGTGGAGCCCGACCTTCTCAGCGTTGTCGAAGCTGTCGTCGACGGCGACGAGCCTCATCCCGGCGGCGGAGAGGAACGATGCGGCGACCGAGGCACGGTAGCCGCCGGCGCAGTGGACCCACACCTCGCCCGCCGGGACGTCGGCCAGGCGCTGCGGGAGCTCGTGGACGGGGATGTTGACGGCACCGGCGATGCGGGCCTTGTCGTGCTCGTCGGCGCGGCGGACGTCGAGGATGACGACCTCGCGGTGGTGGCGCACCTGCGCGAGATCCTCGAACGTGGCGGTGGGGAACGAGCTCAGCTCGCGGTCGGACCAGTCCTCGGGCCCGCCGGTGGCGTGCGCGGCGGGGCGGTCGATGCCGATGCGGACGAGCTCACGCTGGGCTTCGGCGATGTCGTCCGCGGTTTCCCCGAGGAGGGTGACGGGGGTGCCCCACGTGATGAGCCAGCCGAGGTAGGTGGCGAACCCGCCGTCGAGGCCGAAGTTCAGCGAGCCGGGTGCATGGCCGGCGGCGAACGCGGTGCGGTTGCGGAGGTCGACGACCCACTCGCCGGCGTCGATGCGGCGGCGCAGCTCGGCGGCGTCGGCGACCGATGGCCGCGAGAGGTCGGGCTCGGACGGCCCGTCGGCGTTGGCGGGCGCCATGTGGGCGTAGTACGCCGGGTAGGCGCCGAGCCCGGCCAGGAGCTCGTCCACGTAGGTCTGCTCGTCCTGGGTGAGGACCGGGTTCGACCTCTTCTCCTGGCCGATCGTCGAGGATGTGGCGTCGGACTGGGTGGCGGAGCAGAACGAGCCGAAGCCGTGGGTCGGGTAGACCTCCGCCTCGTCGGGCAGGAGCTCGGCGAGCCGGTGCGCGGAGGCGTGCTGGTGGCGTACGAGGTCGTGGGTGTGCTGGGGGCCGAGCAGGTCGGGCCGGCCGGTGGCGCCGTACAGCAGCGACCCGCCCGAGAACACCGCGACCTGTTCATCCCGGGCGGCGTCTGCCAGTGAGTAGGAGAGGTGGGTGAACGTGTGGCCGGGGGTTGCCAGCGCGGTGAGGCGCATCCGCTCACCCACCTCGACAACGTCTCCGTCCGCCACGGGGGTGCGGGAGAAGGAGACGTCGTCCTCGCCATTGACGAGGTACAGGGCACCGGTGCGCTCCGCGAGCGCGAGGCCGCCGGTGACGTAGTCGTTGTGGATGTGGGTCTCGAGGACGTGGGTCAGTCGGACCGCGTGCTCCTCGAGCAGGTCGAGGACGCGGTCGATGTCGCGTTGCGGGTCGACCACGAATGCGACCTCGCCGTCGTGGACGAGGTAGCTGCGGTCACCCAGCGTGGGGGTCTCGATGGGGATGATGGCCAGGTCGGTCATCGCGGCGCTGCGGTTGCCTGACGTGTGGGCGCTCATCGGATCCTTGTCTCCCGTCGTCTACCGATACCCGGTGGGGTATCGCGATGGACCCAACGGTACACACCCCCGGGGGTATTCCCGCGACTCGGCTGGGCATACGGGAGGGGGTATCGTGGTTGGCGTAGGTGCAGTCACCACCCGAGACACAGCAGAGGAGCCAGCCTCGCCGTGGCCACCGACGCTAAGGAACGGCTCACCGCCGCTCTTGCGGCCCTGACCCAGGAGAACTGATGGAGCTGGACCCCACCTCGATGAAGCCGGTCATCAACCGCATCAAGCGCGCTCAGGGCCAGCTGTCCGGTGTCCTGCGCCTCCTCGAGGAAGGCCGCGACTGTGAGGACGTCGTCACCCAGCTGGCCGCCGTCTCCAAGGCGCTCGACCGCGCCGGGTTCGCCATCGTCGCCTCCGGCCTGCAGCAGTGCCTCGTCGAGAACGACGGCGACGCCGACAGCCTCGACGTGAAGAAGATGGAGAAGCTCTTCCTCTCCCTCGCGTGA
>DASTPB010000146.1:0-4122 GCA_035762385.1 Nocardioides sp. | reverse complement strand
CGGTCGGGCACCAGACCGGCAGCATCCCCGACGTGTCCACCCTGCCGGCGCCGATCCGGGTCATCTTCGAGAGCGCCTTCGGCGACGCGACCGGTCACATCTTCCTCGTGGCGCTGCCGTTCGCGGTCGGCGCGCTCATCGCCGTCCTCTTCATCAAGGAGGTGCCCCTGCGCACGTCGGTGAAGCGGGAGGACGAGCTGATGGCCGAGGTCTCGCCCGTCTCACCCTCTTCGCAGGCGTGAGCGCCACAATGACCACCGTGAGCACCCCGCCCAGCAAGACGAGCACCACGTCGGCCCGGTACGACGACCTCCGCCGCATCGAGGCCGAGGTCGGGACGCTGATCCGCCGCGTCAAGCGGGTCATGGGCGAGCGGGCCCGGGAGATCCACCCCGACCTGCACCCGATGACGTACTTCATCCTCACCCACCTGGCGCAGAACGGCCCGCTGCGCGCCGCCGACCTGTCCGACGCGTTCGGCATGGACAAGGGCGGCGTGAGCCGGCAGGTGCAGACGCTGGTCGACCTCGGCCTGGTCGAGCGTCGACCGGCCGCCGAGGACCGGCGCGCCATCCTGCTGGACGCCAGCGACGAGGGCCGCAGCCGGCTGGAGACGATGACCCGCAGCCGCAGCGACCGGTTCGACGAGCGGCTGTCGTCGTGGAGCGACGAGGACCTCGCGCAGTTCAGCCAGCAGCTGGCGGCGTACAACCGGGCCCTCAGCGACGACTGACCGCTCGGGCACGCCTCGACATCTGAGGACGTGGTGAACGGATTCGGCCCTCTGGGCCGACCACCACGTCCTCAGATATCAGCGGTCAGACCAGCCAGGCGGCGGTGTCGCCGGGCAGCTTGCCGGCGTCGACCGGGGCGCTGGACAGCAGCAGCTCGCCCTCGGGGAGCTCCACGGGGGTCTCGCCGCAGTTGAGCACGACCGTGAGCGGTCCGCGGCGGAAGGCCAGCACGTCGGTGCCCAGGTCGAGCATCTCGACCTTCTCGCCCGCGGTCCAGGCGAACTCGCGCCGGGCTGCAAGCGCCGCGCGGTAGAACTCGAGGGTCGAGCCCTCGGCCCCGGTCTGGGCCTCGACGGTGAGCGAGCCCCAGTCCGCCGGCTGCGGGATCCACGGCTGGCCCGCGTCGGGGCCGAAGGCGTACGGCGCCTCGCTGCCGCCCCACGGGATGGGGACCCGGCAGCCGTCGCGGCCGGCCTCGCCCGTGCGGAGGTAGGCGGGGTCCTGCCGGTCCTCGGGGGCGACGTCGACCTGCTCGAGGCCGAGCTCCTCGCCCTGGTAGAGGTAGCTCGAGCCGGGCAGGGCCAGCATCGTGAGCGTGGCGGCACGGCCGCGGGCGAGGCCCTGCGCGCCGCCGCCGTAGCGGGTCACGTGGCGTACGACGTCGTGGTTGCTGAGCACCCAGGTCGGCGACGCGCCGACCGGCTCCACCGCGGCCAGGGTGTCGGTGATGACCGTCGCGAAGGCCTCGGCCGACCAGTCGGCGAGCAGCCAGGCGAAGTTGAAGGCCTGGTCGAGCTCGTCGGGGCGCACGAAGGCAGCCATCGACTCGGGCGTCTGGGTCCAGGCCTCGGCCACGGCCATCCGGTCCGGCCCGGCCTCGTCGAGGACGCGGTGCCAGGCACGGTAGACCTCGTGGACCTCCGGCTGGTCCCACATGGGCTCGTCCTTGAGGTCCAGCGACACCATCGAGTGGTCGGTGTTGACCTGGCCGGAGGAGGCCCGCTTGCCCTCCTCGACCACCTGGTCGCGGAGGCTGGCCTCCTTGAACAGGCCGTGCGCCACGTCGACGCGGAACCCGTCGACGCCGCGGTCCAGCCAGAAGCGCAGGACGTCCTCGAACATCGCCGGGACCTCCGGGTTGCGCCAGTCGAGGTCGGGCTGCGTGGAGTCGAAGAGGTGGAGGTACCACTGGCCGTCGTCGACCTGGGTCCACGCCGGTCCGCCGAACACGGACTCCCAGTTGTTGGGCGGGGTGCCGGCCGGCTTGCCCTCCGGGCTGTCGCGGAAGAGGTAGCGGGCGCGCTCGGGGCTCCCGGGGCCGGCGGCGAGCGCTGCCTGGAACCACTCGTGCTGGTCGGAGGTGTGGTTGGGCACGAGGTCGACCACGACGCGCAGACCGAGCTCGTGGGCGCGCGCGACCAGGTGGTCGGCGTCGGAGAGGGTGCCGAAGAGCGGGTCGACGTCGCGGTAGTCGGCGACGTCGTAGCCGTGGTCGTGCTGCGGCGAGGTGTAGAACGGCGTGATCCAGAGAGCGTCGACGCCGAGGTCCGCGAGGTGCGGCAGGCGCGACGTGATGCCCGGCAGGTCGCCGATGCCGTCGCCGTCGCTGTCGGCGAAGCTCCGGACGTAGACCTGGTAGACGACGGCGTTGCGCCACCAGTAGGTCTTTGGATCGTTCAAATCAGCCATTCCCCCATCCTCTCAAATGGGGGGCGGGGGCGGTCAATCCGAGGCGGGGGTCCGGCCACCGAACAGCGCCGGGTCGACGGCGACCCAGGTGTGCTCGGCGGTCGCCACGACGCGGCCGTCGGCGTCGTACAACGTCGAGGCGGTGAACGACTTGCGACCGTCACGCCCGCGGCCCTCGCCGACGACGACGTGCGGCTCCCCGATGACGGGCAGGTCGTCGACGCGCGCGGTCATCCGGCCGAGCACCATGAGCCGCTCGGTCAGGTCCCCGGCCCAGCCGCCGATGCAGTCCAGCGCTGCCCAGGTCGCCGCGACCGAGGCGCGGGGCGTCTCGTCGGCGTAGGTGTGCCAGTCCTCGTGGAGGCTCGGGTGCGGCGTCCACGGGGCCGCGACGCGGTGGCCGTCGGGCCCCTCGCCGACCCGGCCGGGGAAGATCCGCAGCCCGTCGCCGTCCTCGCGCGCCGTGCCGCACGCGAAGCAGGTGGGGAAGGGGTGGAACGTGTGGCCGGGGTACGACGACTCGGCGGCCGCGGCCGTCGCCGGGTCCACCGGCTCGACGTCCGCCAGCGTCCGGTCGACCCGGTGTGCCGTGGCGATCGGCACACCGCCGAAGGACGCGGTGGTGGTGCCGGCCTCGAAGGTCACGTCGAGCGGCGTGTCGAGGGGCGGCGGCTGGCGCAGTGACACCTCGATCGGGGGCCAGGTGCTGGCGTGGTCCTCGGGTGCGTCGGGCTCGTCGAGGGCGGCCAGCGCGCCCGCGGTCCAGCCCCCGTTGCCGGAGTCGGGAGGTCCGCAGAAGCGGCGGGGCACGATGAGCTCGGTCACCGACCCACTGTCGCACGACGTGCGTGCTGCCGCCGTGGGCCGATGGGACACAATGACCACCGTGAGTGACCTGATCGACACCACCGAGATGTACCTCCGCACGATCTACGAGCTCGTGGAGGAGGGCATCGTGCCGCTGCGGGCGCGCATCGCCGAACGGCTGCACCAGTCGGGCCCGACGGTGTCGCAGACGGTGGCGCGGATGGAGCGCGACGGGCTGGTCACCGTGCAGGGCGACCGCCACCTCGAGCTCACCGACGAGGGCCAGCGGCTGGCCACCCGCGTCATGCGCAAGCACCGGCTCGCCGAGCGGCTGCTGACCGACGTCATCGGTCTCGACTGGGAGCTCGTCCACGCCGAGGCGTGCCGCTGGGAGCACGTGATGTCGGAGACCGTGGAGCGGCGGCTGCTCGAGCTGCTCGACCACCCGACGGAGTCGCCCTACGGCAACCCCATCCCCGGCCTCGACGAGCTCGGTGACGTCGGCGGCGAGGACTTCATGGACAACGTCGAGCCGCTGTCGGGCGCCGCTGTCGCGGAGGACCAGCGCGTCCACGTCAAGCGGATCTCCGAGGAGATGCAGAAGGACGAGGAGCTGATGGGGCTGCTGCGCCGCGTCGGCGCCCTCCCCGGCAAGACCGTCACGATCGTCCGCACCGACGAGGGCATCCTCATCGGCTCGGGCGGCGAGACCGCCGAGCTCGTGGTCGAGGCGGCTGAGCACATCTTCGTCCGCCGCTGACCGGCGTCTGTCCAGGTCCCTGTCGGGCTCTCTGTCGAACTCTCTGTCGAAGTCCCCGCTCGAGCGGGGACTTCGTCACTCGGAGGGGGTTGCAACCCCCTCCAAGTGTCGGACTAGGCCGACAAGCTCGGT
>DASTPB010000145.1:0-7699 GCA_035762385.1 Nocardioides sp. | reverse complement strand
CCCTCCTTGCGCATCGGCTTGAGCAGCGGCCGGAGACCGGCGTACACGCCGACGACGTCGCGGTGGTCGAGCGGATCCTTGAGGAGCCGGTTGGCGTGCTCGAGGACGTAGTCGATGTCGGTCTTGCTGGCGGCGGGGTGGGCCAGGTCGAGGTCCCAGGCGGTGTCGGTCGTGCCGATGATCCAGAACTGGTCCCACGGGATGACGAAGAGCACCGACTTCTCGGTCTTGGTGATGAAGCCGCACTCCGACCGGATCCGGTCCTTGGGTACGACGACGTGGATGCCCTTGCTGGCGTCGACGTCGAGCTGTGCCTCGCCCCCCACCAGGTCCTGGACCTCGTCGGTCCACACGCCGGCTGCGTTGATGACGACGCGGGCTCGGATCTCGAGGTCGCGTTGGCCCTCGAGGTCGCGGGCGCGCACCCCGACGACGCGGTCGCCGTCGCCCTCCCCGGACCTCAGGAAGCCGGTGACCTTGGTGCGGGTGGCGACGTGGGCGCCGTTGTTGGCGGCGGTGCGGGCGATGGTCATCACCAGCCGGGCGTCGTCGACCTGGCAGTCGTAGTAGCGGATCGCGCCGTGGAGGTCGTCGGTCCGGATGTCCGGGGCCATCCGCGCGAGCTGCTTGCGGAAGACGTGCTTGTGCCGGGGCACGCCCATGTCGTACTTGCCGGTCATCGCCATCGCGTCGTAGAGCGCGACACCGGCACCGACGTAGGGCCGCTCCCACGCGTGCTCGAGCGGGTACAGGAACGGCACGGGCCGGACCAGGTGCGGGGCGAGCCGGGTCAGCAGCAGGCCGCGCTCCTCGAGCGCCTCCTTGACCAGCGCGAAGTCGAGCATCTCGAGGTAGCGGAGCCCCCCGTGCACCAGCTTGGACGAGCGCGACGACGTGCCGGAGGCGAGGTCGCGCTGCTCCACCAGGCCGACCTTGAGCCCGCGCGTCACCGCGTCGAGCGCCGCCCCGACGCCGACGATCCCGCCGCCCACCACCAGCACGTCGAGCTCACCGGACCCGAGCTGCTGGAGCGCGTCGGCGCGCTGGTCGGCATCGAGGGCCTTCGCGAGCGTCATGGAGCCAGTCTGGCAGGACCGGTCGAACGGCTCAGTGCGGAGCCGGGAGGTCATCAGGTGACCCCACCACTCCGCGATCCTTCTCAGGCAGCGGACCGGACGGCGCAGCCGGGGCCGCAGGCGTGTGCCGGCGGACCACCACGTCGGACGACCAGCGCGGAGAGCTTGGCGGCGGTCTGGCACGAGCGCCCGACCACCTGACCCCACGAGAGCCGAACGGTCCCCCGCCCGGACACGGCCGCGTCGAGGTCGCGCTCGAAGTCGCGGTCGCGCTGCTCGACGGTGTCGTGCACGAGCCGACCGTCGAGCTCGATCGGCAGGCCGAGGAGCAACCCGTCCCGGTAGACCACGCCGCTCGGCGTCACCTCCCGCACCTGCCGCATGAGCTTGGGAAGACCGTGCGGCCGTTCGACCCTGACCAGGTAGGCGTGCTCGAGCACAGAACATGTGCCGGAACCGACGTCGTCGAGGACCCCCTCGATGAACCCGCGCCGCGGAGCCCGCGCCCGCTGTGAGAGCAGGCGTGCCATGCGGACGGCCGTCGTGCGCTGGCTCTGCACCGCGCGGGCGATCGCAGCGATCGCCTCCATCTCGGTACGTGCCTCGAGCGCCACGTCGAGCGCAGCGTCGTCGTACGGCAACCGGGGTGGGCCGAGGTTCCATCGGGCGCGGGCCTCGAGCCCGGCTGTGCGTACGACGACGACGCCGGGCACCTGCAGGATCCGGCGCTCCGCGGCGATGCCCACGCGGATCGGCATCCCGTCGGCGCCGGGGCGGCCCGGACCGTCGGCGGCGCGGAGTGCCGACTCCCCGATGAGCGCTGCCGGCCAGGCGTAGAGCACCGCCGCCCAGGCGCGCTGCAGCCAGGTCGGCTCGCCGGTGTGGGCGAGGTAGACGCGCGGCAGCACGCGGACGAGGTCACGACGTCGCTCCAGCCGGCGCAGGTCTCCGGGCCGGAGGCCGCACTCCAGCGCCTGCCTGCGCGAGACCACCCGGCACTGGCTGCCCAGGCTGCCGGCGAGCCGCTCGAGGTCGGGGTCGTCACGCACCGCCCCAGCCTGATCACTGGTCGCGAGAGGTACCAGACGCGAATCACGATCTGTGGAGAGGTGGACGGCGGAGTCGTGAGGTCAGCCGATGACCCCGGGGCTCCGCGTTCAGTGCTGGACGACGACCTCGATGCGCTGGAACTCCTTGAGCTCGGTGTAGCCCGTGGTGGCCATCGCGCGGCGCAGGGCGCCGACGAGGTTCATGGTGCCGTCGGCGACGCGGGAGGGGCCGAACATGATCTCCTCGAGCGACCCGACCGGCTCGAAGCCGACCCGCTCGCCGCGAGGCAGCTGGGCGTGGGTCGCCTCGCTGCCCCAGTGGAAGCCGCGGCCGGGAGCCTCGACTGCGCGGGCGAGCGGCGAGCCGATCATCACCGCGTCGGCGCCGCACGCGATGGCCTTGGCGATGTCGCCGGAGCTGCCGATGGAGCCGTCGGCGATCACGTGGACGTAGCGGCCGCCGGACTCGTCGAGGTAGTCGCGGCGAGCGGCGGCGACGTCGGCGACGGCGCTCGCCATCGGGACGGCGACACCGAGGACCGTGCGCGTGGTGTGGGCGGCACCGCCGCCGAAGCCGACGAGCACGCCTGCGGCGCCGGTGCGCATCAGGTGGAGCGCGGCCTGGTAGGTCGCGCACCCGCCCACGATCACCGGCACGTCGAGCTCGTAGATGAACTCCTTGAGGTTGAGCGGCTCGGCCTGGCTGCTCACGTGCTCCGCGGAGACGGTGGTGCCCCGGATGACGAACATGTCGACACCGGCGTCGACGACGGCCTTGACGTGGTCCTTCGTGCGCTGCGGCGAGAGGGAGCCTGCGACGGTGACGCCGGCCGCGCGCACCTCCTTCAGGCGCTCGGTGATCAGCTCGGGCTTGATCGGCTCGGTGTAGATCTCCTGCATGCGGCGGGTGGCCTCGTGCCCGGACAGGCCGGCGACCTCCTCGAGCAGGTCGGAGGGGTCGTCGTAGCGCGTCCAGAGACCTTCGAGGTTGAGCACCCCGAGCCCGCCCATCTGGCCCAGCGCGATCGCGGTGGAGGGGGACATGACCGAGTCCATCGGTGCCGCCAGCACCGGGATGTCGAAGCGGTAGGCGTCGATCTGCCAGGCCGTGCTGACCTCCTCCGGGTCGCGGGTGCGCCGTGACGGCACGATCGCGATGTCGTCGAAGGAGTAGGCGCGGCGACCGCGCTTGGCACGGCCGATCTCGATCTCGGTCATGGACGGGAGCCTATCGGCGACGGGTCAGAAGCCGAGGTCGCGGGCGGTGGCCCGGATGCGGTCGGCGCTGGCGCGGAGCCCCTCGACCTCGGCGTCGCTCATCGGCACCTCGAGCCGGCGCTCGGCACCCCCCGCACCCACGATGGTCGGCACGGACAGGCAGACGTCGCTGATGCCGTGGTAGTCGTCGAGCAGCGTGGACACCGGCAGCACCCGCTTCTCGTCGCGCAGCACGGCCTCGACGATCTGGGTGCCGGAGATGCCGATGGCGTAGTTGGTCGCACCCTTGCCCTTGATGATCTCGTAGGCCGCACCCACGACCTCGGCGGCCATCGCGTCGCGCTCCTCGGCCGGCACCAGGTCGGTGACGGGTACGCCGCCGATGCTCGCGCTGCTCCACAGCGGGATCTCGCTGTCGCCGTGCTCGCCGACGACGTACGCGTGGACGTTCTGGACGGCGACGCCGCAGCGCTCGGCCACCAGGCCGCGCAGCCGCGCCGAGTCCAGGACGGTGCCGGACCCGAAGAGCTGCTCGGTGCCGAGCCCGGTGAGCTTCTGCGCCGCGTAGGTCACCACGTCGACGGGGTTGGTGACCATGATGAAACGTGCGTCGGGCGCGACCTCGACGAGCGCCGGCATGAGGCTGCGCAGCATGCGCGTGGTCGAGGCGGCGAGGTCGAGCCGGGTCTGGCCCGGCTGCTGCTTGGCCCCGGCGGTCACCGCGACCACGCGCGCTCCCTCGCACACAGCAGGGTCGGCGGACGCCTCGACGCGCGCCGTGGGCAGGAACTGCAGGCCCTGCCTCAGGTCGAGCTCCTCGGCCCGCACCTTGGCGGCGTCGATGTCGTGCAGGGCCACCGTGGTCGCCAGACCACGGAGCAGGCACGCGTAGGCGAGCGTCGATCCGACGGCGCCGGCGCCGACGACGGCGATCTTCGCGGAGGTCACGCCTCATCGTGGCACCCGGAGCCGTCCGGCGACAGGGCGACAGCAGTCGTACGCCGGCGGCCGGCGCGCGGGCGCTCGTCAACGGCTCGTGAACATCTCGGCAAAGCGGCCACGCGCGCCCGGGATGCTGCCTACCGTCGAGCAGGTGGGGAGACGAGGGAGCAGAAGGTTCGCGCGCGCTGTCGTGGCGACCTGCCTGGCAAGTGGGGTGCTGGGTGTGGGAGCCACGGCAGCGCACGCGGCTGACGACTACCCGTGGGCGTGGCAGGGCCAGTGCCCGATCCTGCCGCAGGTCCCGATCGAGGAGCCGGAGCCCGAGGCTGTGCCGGCACCCGAGCCCGGACCGGAGCCCGGACCGGAGTCCGCACCGGGGCCCGCGCCGGCGCCCGGCCAGCCGCCGGCGCCTGCGACCGGGCCGGGTGAGCCGGCTCCGGCCGCGGCGCTCCCGCCCACTCCGCCGCCGCCCCCGCCGCCTCCGCCGCCGGTCCTCGACCCGGTGTCCGGCCACCTCTACGACCCGCGCGGCCCGCGTCCGACGTGCGCCCGGCACGTGTGGTCCCTCAACGGCTCGATCGGCGACTCCTGGGGCTTCGCGCTCCGCAACTGCACGAGCTTCGTCTCCTGGCGGCTGCACGAGCGCAACGGCCTGGCGGGCTTCGGCAACCACTTCGGCGGCCAGCACTGGGGCAACGCCGACAACTGGGACGACGTCGCACGCCGGCTGGGCTACCGGGTCGACTCCGTGCCGGCCATCGGCGCGGTGGCCCAGACCGACGCTGGTCGCGTCGGCCACGTGGCGTGGGTGAGCGACATCGGCCCGGGCACCGTGACGATCGAGGAGTACAACTTCGGGACTGCCGGCGGCTACGGCACCCGCACGGTCCCGGTCGGCGACTTCCGCTACCTGCACCTGGCCGACGTCGCCCCGTCCCCGTTCGTCGGCTCGGACCGGCCGGTCGTGGCGGCGGCCGACGGTCTCGGCGGGTCGTGGAGCGCCCGCGTCGACGACCAGGGCACCCTGCTCCTGGCCGGTCCCCGGCATCCGGCCCGGGTGGTCGGGCCCGCGGGCGCGTTCACACCGGTGGTGGCGCCGGCACTGGTGCTCGACCACGGGCGGCCGTGGGTGGCCGCGACGGCGCGCGACGGCAGGGTCCTCGTCGGCACGCTGCGTCGTGGACGCCTCGTGCTGCGACCGGTGGGCACGTCCGCCCCGACCGCGAGCCCGGCGCTCGCCCGGACACGCACGCTGCGCCCGGTGCTGGCGACCGTCTCCGCCGACGGCACGCTGACCACCCGCCGACTGACCCGGGAGGGACGCTGGACCCAGCCCGACCGTGTCGGTCGCCCGGCCTCCTGGTCCACCCACACCGCTCCGGTGCTGGGGAACGACGCGACCGGCCGCACCTGGCTGGTGGCCGTCGGCGCGCGCGGCACGACCTGGGCGCAGTCCCTCGAGCGCGGGCGGCTGCTGCCGCTGCGCGGCCCGGCCGCCTCGCTCACCTCGACGCCCGCACTGACCACCGACGGCGAGGGCACGACGCGGCTCCACCAGGTCGACGCGGCCGGGCGGCTCGGCGTGCGTACGCTCACCGGTCGCCGGTGGAGCCGACCCACGATGCTGGCCGGCCGGTGGTCGCCGTACGCCTCCCCCTCCGTCGGGGAGGTCGCCGGCGGGCTGCACGTGGCTGCCACGGACCGCACCGGCTCCGTCGTCGTCCGGAGCGCCGTGCCGGGACGGGGCGTACGCCGCATCGTCGCGGACCGTGACCTCACCCGGTCACCGGCACTCGTGACCCGTCGCGGGCCGGGACTCGTCGTCGTCGCGCGCACCGGCACCGGCCTGCTCGCCCGCCCGGTCTCCGCGCGGCTCGAGGAGCTCCGGCCGACGCGACCGGGCTTCCGGCCCTGAGCCTCGCTCGGACCTGACCGGGCTCAGCTGCCGCTGTAGTTGGGCGCCTCGACGGTCATCTGGACGCCGTGCGGGTGGCTCTCCTTGAGCGAGGCCGACGTGATGCGGACGAAGCGGCCCTTGTCCTGCAGCTCGGGGATGGTGCGCGCGCCGACGTAGAACATCGACTGGTTGAGCCCGCCGACGAGCTGGTGCGCGACCGCGGACAGCGGGCCGCGGTAGGCGACCTGGCCCTCGATGCCTTCCGGCACGATCTTGTCGTCGCTGGCGACCTCGGCCTGGAAGTAGCGGTCCTTGGAGTAGGACTTCTTGCCACGGCTGCTCATCGCGCCGAGCGAGCCCATGCCGCGGTAGGACTTGAACTGCTTGCCGTTGACGAAGACGACGTCGCCCGGCGACTCCTCACAGCCCGCGAGCATCGATCCCACCATCACGGCGTCCGCACCCGCGACGAGGGCCTTGGCGATCTCGCCCGAGTGCTTCATCCCGCCGTCGGCGATCAGGGGCACGCCGGCCGGCTTGGTGGCCAGCGACGCCTCGTAGACGGCGGTCACCTGCGGGACGCCCACACCGGTGACCACGCGCGTGGTGCAGATCGACCCCGGTCCGACGCCGACCTTGACCGCGTCGGCGCCGGCGTCGACGAACGCCTGGGCTCCCTCGCGGGTGGCGACGTTGCCACCGATGACCTGCACGTGCTTCGTCGCCGGGTCGGTCTTGAGCCGGCGGACCATGTCGAGCAGCAGGTGGACGTGGCCGTGGGCGGTGTCGGCGACGAGCACGTCGACCCCGGCCTCCACCAGGGTCGTGGCCCGCTCCCAGGCGTCGCCGAAGTAGCCGATGGCGGCACCGACGAGGAGCCGGCCGTCGGTGTCGTACGACGCGTGGGGGAACTGCTCGCCCTTGACGAAGTCCTTGACGGTGATCAGGCCGCCCAGGCGGCCCTCGGCGTCGACGAGCGGCAGCCGCTCCCGCTTGTGGGCGCGCAGGAGCGTGGTGGCCTCGTCGCGGGAGATCCCGACGTGACCCGTGATCAGGCCCTCGCGGGTCATCACCTCGTCGACCTTGGTGGTCGCCCACTCCGCGACGGGGGTGAAGCGCAGGTCGCGGTTGGTGATGATGCCGAGCAGGTGGTTGTCGAGGTCGACGACCGGCAGGCCGGAGACGCGGTACTCGCCGCAGAGCCGGTCGAGCTCCTCCAGCGTCGCGTCGGGCCCGATGGTGACCGGGTTGGTGATCATGCCGGTCTGGGTGCGCTTGACGAGGTCGACCTGGTAGGCCTGGTCCTCGATCGAGAGGTTGCGGTGGAGCACTCCGATGCCGCCCTGGCGGGCCATCGCGATCGCCATCCGCGACTCGGTGACCGTGTCCATCGCGCTGGAGACCAGCGGGATCTTCAGCGACAGCTCGCGGGTCAGCCGCGCGGTGGTGTCGACCTCGCTCGGGATGACGTCGGTCTCCCCCGGCAGCAGCAGGACGTCGTCGTAGGTGAGCCCCAG
>DASTPB010000144.1:0-17023 GCA_035762385.1 Nocardioides sp. | reverse complement strand
CTCGCCGCCTCGGTGGCCGACCAGGACCCCACCGCCGACCCGACCGGCGCGTGGGCGGCGGGCCCGGACCGCGCGGGCGTCGCCGACGCGATCGACCCGCGACGACTGCTCGCCGAGGTCCGACGAGCCGACGCGAGTGCGGACGTGGTCGTCACCTACCTGCACTGGGGCATCCAGGGCGAGCGCTGCCCGTCCGCCGACCAGCGCTCGCTGGCACGTCGACTGGTCGGCGCGGGCGCCGACGTCGTGGTGGGCAGCCACGCGCACGAGCTCCAGGGCGATGGGCGGCTCGGGCCGGGTTACGTCGCCTACGGGCTCGGCAACTTCGCGTGGTACTCCCCCGGCCCCACCGGTGTCCTCACGCTCACCGTCCGGCCGCCGCTGACGCCGGCCGGGCGGGCCCGCGTCACCGCGTCCCGGTGGTGGCCGGCAACGATCGGCGCGGACGGACTCGCGTCCCCGGACTCCGGGCCTGCCGCAGCCGCGTCACACGATCGACGCCGGGCACTGCGTGCGTGCGCCGGACTCGGCTGAGCCCTCAGCGCGGGGCGAGCCACGCGGCGACGATCCGCCCGACCCGCTCGAGCTGCGCCACCGACACCACGGCCGGCACGTCGCCTGCCGAGTGGTAGCCGGCGTAGGGCGTCGATCCCAGCCGGGCACCCGGCAGGCCCGCGCGCACGAAGGACCAGTGGTCGCTGCTCCGCTGCCCGCCCTCGGCGGTGACGGCGGCGCCAGCGCGCCGCGCGGCGGCCAGCAGGGCCCGTTGCACGGGGTCGGCGTCCTCCGCGGATCCGACCGGCACGCGGTCGCCCACGCCGACCCGGTCGAGGGAGACCATCCCGCGCACGGCCGCCCGCTCGCGGGGACCGAGCCTGTCGACGTACCGCCGCGAGCCGTAGTGGTGGTCGTCGTCGGTGGGCCCGCGCGGCTCCTCGGCACCGAACGCCACGAACACGGGCGGCAGGCGGGTACGGCGCCCCGAGGCCGCCTCGGCCACCGCGAGCAGCACCCCGACCCCGGAGGCGTTGTCCTCCGCTCCCGGCGCCTGCGGGACCGTGTCGAGGTGCGCGCCGACGACCAGGTGTGGCTCGGTCGCGTCGAAGCCGGGCACGGTGGCGACGACGTTGGTCGAGCGCCCGGCCGGGACCGGGACGCCCCACGACTCCCCCGCCGGTACGTCGACGCGCTGGCGGGCGACGTCGTACCCGAGCCGCGTCAGCTCCCCGGACACCCAGGCGGCAGCCCGCTCGTACGCCGCCCCCGTCGCCTCACGCGGACCGATCCGGCCCGCCAGGTGGCGCACCGCGCGGACGGCGGTCGCGGGGGCGGGGTCGTCGGCGGACAACGGTTCAACGGTCTCGGCGGGCTCGGACGTCTCAGCGGGCTCGGACGTCTCAGCGGGCTGCGGGTCCGGCCTGGCCTCGGACGACGGGGACGACGCGCCCGCCTCCTCGCTGGCCGGGGGTGTGTCGGTGCTCCGCTCCGTGGGGGGCCGGTCGGTCGAGCACGCGGCCACCGCCAGCACCGCCACCGCCCCCGACGCGGCGAGCCGTCCGCGCGTCGTGCGGGTCGTCGTCACCCGACCAGCCTGCCAGCCGCCCGGTCGGGCCGCTGCGGTCGACATCCCCGCCAGCCGAAATGGCGAGCAGCGCCGCCCCGGGGGCGACGCTGCTCGTGACGTGCGAGAGGACGAGGACTCAGTCCAGGTAGTCGCGCAGCACCTGCGACCTGCTGGGGTGGCGCAGCTTCGACATCGTCTTCGACTCGATCTGGCGGATCCGCTCACGCGTGACGCCGTAGACCTTGCCGATCTCGTCGAGGGTCTTGGGCTGGCCGTCGGTGAGGCCGAAGCGCATCGAGACCACGCCGGCCTCGCGCTCGGACAGGGTGTCGAGCACCGCGTGCAGCTGCTCCTGCAGCAGGGTGAACGAGACGGCGTCCGCCGGGACGATCGCCTCGGAGTCCTCGATCAGGTCACCGAACTCGGAGTCGCCGTCCTCGCCGAGGGGCGTGTGCAGCGAGATCGGCTCGCGACCGTACTTCTGGACCTCGATGACCTTCTCCGGGGTCATGTCGAGCTCCTTGGCCAGCTCCTCCGGCGTGGGCTCGCGACCGAGGTCCTGGAGCATCTGGCGCTGGACGCGGGCGAGCTTGTTGATGACCTCGACCATGTGCACCGGGATGCGGATCGTGCGGGCCTGGTCGGCCATCGCGCGGGTGATCGCCTGCCGGATCCACCACGTCGCGTAGGTCGAGAACTTGTAGCCCTTGGTGTAGTCGAACTTCTCGACCGCGCGGATCAGGCCGAGGTTGCCCTCCTGGATGAGGTCGAGGAAGAGCATCCCGCGACCGGTGTAGCGCTTGGCGAGCGAGACGACGAGTCGCAGGTTGGCCTCGAGCAGGTGGTTCTTCGCCCGCCGGCCGTCCTCGGCGATCCACTCGTACTCCTCGAGCATCTTCGGGCTGATCCGGCCACCCTTGGCGAGCTTCTCCTCGGAGAACAGGCCGGCCTCGATCCGCTTGGCGAGCTCGACCTCCATCTCGGCGTTGAGCAGCGGCACCTTGCCGATCTGCTTGAGGTAGTCCTTGACGGGGTCGGCGGTGGCACCGGCCACCATGACCTGCTGCTCCGGCTCGTCGGTCTCGTCGGCCGCGGAGACGGTGAAGGCCTGCTTCTCGTCCTCCTTGATCGTCGGGTCAGCGGCGACGTCCTTCTCGAACTCGGCGTCGGGGATGTCGGGGAGGACCTTCTTGCCGTCCGGACCGACGACGGGCGCCTCGACGGTCCCGAGGTCGACGACCTCGTCCGCGGTCGCACCGGAGGTCGCGGCCTTCTTCGCGGCCGTCTTCTTCGCCGTCGTCGTGGTCCTGGCCGCGGGCTGGGCGTCGGCGGTGGCCTTCTTGGCCGGAGCCTTCTTGGCCGGAGCCTTCTTGGCGGCGGACGACGTCGCGGTCCGCTTGCTGGTGGCGGCGACCGCACGCATGCCCGCGGCATCGATCTGGACCGAGATGCCGAGGCCGCTGAGGTGCACCAGCAGCGCCTTCAGGTGCCGGGGCTCGACCCCGGCCTCGTCACTGGCGCGCCGGACGTCCGCGGGGGACACGGTGCCGGTGGGAGCGGCACCGGCGACCAGTGCAGCGATGGAGGGGTGCGTCAGCACCTCCGCGGGAAGCAACTTGCGTGCGTGTGAGGACACGAACACCTCTCGTCGAGCAACTTCGGGGCGCGGCGAGGCCCGGTGACGTCAAGAGCCGCGCCGTCATTCTGCCACGGCTTCCCAGCCGGCTCGTCACCCGCCTGCGGGTCGCGCGTGTCAGGCCGCCCGCAGGCCGTTCGCGGCTGTCGTTCAGTCCCGTGCCCTGGCGGCGGCCTTCTTGGCCTTCTTGAACTCGCGCACCTTCTGCAGCGACTCGGCGTCCACCACGTCGGCGACCGAACGGTGACCCTCGAGGGCGTAGTCGCCCACGACGTCCTCCCACCCCTCAGGGCGTACGTCGAGCTGCTTGGCGAGGAGGGCGACGAAGATCTGCGCCTTCTGCTTGCCGAAGCCCGGGAGCGCCATCACGCGCTTGAGGAGGTCCTTGCCGTCGGCCGCCTCGGTCCACAGGCGCGAGGCGTCACCGTCGTAGGTCTCCTCGACGATGCGGGCCAGCTCCTGCAGGCGGGCCGCCATCGAGCCGGGGAAGCGGTGGATGGCCGGCGGGGTGGCGGCCATCGCCGCGAACTCCTCGGGGTCGGCCGCGGCGATCGCCTCGGGCTCGACCGTGCCGAACCGGTCCAGGACCTTGGCCGGCCCGCGGAAGGCGTGCTCCATCGGGTACTGCTGGTCGAGCATCATGCCGACAAGGACGGCAAAGGGGTCTTCTGACAGCAAGCGATCCGCGTGCTCGTCGCCGGTGATGTGCAGGGCCATGGCTCCAGAATGCCGCACGAACGGACGGGGCGGTGGTCAGCCGGCCGCCGCGTCACGACGCCGGTAGCCCCAGAGGCCGACCGCGACCAGCACGCCCGCGAGGGCGACCAGGACAGCTGCCGGGAGCACCGCGAAGTCGTCGACCGGCACCTCGGCGAGGTGCCAGAACGGCGAGAGGCCATCGATGACGTCCGGCAGGCCGAGCAGCTGACCCAGCATCACCTGCAGTGCCACGAACGCGACCGCCGCCCACGCCACCCCCGACGCTCGCGGCAGCAGCCCGAAGACCGCCACCGCCAACGCGCCCACCACCAGCGTCCCCGGCAGGTACGCCAGCTGACCGCCGACCTGCGCAAGGACCTCGTCCCACTCACCGCTCGCCAGCCCGTACCCCACGGCGAGGCCGAGCCCCATCAAGACGGTGAGCTTGGTGACAGCGAGGAAGGCGACACCGGCGCCGGCAGCCATCCAGGCGGTTCGACTCACCCCGGTCGCCAGGACGGCCTCGGCCCGGCCGGACTCCTCCTCGGCACGCAACCGGAGCACGGCGGCGACCACGAAGCCGCACGAGATGACGGCCATGAACACGAAGACGTACGCGAGGAAGGCGTCCACCAGCGCGTCCCCGGCCGCGCCGCCGGCGCCGACGTAGTCGGCCATCTCCGGGTTGGACTCGATCAGGTCCGGGATGGTCGGGATGACGGCCCCGTAGAGCAGGCCGAGCAACGTCAACCCCACCGCCCACCCCACCATCAGGCTGCGCTGCACGCGCGCCACCACACCGAACGGCGTGAACAGCAGCCGGCTCGCCCGCGGACGGCCCGGTCGGGTCTCCAGCAGGCCGCCGCCGAAGTCGCGCCGCGTCGTCAAATAGGCCGCCACAGCGAGCAGCGCCGCCGTGGCCGCCACCAGCACGAGGGCCGGCCACCAGCGCTCGTCACCGAACGCGTCCATGCGTTGGGCCCAGCCGAACGGCGACGTCCACACGAGCGCGTTGTCCTCCATCGCCCCGACCCCGCGCACCAGGTAGCCGAGCGCGACCGCCGCACCAGCCAGGCCGAGAGCCCCCCGGGCGCTGGTCGACACCTGGGCGGCCACCAGCGTGACCGCGGTGTAGGTGACACCGAGGAGCACCAGGCCCGTCCCGTAGGTGAGGCTGCCGCCGACGTCGAGCCCGACGGCGAGCATCGACACCGTCGTGATGAGGCCGATGAGGGCCGCGGCCGCGACGCCGTACAGCAGCCCGGCGAGCGTCGCGGCGTGCCGGCCGACGACGGTGGACCGCAGCAGCTCCGCGCGGCCGGTCTCCTCCTCCGCGCGCGTGTGCCGCACGACGAGGAAGACCACCATCAAGCAGACGCCGAGCTGCGCCACCTGCGAGATCTCGTTGGCGACGATCCCGCCGAGCGTGTCCAACCCCGCCTGGCGGCCCGACATGAGGTCGTTCACCGGGCTGACACCGATGGCGCGGGCGTAGCCTGCGACCTTCTCCGGGGTGTCGTACAGCGGTGGGACCGCGAGCGCGCTGGCGACGATCGTGCCCCCGAGGCCGACCAGCCACAGCGGAAGACGCAGCCGGTCCAGGCGCAGGACCAGGCGCAGCAGGTCGAGCACACCTGTGGTCGAACCGGCCGTCGTCGCGGCGGCAGCGGCAGCGGGACCGGACCCCGTCGAGTCGGTGGGGGGCGAAGCCGTCGTGCGGGCGGTCATGCCGGCACCTCCTCGCCGTACTGGCGCAGGAACAGCTCCTCCAGGGTGGGCGGGTGCGCGGCGAGCGACCGGACGCCGAGGCGCGCGAGGGCGGTGACTGCTTCGTCGAGGTGGTCGGAGTCGACGTCGAAGGTGACACGGTCGCCGTGGAACTCCGGCCTGTGGACGCCGGGCACCTGGGCGATGGCGGTGGCAGGGCGCTCCGTCTCCGCGATGACGGTCGTGCGGGTGAGGTGCCGCAGCTCGGCCAAGGTTCCGGACTGCACGACGCGGCCGGCGCGGATGATGCTGATGCGGTCCGAGAGCGCCTCTGCCTCCGCGAGGATGTGGGAGCTGAGCAGGACGGTCGCTCCGTCGTCCTTGAGCTCGAGGACTGCCCTCTGGAACTCGGCCTCCATCAGCGGGTCCAGCCCGGAGGTCGGCTCGTCCAGCAGGTACAGGTCGGCACGGCTGGCCAGCGCGGCGACGAGGGCGACCTTCTGCCGGTTGCCCTTGGAGTACGTGCGCGACTTCTTCGACGGGTCGAGCTCGAACCGCTCCACCATCTCGGCGCGACGCGCCTCGTCCAGGCCGCTGCCGTCCCCGCCGCGGGCGCGCATGCGCGCCAGCACGTCGATGACCTCACCGCCGGTGAGGTTGGGCCACAGCGACACGTCACCCGGGACGTAGGCGAGGCGGTGGTGCAGGCCGGCGGCGTCGCGCCACGGGTCGCCGCCCAGCATGGACGCGGTCCCCGAGTCGGTGCGCAGCAGTCCGAGCAGGACCCTGATGGTCGTGGACTTCCCCGCGCCGTTCGGGCCGAGGAACCCGTGCACCTCGCCCGCCTCGACGGCGAGGTCGAGGCCGTCCAGGGCGCGGGTCTGTCCGAAGGTCTTGACGATGTCGCGGAGCTCGATGACGGCCATCCCCCGATGATGACACGGCCTTCACAAGGTTGTGAAGGTTGTAAGGTGTCGATCGTGAGCGACCTCGCGCGTGCTGTCGAACGGCTCGGCCAGACCCTGGAGACGATGGGGCTGCCGCGGATGCCCGCACGCGTCTTCGCGTTCATCCTCGCCGACGACGAGTCCGCCTACACCGCGGCCGACCTCGCGCGCGGTCTCGACGTGTCCCCGGCCGCCATCTCGGGTGCGGTCAGGTACCTGTCCGACACGCACCTCATCGTGCGCGAGCGCAACCCGGCCGGCCGGGGTGACCTCTTCCGGGTCCGTGACGGGGACATCTGGGGCACCATCCAGGCCGCGCGGCGGCCGGTCCTCGACGTCATCATCGAGTCCGTCCAGGAGGCGGTCGACCTCCTCCCGGAAGGCTCCCCCGGTCGCGAGCGTGTCGAGGAGACGCGCGACTACTTCCGCTTCGTGCAGGAAGACGCGTTCGGGCTCGACCGCCGCTGGCGCGAGTGGCGCGAAGCGCACCGCTGACGGGGTCGAGGCCGGGGGCTCGCGGCTACGTCGCCTTGACCGCCAGGACCGGGCACGGGGCGTCGAGGAGCACGCGCTGGGCGTTGCTGCCCAGGATGAGCTTGCCGACGGGCGAGCGGCGCCGCAGGCCGATGACGAGCAGCTCTGCGCCGTTGGCCTCGGCGATGCTGATGAGGTCCTCGGCCGGCTCGAAGCCGCGGACGAGCTGGCGGACGTCGTGCTCGACGCCGGCCTCCTCGAGACGCTTCTGGATGCCGGTCAGCTCGTCCTCGGCGGACTTGGCAGCGGGACCGTCGAAGTCCTGCCCTCCTCGGTGGGAGTTCACCACGACCAGCTTGCTCCCGCGCAGCTTGGCCTCGTTGATGCCGGCCGCGAGGGCCGCCTCACCCTCCGGCTTGGGGACGTATCCGACGACGACAGTGCCCATGGTGTCTCCTCTCGGGGCCACGACGCGTCGCCGCAGGCCTGCTGGCACCGTAACGGAAACCACAGGCCTTCGGGAGCCTGTGGAGGGGCGGGTCGGCGCGCGATGGCTGGGGCAGTCTGGACGGGTGGCCCCACCGCTCACGCACCATCCCGTGCTCCCGGCCGCCCTCCAGGCACCCGTCGACCGACGCTCGCACACCGTCCTGCGCGCGGCCGCCCTCGCCCTCGTCGAGGACGAGGTCCGTCGCCGCTTCCCGGTGACGCTGTACGCCGGCGTGCCGGGGCGGTCGGTGCGCCACGTCGACGACCCGCCCGTGACCGACGCGGGCCTGCGGGCCGACATCGTCGTCGCGCTCCTGCGAGCCGCGGCGTCGCTCGACCCCCGCCCCGCGCTCTGGCTCACGCGGCCCGGTGAGCTCAGCCCGCACGACGACGACCTGCGCTGGGTCGGACCGGCGGCATGGGCCGCCCAGGCCCTCGGCATGCCGGTCGGGCTGGTCGTCGTGACCCGCCGCGGGTGGTTCGACCCCGTGAGCGACGTACGCCGTGAGTGGCGCCGGCTCCGTCCACGCCCGGCATCGGCGCGGGGATGAGCCGAGCAGCGGTGCGCCATCCACGTTCCCGAACCCCGCGGAACGTCGGTCAGCCACCGCCGGGAGAAGGCCGTCAGTCCCAGGTGTGGACGGGCTCGTTGCTGTGCATGCGCTCGCGGTAGTCGAGGAGGGTGGCCCGCAGGGCGTCGTAGCGGTCTTCTCCCCCGCGCTCGTGGACGCGGTCGACGAACCACCCGGCGCCGCTGGCCTCGGTCTGGCACCGCTGCTCGATGATGCCGAGGTAGCGGTCGCTCTCCTCCGCCGGGACACCCCACGAGTCGAGCCCGGCGCGCGCCATGGGGAGCAGCCGCCGCAGCACGAGCTCGGTGGCACGGACCTGGCCGAGGCCCGGCCAGTAGACCTGGGCGTCGACGCCCATCTGGGCGGCGACGTGGAAGTTCTCCTCAGCGGCGGAGAACGACATCTGCGACCAGAGCGGGCGCTCGCTCTCGACGAGGTAGCGCACCAGGCCGAACCAGAGCGCCGCGTTGGCGATGGTGTCGGCGACGGTCGGTCCGGCGGCGAGCAGGCGGTTCTCCACGCGGAGGTGGGGCATGCCCTGGGAGATGTCGTAGACCGGACGGTTCCAGCGGTAGATGGTGCCGTTGTGGAGCTTGAGCTCGTGGAGGGCCGGGGTGCCGCCGGACTCGAGCACCTCGAGCGGGTCCTCGTCGTCGGTCACCGGCAGGAGGGCCGGGAAGTAGCGGACGTTCTCCTCGAAGAGGTCGAACACCGACGTGATCCACCGCTCGCCGAACCACACCCGCGGTCGGACGCCCTGGGCCTTGAGCTCCTCGCTGCGGGTGTCGGTGGCCTGCTCGAACAGCGGGATGCGGGTCTCGCGCCACAGCTCCTTGCCGAGCAGGTAGGGCGAGTTCGCCGACACCGCCAGCTGCACGCCGGCGATCGCCTGGGCGGCGTTCCAGTGGGCAGCGAACTGGTCGGGCGAGGTCTGCACGTGGAACTGCGTGCTGGTGCAGGCTGCCTCCGGGACGATCGAGTCCGCGGTCGTGGTCAGTCGCTCCCTGCCGGAGATGCTGATGGTGATGTCCTCCCCCCGCGCAGCGAGGATCTGCTCGGACAGCAGCTTGTAGCGCGGGTTGGAGCTGAGCGACGACACCGTCATGTGCCCCTCCGCCAGCGTCGGGAGGATCCCGATCATGACCTGGTGGGCGCCCACCTGGGAGCCCTTCTCCTCCGCGTCGTTGAGCGAGCGGCGCAGGCTCTCCTCGAACTTCGACAGCCCGCCCTCGCGGAGCTTGGCCGGTGCCACGTTGATCTCGATGTTGAACTGGCCCAGCTCGGTCTGGAAGTCGGGGTCGGCGATGGCCTCGAGGACCTCGGCGTTCTTCAGGGCGGGGTCGCCCGCCTCGTCGATGAGGTTGAGCTCCATCTCGAGCCCGGTCATCGGGTCGTCGGTGTCGAAGGCCGCCTCGCGGAGCATGCGCGCGAAGACGTCGAGGTTGCGGCGGACCTTCTCGCGATGGCGCGTCCGGTCGGCTCGGCTGAACTCCTGCTGGTCGACCTCTTCTCCCATGACGGCACCCTAGTCACGAGGCTGCAGGCCGGGAACCGCCCGCAGGGGCTGGTCTGGCGGCACGGCGCCTCACGCGGCCGGGTCCCCGCTCACCCCGATGACGGGCTGCAGCACCGCCCACGTGTCGGGCGGGGTCGCCGACTCGAGCAGCTGGGCGACCAGGCCGGCGAGCGAGTGGTCGGGCTCGCTGTCCCGGCACCGGTCGACCGCGCACCACGACAGGGCGCCGTCACCGGAGAGCCAGGCCGCGAAGGCGAGGACGGCCGCCGGGCCGGCGACGTGGGAGTCGGGCAGCCGGCGCACCGCGTCCGACCAGAGCGCGACCGCGCTGCGCGCATCCGCCCGGCCGAGCCATGCCCACGCCTCGTCGCGCCGCTCCCCCGTCCGGACGGTCTCCGCGACCGCCGCCAGCTCCGTGGGCAAGAAGGTGGTGCCGGCTCGCACGTGCCGGCGCACCAGCGCCGACAGCGCACCGACCGGGAGCGACGTCGCATCCGCCAGGTGGGACCGACTCCGCGCCACCGCCGCCTCGTCGGGCGCGACCGTGTCGCGCAGCGCTTCCCGGCTGGCGTGGGTGACCCGCCCCTCGAACACCGCCTGTGCGGTGAAGGGATGCTCGGCCCGGACGATCGGGACGCCACCGTAGGCGGCCAGAGGCGCCCCCGGGAGCACGGCGTACCAGTGGTCGTCGTGGACGCGGAGCACCTCGCGCACCCCGATGCCGGCGGCCGTGAACTCCTCGCGCACGGCCCAGGCGGCCTCGTCGGCGACCGTGGTGTCGTCGTCGTAGACCACCACGACCGTGTCGCGCACGTCGTTGCGGCGAGCAGCGCGCAGCAGCGACTCGACCACGTCGTCGACGTCGTCGGGGTCGTGCGGCAGGTCGACGCGGGCGTGCATGCCGCCCCCGGTGGCGCCGACGCTCACGACGACGACGGACCGGTGGGGCACGAACCCCAGGGCCACCGGCACGAAGGCGGCGATGTCACCGGGGGTGCGGACCTGCAGCCTGGTGGGGCCGGGGGTGGACGGAGTGGACGGGCTGGCCGGGACGGGAGTGGGGTCATGGGGTTCCATGGGCATGACGCTTCCCCGACGCACCGACCCTCGTCCGCCCGTGGGTGGAACCCCTGTGGAAGGGCGGACGTCGGCGCCGCCTGTGGACGTTTCGTGGCCCACGACCGGCTCGGGGAGGCCGCCCCGCGGCGGGAGATGCGCGAGGATGGCGCGGTGACGACGCATCGCCTCCCCGGTCGCACCGGCTGATGCGCAGCACCGCGTCGGTCCTGCACCTCGACCTGGACGCCTTCTTCGCCGCGGTCGAGCAGCGCGACAAGCCGTCGCTGCGCGGCAAGCCCGTCATCGTCGGCGGCACCGGCGGGCGTGGCGTCGTGTCCACCGCGTCCTACGAGGCCAGGAAGTACGGCGTGGGGTCGGCGATGTCGACCCGGGAGGCCCGCGCCCGCTGCCCGCACGCGGCGTTCCTCAGCGGCCGGTTCCATGCCTACCGCGACACCAGCCGCAGGGTCATGCAGGTCCTGCGCGAGCTGTCGCCGCTCGTCGAGCCGCTCTCGCTCGACGAGGCCTTCGTCGACCTCGCGGCGGCCGGCCTCCCCGACCTCGAGGTGCCGACCGTGACCGAGGTCGGCGCCGAGCTGCGTCGACGCGTGGAGGAGGTGACCGGCGGCCTGACCGCGACCGTCGGCATCGCGTCCTCCAAGTTCCTCGCCAAGGTGGCCAGCGAGCTCGACAAGCCGGACGGCATGACCGTCGTCCCGCCCGGCACGGAGCTCGACCTGCTGCGGCCGATGAGGGTCACGGTGATCCCGGGCGTGGGCCCCGCCACCGCCGAGCGCCTGCGTCGCGCCGGCATCCACACCGTCGCCGAGCTCGAGGCGGTCAGCGAGGACGAGCTGGTGCGGCTGCTCGGGCAGGCGCACGGCCACGGGCTGTGGCAGCTCGCCCGGGCGCAGGACTCCCGACCGGTCGTCGCCGAGCGGGAGGCCAAGTCGATCAGCGTCGAGGGGACGTACGACAGCGACCTCACCGACCGCCGGCTGATGGAGGGACTCCTGACCCGGCAGGCACGCGAGGTGGGCACCCGCATGCGCAGGAACGGCATCTCCGGTCGGACGGTCACCATCAAGGTGCGCCTCCACGACTTCACCACCCTCAGCCGGTCGAGCACCCTGACCAGCCCGACCGACGACGGCGCGACCATCGCCCGCATCGCGCGCTCGCTGCTCGGCGACCTCGACACCACCGGCGGCGTACGTCTCCTGGGGGTCGGCGTGTCCGGTCTGGCCGACTGGGTGCAGGAGGACCTCTTCGGCGACACCGCCGAGGACGAGGAGGTCGACGTCGTGCTCCCCGAGCCGCCGCGGCGGTCCTGGCCACCGGGAGCCGACGTGGTGCACGACGAGATGGGCGCGGGGTGGGTGTGGGGCGCCGGCTCCGGGGTGGTGACCGTGCGCTTCGAGACCGCCGACACCCCGCCGGGGCCGGTGCGGAGCTTCCGCGCCGACGACCCTGCGCTGCGCCGCCTCGAACCCCCGCCCGAGGAGTGAGCTGCAGCCTCAGAGCAGTCGCAGCACCACCTCGTCGCCCGGCCGCAGCTGGGCGCAGACGTCCAGGTCGTCGTCCTCGACCACCGCCACGACCGGGTAGCCGCCCGTCGTGGGGTGGTCGGCCAGGAACACCACGGGCTGCCCCGACGGTGGCAGCTGCACCGCACCGAGCACGATCCCCTCGCTGGGCAGCTCGCCGCCCCTGCGCGCGACGCGCGGGCCGTCGAGGCGCAGGCCGATGCGGTCGCTGTCGGCGGCGACGGCGTACGACGCCCCGTCGAGCCGCGACCAGCCGGCAGGGTCGAGCCAGTCCGCGCGCGGACCGCGACGCAGGCGGAGCACGGGGTCGCGAGGGCGTACGACGACCGCTGCCGGCGGCTCGGGGAGCGAGCCGGCCGTGCCGAGCGGGAGCAGGTCGCCCGGAGCGAGCCGCGGTGGGCCGACCCACGCGAGGGTGTCGGTCGAGCGCGACCCCAGCACCGGCGCGACCAGGATCCCGCCGGCGAAGGCGACGTACGAGCGCACCCCGGTCTCGGCCGGGCCCACCGTCACCCGCGCGCCGGCAGGCACCGTGACCGGCGCGCCGTGGGCGACGGCGCGTCCTCCGACCTGCACGGCACAGGTCGCGCCGGTCACGGCGAGGGTCACCGCGCGGAGCGGTCGCAGCACGACCCCGCCCATGGTCGTCTCGATGACGGCGTCGTCCGGTCGGCCGCCGACCAGTCGGCGAGCCAGCGCTGCGGCAGCCCGGTCCAGGGCGCCCGCCCGGGGTACCCCGACGTGGGCCCAGCCCCGCCGGCCGCGGTCCTGGAGCGTGGAGAGCGGTCCCGGGTCGACGACCTCGACGGCGCGGCCCTCGGACGTCACGACCGAGCCCCGAACCGCACCCGGGTGCCCGGGGCCAGCAGCGCCGGCTCGGCGCGACCGACGTCCCACAGGTCGGCGTCGGTGGTGCCGATCAGCAGCCAGCCGCCGGGCGAGGCAGTCGGGTAGACGCCGCACCACGTGTCCGCGAGCCCGACGGAGCCCGGCGCCACCCGGGAGCGCGGAGACTCGAGCCGTGGGACCGCGCGATCGGCGGGAAGTCCAGCGAGGTAGGCGAACCCGGGGGCGAAGCCGCAGAACGTGGAGGTGAACTCCAGCGAGGTGTGGAGGTCGACGACCTCCTCGGTCGTGCATCCCCAGTGGTCGGCGACCCGGGCGAGGTCCGGACCGGTGTAGCGGACCTCCACCCGCACGAGCGGGCCCGGCGGTGGCGCGCCGTGCGCCGTCCACCGTGGGAGCAGCTCGCGCACCGCGCCGGGGTCGACCCCGTCGACCAGGACGGAACGGGCGGCGGGCACGACCTCCTCGGCCGGGAGACCCGAGACGCGCAGCCAGGATGCGAGCGACGCTGCCGTGACGGCGTCCCCGACCTCGACGAGGCAGGCCCGCTCCCCCACCTCGACGACCTCCACGTCCGTCATTGAACACCGGCGAGGAGTTGCCGCGGCGCACGCAGGTTTGGCAGCCTCGTGGGCGCACACAGGTGAGGGGCTCCCGATGGTATGAGCATCAGGAGCCCTCGATGCGATCGGGATGGTGACGTCCGATCCACCGGACCGGCCTCCCGGCCCCCACAGTCCCCGCCACCGGGCCTGCGCAGCGAGCACGTCGCCGTCTGGAGCTGTTCGTCCGATCCGATCCCCGACCCCGCCGAGCGGGATCGGTAGGAGAGTTCTACGTCGTCCGGACGACCCGCTGCAAGGGCTCTGCCGCACAAATCCGTGGTCCCACAGGGTTGCCCACAGAAGTCGACGGCTGCTCCACAGCACCACGGTCGCTCTCCACAGCCGGGCGCTCATGCTGTGGAGGACCAGCAGGTGGCGACGGTCAGGCCGGCCGCCTCGAGCGCGTGACGCACGGCGATCGCCGTCCGCACCGCTCCCGGCGAGTCGCCGTGCACGCACACCGAGTCGACACCCGCAGCCAGCTCGACCGCACGGGACGCCACCAGGTCGGGATCGGTGACCAGGGCGCCGGGCTGGTCGCGTGGCAGCAGCCGTCCGTCGGCGCCGTAGCCGCGGTCGGGGAACCCCTCGAGCCGCGATCCGCGGCCCCGGGCCCCGGCCAACGACAGCAGGACCGAACCGGGCATCCCCATCACGGGCAGCTCGCCGGAGCCGTCCAGCACGGCTGCGGCCTGTTCCCCGTCCCGGGCGACCCGGTGGTAGAGCGCACCGTGCGGCTTGAGGTAGGCCACCGCCCCGCCCTCGGTGGCGGCAATGCCACTCAGGAGGCCGACCTGCTCGGCCACCTGCTCGCGCAGCACGTCGGGCCGGACGTCGAGCTCGACCCGGCCGAAGCTGGCGCGGTCGTCGTACGACACCTGGGCGCCGAGCGTCACCCCGCGGCGTACGGCACCCGCGCAGACGGCCTGCATCGTCCCCACCGTCCCGGCGTGGAACCCGCAGGCCACGTTGGCACTGGTCACGACGGCGAGGAGCCCCTCGTCGTCGGTGACCTCCTCCCCCAGGTCGGCGTTGAGGTCGACCCGGCGCGGGTCGGTCGTGGGCTGCATGGACCCAGTCTCCCCGGGTGACCCCTGAGAAGTCCCTGAGAGTTGGTGGATCGTGCAACTCCGGTGGGTACTGGCTCGTCAAGGCAGGTGAAGGCACCACCTCCGGAGCGGGGAATCCCGCGGCGGAGACCGGCGTTGGAACAGATGTGCGACACGGGGTGGTCGCACGAGAGCAGGAGGACGAGATGAGCACCGCACAGCCCAAGCGCACCACCACCACTCGTGAGATCGAGGGGCGCGACAGCGTCGGCCTCTACCTCGACGAGATCGCTCGCACCCCGCTGCTCGACGCCGAGACCGAGGTCGAGCTGTCCAAGACCATCGAGGCGGGCCTGCTTGCCCAGCACCTCCTCGACACCGGCCGCGTCGGGCGCCGCAAGGGCGGCGCGCCGATGAGCGCCAACGAGGCCGAGCTCGAGTGGCTGGCCGAGCAGGGCCGGCTCGCCGTCGACCGCTTCATCGAGGCCAACCTCCGTCTGGTGGTCTCCATCGCCCGCAAGTACGGCCGTTCGCAGATGCCCATGCTCGACCTGATCCAGGAGGGCAACACCGGCCTCATCCGCGCGGTCGAGAAGTTCGACTACACCAAGGGCTACAAGTTCTCGACCTACGCCACCTGGTGGGTACGCCAGGCCATCACGCGCGGCATCGCGCAGCAGGCCCGGGTCGTCCGCCTTCCCGTGCACGTGGTCGAGGAGCTCAACCAGGTCGGCAGCGCCCGACGCACGCTCGAGCGCCAGCTCGGCCGCGACCCGGAGCCGCAGGAGATCGCCACCGAGCTCGGCATGGAGCTCGACCGGGTCCTCGACCTGATGAGCTGGGGCCGCGACCACGTCTCGCTGGACACGCCCGTGGACGAGGACGGCGACACGTCGCTGGGTGACCTGATGGCGCAGGAGACCGCGCCCGGGCCGGACCTCAACGTCCTCGACGCGGAGGCCCGCCAGCGGCTCGAGGACCTCGTCGGGATCCTCGACGAGCGGTCTGCCGACATCGTCCGTGCCCGCTACGGCCTGGCGGACGGGCGCCAGCACAAGCTCGCCGACATCGGCGCCCGGCACGGCATCTCCGCCGAGCGGGTCCGCCAGCTCGAGCGCGAGGCGCTGCAAAAGCTCCGTCGCGCCGGCGACCCCGACCTCGCGGCCTGACGGCACGCACCTGGCTGCGTTCTCGTCGCTCGACGGCCCGCTCCGCTCCAAGGCCGCCTTCGCTCCTCCGCCTTGCCATGCACGCACCCTCAGGCCGCGCCGCGGCCTGACGGCACGCGCCTGGCTGCGCCCTGCCTGAGCCTCAGTACGCCGCGGACTCCAGGTCCGCGCTCGCGGCCCGTGCCCGCTCGACCACGTCGGCGGGGACGGGCCGTCGTGCTGCCACCCGCGCCTGCCACAGCTGGACCGCCACCACCCGGGCGGCGGCCTCCTCGACGCGGGTCCGGGAGACGAGGCCGGAGTCGATCGCGTCGGCGATGATCTGGTGCGTGGTCGCGGTGTCGACCGGCATGAGGAGCAGGTCGGCACCGGCCTGCAACGCCTGCAGGGCCGGGGTGGGCCGGCCGCCGACGGCGCCCATGCCGAGCGAGTCGGTGATGGTGACGCCCTCGAAACCTAGGTCGTCGCGCAGCAGGTCGTAGACCTCGGGCGCCATGCTCGCCGGCACGCCGGGGGCGATGTCGGTGAGGTCGAGGTGGCTCAGCATCACCGCCGGCGCCTGGTGGCGGATGGCGGACTCGAAGGGCGGCAGGTCGTGCGCTGAGAGCTCGGCCAGGGTCGCGTCGAGCACCGGGAGGGTGTCGTGGCTGTCGCTGGTCGCGCCCCCGTGCCCCGGGAAGTGCTTGACCGTGGACACGACGCCTGCGTCGTCGTACCCCTTGATCGCGGCCCCGACGGCCTGCGCCGCCAGGCGCGGGTCCTGCGAGGGTGATCGCGCGCCGATGGTCGGGTCGGCGGCGCCGATCGTGACGTCGGCGACCGGGGCGAAGACCCAGGTGAACCCGAGGTCACGCAGCTCGAGCCCCGTGGCGAGGGCCGCCGCGCGGGTCACCCGTCGGCCGGAGCGGGCATCGGCCGCCACCGCGAGCCCGGCTGTCTGGAAGTGAGGGAAGTCGGTGGCGATGCCGCGCAGGTGGGAGACGTAGCCGCCCTCCTGGTCGACGCCGATCACCGGTGGGTGGTCGCGGCCGTCGGCGCTCGCGGCCTCGGTGATCGCCGAGGTCATCGCCAGCACCTGGTCGCGGTCGGCCACGTTGGCCCCCGTGACCGAGACGCCTGCGAGGTGCAGGTCGCGCACCATCCG
>DASTPB010000143.1:0-3082 GCA_035762385.1 Nocardioides sp. | reverse complement strand
GCCGCCGCGCAAGCACGGAGTGCTGATCCCCGGCCCGCAGTCGCATGCCATGAAGCTGGGCTTCGAGAAGTACTTCCTCTGGAAGATGAGGCACGGCCAGGTGCGGCTGCCCTGACCTGCGTGTCAGTCCCCTGACGACCGGCCCATCGCCCGTCGCCCCTGGGCCGCGAAGAGCCGGGCCGCGTGCTGGAGCGTGCCCGGGGCGAGCGCCGCACCTCGCACGACTCCGCCGCGCCAGGCCGGCACCGTCCGCACCACGCGGCGCGACCCGACGAGCGCGACCGCTGCCTCCGCCACTGCCGAGACCGACAGGATCGGCCCGCCCGACCACGTCAGCTGCGACCCGAGCCCGTCGGGGTCCTGGGCGGCGAGCATCGCGGTGTCGACCCCGTCCGGGCACAGCGCGTGCACCCGCACGCCGCGCGGAGCCTCGGCGTTGACGGCCGCCGACAGCGACACCACGGCGGCCTTCGTCGCGGCGTACATGCTGTAGCCCGGCACCGGCCCGAGCCCGGACAGCGACGCGATGTTGACGACGTCGCCGCCCGCGGTGCCGAACGCGGCGAGCGCCGCGCGGGTGCCCCACGTCGTACCGAGCAGGTTGACCTCGACCAACCGCCGCACCTGCTCCTCCGACAGGTCGACCAGCGCGCCGTCGTCACCGACGCCGGCGTTGTTGAACCAGGCCGCCAGCCGCCCGTGCCGTGCTGCCTCCTCGGCGACGAGGCGGTGCGAGTCCGGATCGCGTACGTCCTGGGCGAGGCCGGCGACCGCGCCGATCTCCGCGGCCGTCGCGGCCGCCGCCCACCCGTCGACGTCGCCGATCACGACGTGGTGGCCGCGGGCCACCATCAGCTCGGCGATGCCGCGCCCGATCCCGCGGGCACCACCGGTCACGACACACGAGGTCTGGACAGTCGTCATGCCCGGACAGTAGCGACACGCGGCTTCGAACAGGTGTTTGATCCCGCGGTTCCGGGAGGACTACGGTGGGTCCACCGGATGCTCCCCGTCCAGCCGCGGACGGAGGGGCCGACGCAGTGGAGGACGCATGGCCAAGCAGGACGACAAGAACGTCATCGAGATGCCCGACGGTCCCCCCGACGCCACCGGCCTGACCCCGCGCCAGCAGCGGGTGCTCGCCACGATCAAGGACTCGATCGAGACCAAGGGCTACCCGCCCTCGATGCGCGAGATCGGGCAGGCCGTCGGCCTCACGTCGTCGTCGAGCGTCGCCCACCAGCTGCGGGTGCTCGAGGGCAAGGGGTTCCTCAAGCGCGACCCCAACCGTCCCCGCGCCCTCGAGGTGTTCCTGCCCGAGGTGATGGCCGCGCGGCGCAGCATGTCGAGCGCCGACGAGAGCACCTTCGACGAGACCGGCATCGGTGACGCCAACCCGGTCGCCACCAACGTCCCGGTCGTCGGCCGCATCGCCGCCGGTGGTCCGATCCTCGCCGAGGAGCAGGTCACCGACGTGTTCCCGCTGCCCAAGCAGCTCGTCGGCGACGGCACCCTCTTCCTGCTCGAGGTCTCCGGTGACTCGATGGTCGACGCGGCGATCTGCAACGGCGACTACGTCGTCATCCGCCAGGAGCAGACCGCCACCAACGGCCAGATCGTCGCGGCGATGATCGAGGGCGAGGCGACGGTCAAGACGTTCCAGCGCAAGGACGGCCACGTGTGGCTGCTCCCCCACAACGACGCCTACGACCCGATCCCGGGCGACAACGCCACGATCCTCGGCGTCGTGACCGCGGTGCTGCGGCGGGTCTGACCCACCCGTTGGTGCCCGCGCCCGTTGAAAGGCACGCACCCACCGGCCACGATGGCGCCATGAGCAACGTCGAGCAGTCCTATGACTACGTCATCGTCGGTGCGGGGGTCGCTGCGGCGAGCGCCGTGAAGGGCATCCGTTCGCAGGACGGCAGCGGTCGCATCGCCGTCCTCGGCTCCGAGCCCGACAAGCCGGTCTACCGGCCCGTCCTCACCAAGGACCTCTGGCTCAAGGACGACGAGACCCTCGAGGGCTCCTCGCTCGCCGGCGACCTCGACGGCGACGACGCCGTCGACCTGGTCACCGACACGACGGTGACCGAGATCGACCCCGGCGCCCACGTCGTACGCCTCGCCGACGGCACCACCGTCGGCTACGGCAAGCTGCTGCTGGCCACCGGCGCCGAGCCGCGCGTGCTCTCCGTCGACCCCGGGCCGCGGGTCATGTACTACCGCACCGCCGCCGACTACCAGCGCCTGCGGGCCGTCGCGACCGAGGGCAGCCACGTCGCGGTCATCGGCGGCGGCTACATCGGCTCGGAGATCACCTCCGCCCTCGTGCAGAACGGCGTCCAGGTGACGCTCGTGCTCGACCTCGAGGACGTGCAGGAGCAGATGTTCCCGCGCGAGCTGGCCGCCACGCTCACCAAGGCCTTCGCCGACCGCGGCGTGACCGTCGTGCACGGCTCGGTGGAGGGCGGCGCGGAGGACGACGGCGGCGTCCGGATCCGCCTCGAGGACGGCACCTCCATCATGGCCGACGCGGCCGTCATCGGCGTCGGCGTCCTGCCCCGCACCGGACTGGCCGAGGCCGCCGGCCTCGACGTCGACAACGGCGTCGTCGTGGACGACCACCTGCGCACCAGCGACCCGGACGTGTACGCCGCGGGCGACGTCGCGTCCTACCCCGACGCCCTCCTCGGCCGCCGCCGCGTCGAGCACGTCGACCACGCCGAGAAGTCCGGCGAGCACGCCGGCAAGGTGATGGCCGGCGCCGACGAGCCCTACGACTACACGCCGTTCTTCTGGTCCGACATCCTCGACTACGGCTACGAGGCGGTCGGCGAGACCAGCAGCCGCCTCGACATGGTCGAGGACTGGAAGGACGGCGAGGTCGGCACCGGCGTCGTCTACTACCTGAAGTCGGGCCAGGTCCGCGGCGTGCTGCTGTGGAACGTCTGGGACAGCGTCGACAAGGCGCGCGAGCTGATCGAGGAGACCTCCGGGTCGCCGGTCTCCGACCCGGAGTCGCTGCGGGGGCGCATCCCGTTCGGGTGACGCGAGGGGCGTGTAGCCTCGCGGCGATGTC
>DASTPB010000142.1:0-21731 GCA_035762385.1 Nocardioides sp. | reverse complement strand
GGGATGACGGTGCCGAAGTACTCCTTGAAGAGCTCCTCGTGCTCCTTCAGCGCGGTGTCGGTGTCGACGAAGACGACACCCTTCTCCTCGAGGTCCTCACGGATGGAGTGGTAGACGACCTCGGACTCGTACTGGGCGGCGACACCGGCGACCAGGCGCTGCTTCTCCGCCTCCGGGATGCCGAGCTTGTCGTAGGTGTTCTTGATGTCCTCGGGCAGGTCGTCCCACGAGGTGGCCTGCTTCTCCGAGGAGCGCACGAAGTACTTGATGTTGTCGAAGTCGATGGTCGAGAGGTCTGAGCCCCACGTCGGCATCGGCTTGCGGTGGAAGAGCTTGAGGCCCTTGAGGCGCAGGTCGAGCATCCACTGCGGCTCCGACTTCTTCGAGGAGATGTCGCGGACGACCTCCTCGTTGAGGCCGCGCGTCGCGGCGGCGCCGGCGTCGTCCTTGTCGGCCCAGCCGAACTCGTAGCGACCGATGCCCTTGAGCTCGGGGTTGAGGTCTTCGATGCTCAGGTTCTGGGTCATGCCTGCTCCTTTGCCGGGGCCGTCTTCGGGTCCGTCTTGAGGGTCTGGGGGATGCACGTGGTGCACACGCCGTCACCGTGGGCGATGGTCGCCAACCGCTGGACGTGGGTGCCGAGCACGGAGGCGATCGCCTCGGTCTCGGCCTCGCAGAGCTGCGGGAACTCGTGGGCGACGTGGGAGACAGGGCAGTGCTGCTGGCACAGCTGCTCCCCCACGACCGGAAGCTCGCGCACCGATGCGGCGTAGCCGTTCTGGGTGAAGACCCGCGCCAGCGCGTCGGCCGGCGTCAGGTCGGGGTCGGCCGCCACGACGGCGGCGTAGTCGCGCTCGACGAACGCCACCCGGCGCCGGGCGAACTCGACCACGGCGTCCTCGCCCTGCGTCTCGGCCAGGAACCGCATCGCCTGCACGGCAAGGTCGTCGTACTGCTGGTCGAAGCTGTCACGCCCGGCCTCGGTGAGGGCGAAGACCTTCGCGGGTCGACCGCGTCCGCGGGTGCCGTAGACCTTCTGCTCGCGCGACTCCACGACCCCCTCGTCGGCGAGGTGGTCGAGGTGACGGCGTACGGCAGCGGGGGTGAGGTCGAGTCGGAGGGCCAAGTCGGCCGCGGTCGACGGACCGTTCTCGAGGATCGTGCGGGCCACCCGGTCGCGGGTGGGCGCATCGCCCTCACGCTGTGCCGTCGACGTCCTCACGAATTCCACAACGACAGTGTGTCGTTATTGCTTCCCGGGGATCAAGCAAGGGTCGCCTAAGTGACCTGGCGCACCCCCTTCGGTCCCGCTCGGCGGAGCCCGCTCAGTCCGCGGTGCGGCGCCGGAACGTGCGGATGGCGAGCGGCGCCACGACGGCGGTGATGACGATGATCCAGCCGATGGTGAACGCCACGGGGTATCGCAGAGGCAGCTCCGCGTCGGCGTGCAGGGGCATGTCGTTGCCCCACAGCACTCGCACGGCCTGGGTGAGGGACGAGATCGGGTTCCACTCGGCGACCGTGCGCAGCCAGTCGGGCATCGAGTCGGTCGGCGCGAACGTGTTGGCGAGGAAGGTGATCGGGAACATCGTGGCGAACATGACGCCGTTGACGGCCTCGACCGAGCGCATGGCGGAGCCGACCCAGATGCCGACCCAGATCATCGCGAAGGCCCAGCCCACGAGGAGCAGGTAGCCGAGCGCAGCCCGGAAGACGTCGGTGTGGATGCCCCAGCCGATCGTGAGGCCCGTCAGCGACATCACCACCAGCCCGATCGAGGAGTGCGCCACGCTGGAGAACGAGCGTCCGACGAGGACCGCGGCGGGGTTGATGGGGAGCGACCGCATGCGGTCGACGATCCCCTTCTCGAGGTCGGCCGTCAGGCCGACGGCCACGATGAACGACGAGAAGGCGACGGTCTGCGCCATGATCCCCGCCATCAGGAACGCCTTGTAGCCCCCCTCGATCGGGATGTCGATCGAGCTGCCGAAGACGAAGGCGAACAGCAGCACGAACATCACCGGCTGGATGGTGACGTCGAGCAGCATCTCGGGCATCCGCTTGATGTGGATGAAGTTGCGGCGGGCGATGGCGAACGACTGGCCCAGCAGGCCCGTCTGCCGGACGTCGGGGCTGCTGATCCGGCCGGCCCGGATGGTGGTGCCGATCTGGTCGTTCACGATGCCTCCTCGATCTGCTCGTCGGCCGCGGCGTCCTCGGCGCGGTGACCGGTCAGGTGCAGGAAGACGTCGTCGAGGCTCGGACGCTTGAGCCCGATGTCGTCGAGCTCGATCCGACTCTCGGCGAAGATCCCTGCGATGCGGGTCATGTGGGCGACTCCCTCGGCGGGAGCGGTGAGCTGCCGGGCGCCGCGATCGGCGTGCACCTCGGCCACGTGGTCGCGCAGCATCTGCTCGGCGAGCTCGAGGTCGTCGGCCCGGGAGACGGTCACCACGAGCGACGCGGCGCCCGACTGGTCCTTGAGCTGCAACGGCGTGCCCTCCGCGATGACGGTCCCGCGGTCGATGACCACGATGTTGTCGGCCAGCTGGTCGGCCTCCTCGAGGTATTGCGTCGTCAGCAGCAGGGTCGTGCCGTCGGCGACCAGCTCACGCAGCACCTCCCACAGCTCGACGCGGGACCGGGGGTCGAGCCCCGTGGTCGGCTCGTCGAGGAAGAGCACGGGCGGGGTCGCGATCAGGCTGACGGCGAGGTCGAGCCGACGCCGCATCCCGCCGGAGTAGGTCTTGGCGGTGCGGTCCCCCGCGTCCGTCAGGGAGAACCGCTCCAGCAGGTCGTCGCTGGCGCGCGCGATGTAGGACTTGTCGAGGCCGTAGAGCTGCCCGATGAGGCGGAGGTTCTCGCGGCCCGTGAGCAGCTCGTCGACCGTGGCCGCCTGCCCGGTGAGGCCCATGCTGCGGCGCACCGCGTCGGGCTCGGTCAGCACGTCGTGACCGGCGACCCGGGCCGTGCCGGAGGTGGGGCGGGTGAGGGTGGTCATCATCCGGACCGTGGTCGTCTTGCCGGCGCCGTTGGGGCCCAGGAGGCCCAGCACCGAGCCCTCCGGGACCACGAACGAGACGTCGTCCACGGCCAGCGTGTCGCCGAAGCGCTTGACCAGGCGCTCGGCCTCGATCGCATGCGTGCGGGTCATGGCACCCACGCTAGCCACGGGGACCGACAATCGCCTCTGGATATGGCGGACCTAGAATCAGGGCGTGCCACCCGCCTCCCCCGCCGTCGAGATCGACGGCCTGGTGATGACGTACGGCGACAAGGTGGCGGTCGACGGGTTGTCGCTCGAGGTGGCGCGGGGGTCGATCACCGCCGTGCTCGGACCCAACGGCGCGGGCAAGACCACGACGCTCGAGACCTGCGAGGGCTACCGGGTGCCGCGGCGGGGCACGGTCCGCGTGCTCGGCCTCGACCCGCAGCGCGACCGCGGTCAGCTGCTCCCACGGATCGGCGTCATGCTGCAGAACGGCGGCGCCTGGGGCGGCGTACGCGCCGTGGAGATGCTGGAGCACATGGCCTCGCTCCACGCCCACCCGCTGGACACGACCATGCTGGTCGAGCGGCTGGGGCTGGGAGAGTGCGGCCGGACGCCCTACCGCCGGCTCTCGGGCGGGCAGAAGCAGCGTCTCGGTCTCGCGATCGCGCTCGTGGGACGTCCCGAGCTGGTGTTCGTCGACGAGCCCACCGCCGGCATGGACCCCCAGGCACGGCGCACGACGTGGGCGATGCTCGAGGAGGTGCGCACCGACGGTGTCACGGTCGTGCTCACCACGCACCACATGGAGGAGGCCGAGCACCTCGCCGACTGCATCCACATCATCGACCACGGCAGGCTGATCGCCTCCGGCACGCCCGCGGAGCTGACCCGGGGCGGCCGGTCGGCCACCATCCGGCTGGTCGTCAACCGGCCGTTCCCCGAAGGCGCGCCAGAGTCGCTGCGCGCCGAGCTGGGCCCCGGCACGGAGGTGCGCCAGCTCGACGAGGTGAGCATGCTGATCCACGGACCGGCCGACGCCACCACCCTCGGCCGCGTCTCCCGATGGTGCGAGGAGCACGCCGTGCTGCCGCAGACGCTCACGCTGGGCCAGCGCACCCTCGAGGACGTCTTCCTGGAGCTCACCGGACGGGAGCTGGCCCCGTGACCACCCCGCCCGCGGAGGCGGCTGCCGTCGGCGGCGGCCCGGCCGGCACCTTCACCCCCGCCCCCGGCGGCGCCGGCCTCGGCCGGATGGTGCGCGCGCAGGCCCGCATGGAGGCGCGGCTGCTGCTGCGCAACGGCGAGCAGCTGCTGCTCGCGATCGTCATCCCGGTGATCGTGCTGGTCGGCGGGGTGGCCGCGGCCGGCCGTCTCGGCAGCACGTTCGAGGGACACGCGCCCGTCGACCTCCTCACCCCCGGCGTGCTGGCGCTCGCGGTGATGTCGACGTCCTTCACCTCGGTCGCCATCGCCACCGGGTTCGAGCGGCGCTACGGCGTGATCAAGCTCCTGGGCTCCTCGCCGCTGCCGCGGCACGGCCTGCTGCTGGGCAAGGTCCTGGCGCTGCTCACGGTCGTCGCGCTCCAGCTCGTGGTGCTGGGCGCCGTCGCCCTCGCGGTGGGCTGGCAGCCGTCGACGGCCGACCCGCCCCGCACCGTGGTCGGGGTGGTGCTCGCGGTCGGCCTGGGCACCTCCGCGTTCGCGTCGCTCGGCCTCCTCGTCGCCGGCGCACTGCGCGCCGAGGCGACCCTCGCGCTCGCCAACCTGGTCTACCTGCTCCTCCTCGCCGGAGGCGGGGTCGTGCTGCCGACGAGCACGTACGGCGCCGCCGGTGGGCTGATCCAGTGGCTGCCGTCCGGCGCCCTCGGCGAGGCGATGCGCGCCGCGCTCGTGCACGCCGAGATCGACGGCCGATCGTTGCTCGTGCTCGCCGCCTGGACGGTGGCCGGCTCGACGCTCACGGCCCGGACCTTCAGGTGGGAATGATGGGACGCACCGTGCTCGACCGCCTCGCGCCGTACCTCTGGGTGCTCGCCGTGGCCAACCTGGTCGCCAACATCGGCATCGTCGTCACCGGCGCGGCCGTGCGACTCACCGGCTCGGGCCTCGGCTGCCCGACGTGGCCGCGGTGCACCGACGCGTCGTACGTCGCCCACGGCGAGCTGGGGCTGCACGGCGCCATCGAGTTCGGCAACCGCCTGCTGACCTTCGCCCTGGCCGCCATCGCCGTGCTGTGCTTCCTCGCCGCCTTGGGGGCTCGCCACCGCCGCGCGACCCGGCTGGCCTTCGTGATCGGTCTCGGGATCCCGCTGCAGGCGGTGCTCGGCGGGATCACGGTGCTGACCGACCTCAACCCGTGGGTCGTCTCCGGCCACTTCCTGCTGTCGATGGCGCTGATCATGCTCTGCGTCGCCCTGGTCGACGAGCTGCGCAGCCCCACACGGGGGCTGGCGCCGGCGCTGCCGCGCGCTCTCGCCTGGGCGACGTTCGTGTCCGGCTGGGTCGTCCTCTACCTCGGCACGGTCGTGACCGGCGCGGGGCCGCACGCCGGGGACACCGAGTCACCGCGCAACGGCCTGGACCCGGCGACGGTGTCGCAGGTCCATGCCGCGTCGGTCTACCTCCTGGTGGCGCTGACCGTCGCACTGCTGGTGGTGGCGCTGCGCGGCGGACACCACTGGCTCGCCCGGATGACGGGGCTGGTGCTGCTCATCGAGGTGCTGCAGGGCGTCCTCGGCTGGGTGCAGTACTGGCTCGACCTCCCGGTCGCCCTCGTCGCCCTGCACATGCTCGGCGCCGGCCTGCTCGCCGCCGGGCTGGCGCGGATCGCGCTCGCCGTCCTCCCCCACCGGGGCGCGGACGAGGCTCGCGCCGACGGCGTCGTCCAGACGGCACCGGCCACGGGCATCAGCCCGTCGTAGGGCGCGCTAACGCCCGAGCAGGGGATCCAGCGCCACGGCTACGAACAGCAGCGACAGGTAGAGGTTGGAGGCGTGGAAGAGCCGCATCGGGTTGATGTCGGCGAGGGCCTCCGACGCCTTGGCCCGCTTCCGCATCCGGTGCGCCTCGACGAGGAAGACGGCGCCCAGCACGGCGGCGGCGACGGGGTAGACGAGGCTCGTCCCGGCGACCGGCCACAGCAGGAGCGAGGTGGCCACCATCACCCAGCTGTAGACGACGACCTGGCGGGCGACCTCGGCAGCCGGCTTGACCACGGGCAGCATCGGCACGTCGACGTTGCGGTAGTCCTCGCGGTAGCGCAGTGCGAGCGCCCAGGTGTGCGGCGGGGTCCAGAAGAAGACGACGAGGAACAGCACGACGGGCGTCCAGGCCAGCTCACCGGTCACCGCGGTCCAGCCGATCAGGGCCGGGAAGCAGCCGGCCAGGCCGCCCCAGACGATGTTCTGCGTGGTCCGGCGCTTGAGCAGCATGGTGTAGACGACGACGTAGAACGCGTTGGCCAGCACCGACAGCGCGGCCGAGAGCCAGTTGACCCACACCCCCAGGACCACCGTCGACAGCACCGCCAGCACCGTCGCGAAGACCAGCGCGGAGACCGGCGAGACGATGTGTCGCGGCAGCGCTCGGCGTCGCGTGCGCCGCATCTGTTCGTCGATGTCGCGGTCGTAGACGCAGTTGTAGGCCGACGCGGAGCCTGCGGACAGCGCACCGCCGACGACGGTCGCGACCACCAGTCCCAGCGGCGGGATGCCGCGCTCGGCGAAGAACATCACCGGCACCGTCGTCAGGAGGAGGAGCTCGATCACGCGCGGCTTCGTCAGCCCGACGTAGGCGGCGACCACGTCGCGCCACGACTTCGGGGCCTCGGTCGCTCCGGTCAGCCCGGTCGTGGCGCCCTCGTCACCGGTCGTCGGCCGGGCGGACGCGGCTGCGTTCGGGCCGGCATGGGACACGGTGGAGACCTCGGTACGACAGGGGCGGATGGGACGCGGGGAGCAGGGGAACCGAAGGATGAACGGCCAGCTGTTTCCGGCGTCCGGGACGACCCTCGGGCACGGTCGAGTCTACTCGGCCACGACGATAGGGTCGTAGTCGAGGCCACCCCTGCTGGGCTGTGATCCTGACTGCACCCCGGTTGCACTCCACCGAGAGGAACTGCGTTGACCAAGAAGTCCGCCCTGCCCGCCACCCTCGAGTGGGACGACATCGACCGGCGTGCCGTCGACACCGCCCGGGTCCTGGCGATGGATGCGGTCCAGAAGGTCGGCAACGGCCACCCCGGCACGGCCATGAGCCTCGCGCCGGCGGCGTACCTGCTCTTCCAGAAGGTGATGCGGCACAACCCCGCCGACCCGCACTGGACCGGGCGCGACCGGTTCGTGCTGTCCTGCGGGCACAGCTCGATCACCCTCTACACCCAGCTGTTCCTCGGCGGGTGGGGCCTCGAGATCGAGGACCTGCGGTCGCTGCGCACCTGGGGCAGCAAGACGCCCGGCCACCCCGAGTACGGCCACACGGCCGGCGTGGAGACGACCACGGGCCCGCTCGGCCAGGGCGTCGCCAACGCCGTCGGCATGGCCATGGCGGCCCGCCGCGAGCGTGGTCTGCTCGACCCCGACACGGCCGAGGACGACTCGCCGTTCACCCATCACGTCTACGCCCTGTGCTCCGACGGCGACCTGCAGGAGGGCGTCAGCGCCGAGGCGTCCTCGATCGCCGGGACCCAGCAGCTCGGCAACCTCACGCTGATCTACGACGCCAACCAGATCTCGATCGAGGGCGACACCGACGTCGCGTTCACCGAGGACGTCGGCGCGCGCTACGAGGCCTACGGCTGGCACGTCCAGCACGTCGACTGGACCAACGGGGGCACCGAGTACGTCGAGGACGTCCCCGAGCTCTACGCCGCCGTCCGCGCCGCCGACGAGGTGACCGACCGGCCCAGCCTCATCGTCCTGCACACGATCATCGCCTGGCCCGCGCCCAACGCGCAGGGCACCGGCAAGTCCCACGGCTCGGCCCTCGGCGCCGAGGAGGTGGCCGCCACCAAGGAGGTGCTCGGCTTCGACCCCGAGCAGCACTTCGAGGTCCCGGACGAGGTGATCGACCGCACCCGCTCGCTCGTCGCACGGGGCAAGGAGCTGCAGGCCGCGTGGCAGGAGCGCTTCGACGCCTGGAAGGGCGCGGCGTCCGACGAGGCGGTCCAGACCTTCGAGCGCATGCAGACCCGCGCGCTGCCCGCGGGCCTCGCCGACGCGCTCCCGACCTTCGACGCCGACCCCAAGGGCGTGGCGACCCGCAAGGCTTCCGGCGCCGTGATCAACGCGGTGGCCGGGCTGATGCCCGAGCTCTGGGGCGGCTCGGCCGACCTCGCCGAGTCCAACAACACGACCATCGAGGACGCGCCGTCGTTCATCCCCGAGAGCCGCTCCACCGACCAGTGGACGGGTGACCCGCTCGCCGGCCGGGTGCTGCACTTCGGCATCCGCGAGCACGGCATGGGCGGCATCCTCAACGGCATCGCGCTGCACGGCGGCACCCGCGTGTTCGGCGGCACCTTCCTCACCTTCAGCGACTACATGCGCGGGTCGGTCCGGCTCGCCGCGCTGATGGGTGTGCCCGTGACCTACGTCTGGACCCACGACTCCATCGGCCTCGGCGAGGACGGCCCGACGCACCAGCCGATCGAGCACCTCGCCGCCCTGCGCGCCATCCCCGGCCTCGACGTCGTACGCCCCGCCGACGCCAACGAGACCGCCGCCGCGTGGCACGCCGTCCTCCAGCGCACCGACCACCCGGCCGGCATCGCGCTGACCCGTCAGAACGTCCCCGTCTTCCCGCGCGGCGAGGAGGGCTACAGCGACACGTCCAACGTGCACCGCGGCGGCTACGTCCTGCTCGACGTCGAGGAGGGCGAGCCCGACGTGATCCTCATGGGCACCGGCTCCGAGGTGCAGGTGGCCGTGGCCGCCCGCGAGCTCCTCGCCGCCGACGGCATCCGCGCCCGCGTGGTGTCGCTCCCGTGCCTCGAGTGGTTCGAGGAGCAGGAGGAGGCCTACCGCGAGACCGTCCTGCCGCCGACCGTGAAGGCGCGCGTCTCGGTGGAGGCCGGCGTCAAGCAGGGGTGGCGGGACTACGTCGGCGACCACGGCCGCATCGTCTCCATCGACCACTACGGCGCCTCGGCGGACTTCGCGCGGATCTACGAGGAGTTCGACATCACCGGCGAGGCGGTGGCCAACGCCGCCCGCGACAGCCTGCGGACGCTCACCGACTGACCGACCACCCACACCCCAGGAGGCACCACATGAACGACCGACTCAAGGCCCTGGCCGACGCCGGGGTGTCCATCTGGCTCGACGACCTCTCCCGCGAGCGGCTGGAGACCGGCAACCTGGCCGACCTGGTGAAGAACAGCAACGTCGTGGGGGTCACGTCCAACCCCGCGATCTTCCAGGCCGCCCTGGCCGACGGTGAGCGCTACGACCCGCAGGTGCGCGAGCTCGCCGCTGCCGGTGCCGACGTCGACAAGGCGACCCAGGTCATCACCACCGACGACGTCCGCGACGCGTGCGACGTGATGCGCCCGGTCTTCGACGCCACCGACGGCGTCGACGGCCGCGTCTCGATCGAGGTGTCCCCCGGCTTCGCCCACGACACCGAGCAGACCGTGCAGGAGGCCGCCGAGCTCTGGCGGATCGTGGACCGGCCCAACCTGCTCATCAAGATCCCCGGCACGAAGGAGGGCTGGCCGGCCATCACCCGGACCATCGCGGCCGGCATCTCCGTCAACGTGACGCTCATCTTCGGCCTCGAGCAGTACCGCAACGTCATGGAGGCCTACGTCTCCGGGCTCGAGCAGGCCGCCGACAACGGCCACGAGCTCGCCGACATCCACTCGGTGGCGTCGTTCTTCGTCTCGCGCGTCGACACCGAGATCGACAAGCGGCTCGAGGCCATGACGGACGGCCCGGGCACCGACCCCGACCTGCGCGGCAAGGCCGGCGTCGCCAACGCGCGCCTCGCCTTCCAGATGTACGAGGAGTTCTTCGGCGGCGAGCGCTGGGCGGCACTGGAGGCCAAGGGTGCGCGCAAGCAGCGCCCGCTGTGGGCCTCCACCGGCGTGAAGAACCCCGACTACGACGACACGATGTACGTCGTCGACCTGGTGGTCGAGGACACCGTCAACACGATGCCCGAGAAGACGCTCGACGCCGTCGCCGACCACGGCGAGGTGCGCGGCGACCGGGTCCGTCCGTTCTACGACGACGCCGCGGCCCACATGAAGAGGCTCGAGGACGCCGGCATCGACTACGACGACGTGATCCAGGTGCTCATCAAGGAAGGCGTCGAGAAGTTCGTCGTCGCGTGGGACGAGCTGCAGACGACGCTCGCGAAGTCCCTCGAGGCCGCCCGCCGATGAGCGACGCGGTCCCGGTCGATCCCACCACGACGGATGCGTGGGCGCGGCTCGCGGAGCTCGCGTCGTCGTACCAGCCCGACCTGCGGGCCGCGCTGACGCCGGAGTGGGTCGAGCGCCAGACCCTCACGGCCGCCGACCTCCACGTCGACCTGTCGAAGAACCTCTTCGACGCCGACGTGGAGTCGGCGCTGCTGGCGCTCGCCGACGAGGTCGACGTGACCGGGCGCCGCGACGCCATGCTGGCGGGTGAGCACATCAACGTCACCGAGGACCGCGCTGTCCTCCACACGGCGCTCCGGCTGCCCGCCGACGCGTCGTTGACCGTCGACGGCCAGGACGTCGTCGCCGACGTCCACGAGGTGCTGAGCAGGGTGTACGCCTTCGCCGAGCGGGTGCGCTCGGGCGAGTGGACGGGCGTGACGGGCCGGCGGATCGAGACGGTCGTCAACATCGGCATCGGCGGGTCCGACCTCGGTCCGGTGATGGCCTACGAGGCGCTCGAGCCCTACCGCCAGGACGGGCTGTCCTGCCGCTTCATCAGCAACATCGACCCGACCGACGCCGGCCAGACGCTGGCCGACCTGGACCCGGAGACGACGCTGTTCATCGTCTCCAGCAAGACCTTCGGCACCCTCGAGACGCTCACCAACGCGCGGCTCTGCCGCGCCTGGCTCCTCGAGCACCTGCCGTCGGGCACCGACGACGCCGACGCGGTCGCCCGGCACTTCGTCGCCGTCTCCACCGCGCTCGACAAGGTCGCCGACTTCGGGATCGACCCCGACAACGCGTTCGGCTTCTGGGACTGGGTCGGCGGACGCTACTCGATGGACTCGGCGATCGGGCTGTCGCTCGTCGTGGCCGTGGGACCCGAGCGCTTCGCCGAGCTGCTCGCCGGGTTCCATGCGATGGACGAGCACTTCCGCACCGCGTCGCCGGAGTCCAACGTGCCGCTGCGGATGGGGTTGCTCAACGTCTGGTACACCAACTTCCTCGGTGCCCACACCCACGCCGTGCTCCCCTACGCCCAGCTGCTGCACCGCTTTCCCGCCTACCTCCAGCAGCTCACGATGGAGTCCAACGGCAAGGGCGTGCGGTGGGACGGTGCGGCCGTCGACTACGACACCGGGGAGGTGTTCTGGGGCGAGCCCGGCACCAACGGCCAGCACGCCTTCTACCAGCTCATCCACCAGGGCACCCGACTCGTGCCGGCGGACTTCATCGCCTTCGCGCGACCGGCGTACGACCTCGTCGACCGCACCGACGACGGCGAGACCGACGTGCACGAGCTGCTGCTGGCCAACTTCCTCGCCCAGACCCAGGCGCTCGCCTTCGGCAGGACCGCAGACGAGGTGCGCGCGGAGGGGGTCGACGACGACCTGGTCCCGGCGCGCACGTTCCCCGGCAACCGTCCGACGACCTCGATCATGGCCCCGGCCCTGACGCCGTCGGTCCTCGGCCAGCTGGTCGCCCTCTACGAGCACATCACCTTCGTCCAGGGCGCCGTGTGGGGCATCGACAGCTTCGACCAGTGGGGCGTCGAGCTGGGCAAGAAGCTCGCCCAGGAGCTGCGGCCGGCCATCTCGGGAGACCGGTCGGTCGCCGACGCGCAGGACCCCTCCACGCAGGCGCTGATCCGCTACTACCAGGAGAACCGAGGCCGATGAGCACCCCACGACGTCCTTCTCCCCTGCTCCGCTCCTCCGACCAACGCCACGGGGACCCCGCATGAGCTACACCAACCCGCTCCGGGACCCGCAGGACCGCCGGCTGCCGCGGATCGCCGGCCCCTGCGGCATGGTGCTCTTCGGCGTGACGGGCGACCTGTCGCGCAAGAAGGTCATGCCGGCGATCTACGACCTCGCCAACCGCGGCCTGCTGCCGCCCGGCTTCAGCCTGGTCGGCTTCGCCCGCCGCGACTGGGCCGACCAGGACTTCGCCCAGATCGTCCACGACGCGGTCAAGGAGCACGCCCGTACGCCCTTCCGCGAGGAGGTCTGGAAGCAGCTGTCCGAGGGCTTCCGCTTCGTCTCCGGCGACTTCGACGACGACGCCGCGTTCGACCAGCTGCGGCGCACCGTCGAGGAGCTCGACCAGCTGCGCGGCACCGGCGGCAACATGGCGTTCTACCTCGCCATCCCGCCCGCCTTCTTCGGCACCGTCGTGGGCCAGCTCAAGGAGCACGGCCTCGCCGACCCCGGGCCCGAGCAGTGGCGCCGCGTCGTGGTGGAGAAGCCGTTCGGCCACGACCTCGAGTCGGCCCGTGAGCTCAACGGGATCCTCAACGGCGTCTTCCCGTCGGGTGCGGTCTTCCGGATCGACCACTACCTCGGCAAGGAGACGGTCCAGAACATCCTGGCGATGCGCTTCGCCAACAACATGTTCGAGCCGATCTGGAACGCCAACTACGTCGACCACGTGCAGATCACGATGGCCGAGGACATCGGCATCGGCGGCCGCGCGGGCTACTACGACGGCATCGGCGCAGCCCGCGACGTCATCCAGAACCACCTCCTGCAGCTGATGGCGCTCGTGGCGATGGAGGAGCCCCTCGCCTTCGACGCCCGGAGCCTGCGCATCGAGAAGCAGAAGGTGCTCAAGTCGGCCACCCTGCCGGCACGCCTGGACCTCACCACCGCCCGCGGCCAGTACGTCGCCGGGTGGGCCGGGGGCGAGAAGGTCCAGGGCTTCCTCGAGGAGGAGGGCATCAGGAAGACCTCCACCACCGAGACGTTCGCGGCGATCACCGTCAACGTGGAGACGCGGCGCTGGGCCGGGGTGCCGTTCTACCTCCGCACCGGCAAGCGGCTCGGGCGGCGGGTCACCGAGGTGGCTGTGGTGTTCAAGCGCGCGCCGCACCTGCCGTTCGCGCAGACCGCGACCGAGGACCTGTCCCAGAACGCGCTCGTCATCCGCGTGCAGCCCGACGAGGGCCTGACGCTGCGCTTCGGGTCGAAGGTGCCCGGTACGGCGATGGAGATCCGCGACGTCAACATGGACTTCGCCTACGGCGGCTCGTTCACCGAGGCCAGCGCCGAGGCCTACGAGCGACTCATCCTCGACGTGCTGCTCGGCGACCCGCCGCTGTTCCCGCGGCACGAGGAGGTCGAGCTCTCGTGGAAGATCCTCGACCCCGTGATCGAGTTCTGGGCGAGGAAGGGCAAGCCCGAGCCGTACGCCTCGGGCACCTGGGGCCCGGCGTCCGCCGACAAGATGCTGGCCCGCGACGGCCGCGCCTGGAGGAGGCCCTGATGACCTCACCCCACGGTGTTCTTCGTCTCCCCCGCTCCGCTCCTCCGCCGAACAACACCGAGGGGACCCCGAGATGATCGAGCTCACCGACACCAACTCGTCCAAGATCGCCGCGGAGTTCATCCGGTCGCGCACCCGAGCCGGCAGCCCCGCCATGGGGATGGTGATGACGCTGGTCATCGTCGCCCCCGAGGAGGACGCCGCCGAGGCGATGGCCGCCGCCAAGCGAGCCTCCCGCGAGCACCCGTCCCGGGTCCTCGGCGTGATCCTCGGCGACGCGCGCGGCGCCGCCCAGGTCCACGCGCAGGTCGGCAGCGGCGACGGCTGGGGCGGTGAGACCGCCCTGATCCGCCTGAAGGGAGAGGTGGTCAAGCACGCCGAGTCCGTGGTGCTGCCCCTGCTCCTGCCCGACTCCCCCGTCGCGATCTGGTGGCCGACCTCTGCGCCGGACGACCCCGCGGCCGACCCGCTCGGCGCCCTCGCCCAGCGGCGCATCACCGACTCCGCGGCCGTCCCTCGCGGCAAGTCGACCGCGATGCTGACCCAGTGCCGCTCCTACGCGCCCGGCAACACCGACCTCAGCTGGACGCGGCTCACGCCGTGGCGGGCACTCCTCGCCGCCGCGCTGGACCAGCACCCGCTCCGCGTCACCCGGGCCAAGGTCACCGCCGAGCGGATCAGTCCCAGCGCCGACCTGCTGGTCGCGTGGCTCAACGAACGACTGAAGGTCGACGTGGCTCGCGGCAACTCCGGCGGTCCCGGGATCACCGAGGTCAGCATGGACACCAGGGAGGGGCCGATCCGCATCTCCCGCGCCGATGGCCGCCTGGCGACGTTCTCCTCCCCCAACCGACCCGACCGGCCCGTCGCGCTCAAGCGTCGCGAGGTGCCGGCGCTGCTCGCCGAGGAGCTGCGCCGCCTCGACGAGGACGATGCCTACGCCGAGGTCGCCGCCCGACTGGTCAAGCTGAGGAGCAAGAAGTGAGCGAGCCCCTCGTGCGCCGCCACGACGACGCCGACGTCCTCGTCGGCGACGTCGCGTCCGCCCTGCTCGACCGGCTCGAGGCCGCCCAGGGCCGCGGCGAGGTCCCGCACGTCGGTCTCACCGGCGGGACGATCGCCGAGGAGCTCCATCGCGAGCTCGCGCGACGGGCCGCCGACTCGGCGGTCGACTGGTCGCGCGTCGCGTTCTGGTGGGGCGACGAGCGGTTCGTCCCCGCCGACTCCCCCGACCGCAACGCGCGCCAGGCGCGCGAGTCGCTGCTCGACCACGTGCCCGTCGACCCGGCCCTCGTCCACGAGGTCCCGGCGAGCGACCAGGTCGCGACCGCCGAGGACGCAGCGGCGGCCTACGGCGACGCGATGCGCGAGCACGGCGCCGGGTTCTTCGAGGTGCTGATGCTCGGCATCGGACCGGACGGCCACTGCGCGTCGCTCTTCCCCGGCCACCCGGCCCTCGGGGCCCGCGACGCGATCGCGGTCGCCGTCCACGACTCCCCCAAGCCGCCGCCCGACCGCGTCAGCCTCACCTTCGAGGCCATGGAGCGCTGCCGTGCGGTGTGGTTCATCGCGAGCGGCGAGGGCAAGGCCGAGGCGGTCGCCCGGGCCCTGGCCGCCGACGGCTCGGTCACCGAGACCCCCGCCCGCGGCGTACGCGGCGAGGAGACCGTCTGGTGGCTCGACGAGGCCGCCGCCTCCGCCCTCTGACACGTCGAGCAGGCGCGCCAGATCGGGTCGAGTCGGCGCGTCCTGAGCTTCAGATCGGGTCGAGTGGGCGCGTCCTGAGCCTCAGATCGCGTCGAGTCGGCGCGTCCTGAACCGTCGTCCACAGATCGCCGCACGGACGAGTGGGTGCCATCGGACGCGGGAATCAGTGGTGCCATGAACCCGAATCGTTGGCTGCACCTGCCTCACCTCGACGACAGCTTTCCACTGCCGCTCGACGAACCGTTCACGACGCGTGCCGCATCGGACGCGGGGATCACACCCCACAGCCTGACGCTTCTCAAGCGCGAGGGCCTCGTCCGGACACCGATCAAGGGGGTGCACGTCGCTGCGCAGGCACCCGACGACACGGCCCACCGGCTCGCGTGCCTCAGGCTCGTGACCCCGCCCGACGCGATCGTGGTCGACCGACACGCTGGATGGGCGCAGGGTGCGGACATGCTCCTCCATCCGAACGAGCACCTGCATGCGATGCCCATTGCGATCTTCCTGCCGCACGGCCGCGGCCGCCTCCGCAACAAGCTCGCCGACAGCGGGGAGCGCACCTTCCTCGAGCGCGACCTGACGGTCGTGGACGGCGTACGGATGACCACGCCTCTCCGGACCGCACTGGACCTGGGGCGGCAACGGTGGCCCGAACCTGCGCTCACGGCGCTCGACGCCCTGCACCGCCTCCGCGCGTTCGACGTACCGGAGCTGTTGTCCGAGATCGACCGGTTCAAGCGGATGCGGTGGGTGACCACGCTGCGGCTGGTCGCTCCCCACACCGACGGCCGGTCCCAGTCCGGTGGCGAGACGGTGGTCCGCTGGCGCTGGCTCAACCTTCCAGTGCCGCCCCCGGAGCCGCAGATCGAAGTGGTCTCGGAGGGCCGACGGGCGTTCATCGACGTCGGCAACGAGGAACTGCGCTTCGGCGTGGAGTTCCAAGGCCTCGAGTGGCACACCGGCGAGCACGAGGAAGACGACGAGACCCGGTTCGGATGGCTGCGCGACGACGAACGTTGGATCCTGGAGCCCGTGTGGTCCTCGGACGTGTACGGATGCCACGCGCGCATCGAGGACGTCATCCTCGACGGTGTACGTCGCGGCCGCGGGCGGCACATCGCTTGATCAGGATGCGCCGACTCGACGCCTCTGGCGGCTCAGGATGCGCCGACTCGACGCCCCTGGCGGCTCAGGATGCGCCTGCTCGACGCCGCTCGGTCAGAAGATGATCTCGCCGGCCTTGCGGCGGCTGCGCAGCAGGGCGACGGCCTCGTCGAGGATGTCCGCCGCCTCGGTCTCGCTGCGACGCTCCTTCACGTAGGCGAGGTGCGTCTTGTAGGGCTCGATCTTCGGCGCCGGGGGCGGGTTCTCCGAGTCGAGGCTGGCCGGCAGCCCGCACTTGGGGCAGTCCCACGACTCGGGGACCGCAGCCTCGATCGCGAAGGTCACCACGGACCGGTGGTCGTGGCTGCAGAAGTAGGTGACCGCCTGCCGCGGCGCGGCGTCACCGCGCTCGGCCTCGCCCATCGGGCCGGCCCCTACTCGACTTCCGCGAATCGCGTTCCCAGCACCAGCCATCTCGACTCCTTCTCAGAAACGCTTGGGGGACTTCAGCTGTCCGTGTAGGCCATCAGCAGGCCCAGGGCGATGACACAGGCAAACCAGATGACGCCGACCCCGATCGTGAACCGGTCGAGGTTGCGCTCAGCCACCGACGATCCCCCGAGACTGCTGGACACGCCGCCACCGAACATGTCGGAGAGGCCGCCACCGCGGCCCTTGTGGAGGAGCACCAGCAGAATCATGATCGCGCTCGTCAGGACGAGCAGGATGGTGAAGGCAAGAATCACGAGCGGAAGCCTACGTCACGACAGGCGTGAACCGGTGAGCGCCCTCACAGCACGGGCATGTCGTGGAAGCGGCAGATGCCGCCGAACTCGTCGACCTGCAGGCTGGCGCCTCCGACGAGGCATCCGTCGACGTCCGCCTTCTCCATGATCCCGCCGACGTTGGCCGCCTTGACCGACCCGCCGTAGAGGATCCGCAGGCCGTCGGCCGCGCCGTCGCCGTGCACCTCGCGGACCCGTTCGCGGATCGCCGAGCACACCTCCTGCGCGTCGTCCGGCGTCGCCACCTCGCCCGTCCCAATGGCCCACACCGGCTCGTAGGCGACCACGAGGCCGGCGACCTGCTCGGCGGTGAATCCGTCCAGCGAGCCGTCGAGCTGGGTGAGGGTGAAGGGCACGTGCTCGCCGAGCTGGCGCACGTCGAGACCCTCCCCGACGCAGACGATCGGGGTCATCCCGGCCTGGAGCGCCTTGTGGGCCTTGGCGTTGACCAGCTCGTCGGACTCGTTGTGGTACATCCGGCGCTCGCTGTGGCCGACCACGACGTAGGAGCAGCCCAGCTTGGCCAGCATGGCCGCGGAGATCTCTCCGGTGTAGGCGCCGTTGTCGTGGACGGAGACGTCCTGCGCGCCGTAGCGGATCGACAGGCGGTCGCCGTCGACAAGGGTCTGCACCGATCGGAGGTCGGTGAACGGCGGCAGCACCGCGACCTCGACCCGGCCGAAGTCGTGGCGCTTGTCCGACAGCGTCCAGGCGAGCTTCTGGACCAGCACCACCGCTTCCTGGTGGTTGAGGTTCATCTTCCAGTTGCCCGCCATCAGCGGGGTGCGGGTGTTCTTCTCGGCCACGGTCAGCCCCTCTCGAGTACGGCGATGCCCGGGAGCTCCTTGCCCTCCAGGAACTCCAGCGACGCGCCACCGCCGGTGGAGATGTGGCCGAAGGCGGCCTCGTCGAAGCCCAGCTGGCGCACGGCCGCGGCCGAGTCGCCGCCACCGACGACGGACAGGCCGTCCACCTCGGTGAGCGCCTGCGCGACGGCGCGGGTGCCGCCGGCGAAGGCGTCGGTCTCGAACACGCCCATCGGGCCGTTCCAGAACACCGTCCGGGCGTCCGCCAGCGCCGCCGCGAAGGCGGCCGCCGACTCGGGCCCGATGTCGAGGCCGAGCGCATCGGCCGGGATCTCCGAGGCGGGTACGACGGAGGGCTGGGGCTCGCGGTCGTCGGACGGGAACGCCGTGTCGACCACGACGTCGGTCGGCAGCACGATCTCGACGCCGCGGTCCGCCGCCTCGTCGAGGTAGCGGGTGCAGGTGTCGAGCTGGTCGGCCTCGAGGAGGCTCTTGCCGACCTCGTGGCCCTGGGCCTTGAGGAAGGTGAAGACCATGCCGCCGCCGATGAGCAGCTTGTCGGCCTTGTCGATGAGGTTGTCGATCACCCCGAGCTTGTCGGAGACCTTCGACCCGCCCAGCACGACGACGTAGGGCCGCTCGGGCTCCTCGGTCAGCCGCCGCAGCACGTCCACCTCGGCCGCCACGAGCCCGCCCATCGCCGACGGCAGCCGCAGCGCGACGTCGTACACGCTCGCCTGCTTGCGGTGGACGACGCCGAAGCCGTCGGAGACGAACGCGTCGGCCAGCTGCGCGAGCTGGTCGGCGAAGGCGCCGCGCACCTCGTCGTCCTTGCTGGTCTCGCCGTCGTTGAAGCGGACGTTCTCCAGCAGGGCGACGTCACCGTCCTCGAGCCCGGCGACCGTCTCCGAGGCGCTCGCGCCGACGGTGTCGGTCGCGAACGCCACGGGCCGCCCGAGCAGCTCGGCGAGGCGGCCGGCGACCGGCTCCAGCGAGTACTTCGGGTCGGGCTCGCCCTTCGGGCGGCCCAGGTGGGCGGTCACGACCACCCGGGCGCCCGCGTCGGACAGCTGGGTGATGGTCGGCACGCTCGCGCGGATCCGACCGTCGTCGGTGATGGTGGTGCCGTCGAGGGGCACGTTGAGGTCCGACCGGACCAGGACGCGCTTGCCCCTCAGGTCACCGAGGGACTCGATGCCAGTGGTGGTGTCGGCCATCGGTCAGAGGGACGCGCCGACGTGGGTGATCAGGTCGGCGAGGCGGTTGGAGTAGCCCCACTCGTTGTCGTACCAGCCGAGCACCTTGACCTGGTTGCCGATCACCTTGGTGAGCGGCGCGTCGAAGATGCAGGACGCCGGGTCGGTCACGATGTCGGTCGAGACCAGCGGGTCGGTGGAGTACTTGAGGTAACGCCCGTCGGAGGCGGCCTTGACGATCTCGTTGACCTCGTCGACGGTCGTCTCGCGGGTGGCCTCGAACGTGAGGTCGGTGGCGGAGCCGGTCGGGACCGGGACGCGCATGGCGTAGCCGTCGAGCTTGCCCTTCAGCTCGGGCAGCACCAGGCCGATGGCCTTCGCCGCACCGGTCGAGGTCGGCACCAGGTTGAGCGCGGCGGCGCGGGCGCGGCGCGGGTCCTTGTGGATGTTGTCCTGGAGGTTCTGGTCGGCGGTGTAGGCGTGGATGGTGGTCATCAGGCCCTTGGTGATGCCGAGACCGTCGTTGAGCGCCTTGGCCATCGGCGCGAGGCAGTTGGTGGTGCAGGACGCGTTGGAGATGACCGTGTGGGCCGAGGCGTCGTAGAGCTCGTGGTTGACGCCCATCACGATGGTGATGTCCTCGTTGGAGGCGGGGGCGGAGATGATGACCTTCTTGGCGCCGCCGTCGACGTGGGCCCTGGCCTTGGTGGCGTCGGTGAAGAAGCCGGTGGACTCGACGACGACGTCCGCACCGATGTCGCCCCACTTGAGGGCGGACGGGTCGCGCTCGGCGAACGCGGCGATGGTCTGGTCGCCGACCTTGATCGACGTGTCGTCGCTGGACACGTCGGCGTCGAGCCGGCCCAGGATGGAGTCGAACTTGAGCAGGTTCGCCAGCGAGGCGTTGTCGGTCAGGTCGTTGACACCGACGATCTCGATGTCGGCGCCCGAGGCGCGCACGGCGCGGAAGAAGTTGCGGCCGATGCGACCGAACCCGTTGATACCTACGCGGACAGTCATGATCCTTGCCTCCTTGGTGGGGCCTTCGGTGACCCCGTCGACAACTGCGGCCTTCGGTGACCACCTCCGACCCTAGCGGTCGTCCGGTCCGCCGCGACGTGCGGTCTCCCGCGGTACGGACCGGTAACCTTGGATCGATCCAACCGGGTCGTCGCGCCCCACCGGACCCTGCCGGTGCATGATGTCCCCGCACTCCGGGTCGGCCGGGTGGACGGACGACGCGGCTCCAGGAGGACTTCAGGTGCAGGACGGGGGTGGCATCGGCGTCCGGTGCTCGGGCGTGGTGCACCTCTACCGCACCTTCGAGGGCCACGACGTGGTGGCGCTGCAGGGCGTCGACCTCGAGATCGCGCCGGGCGAACGAGTCGCGTTCCTCGGCCCGAGCGGGTCGGGCAAGTCCACCCTGCTCGCCCTCCTCGGCGGCATCCAGCGACCCAGCGCCGGGCGGATCCTGCTCGGCGACGACGACATCTCCCGGATGAGCGAGCGCCACCTCTCGCGGCTCCGCGCCCGTCGCGTCGCCACCATGCTGCAGGGGTCCACCCGCAACCTCCTCCCCTACACGACCGCGCGACGCAACATCGAGTTCGCGCGCATCGGCATGACCGCCGAGGAGGCCGACCGGGCCCCGAGCGTCGCCGACCTGCTCGACCGGGTGGGCCTGACCGACCAGGCCGACCAGGTGGTCAGCACGATGTCCGGCGGCCAGCGCCAGCGCCTGGCCCTCGCCTGCGCCGTCGCCACCACCCCGGGCCTCCTCCTCGCCGACGAGCCGACCAGCCAGCTCTCCCACGTGGACCGCGACGCGGTCGTCGGCCTGCTCCACGACCTCAACCGCGACTTCGGCACGACGGTCGTGGTGGTCACCCACCAGCCGGAGGTGGCCGCGACCTTCCCCCGCACCGTGACGATGAAGGGCGGCCGGGTCGGTTCCGAGGGGCACCACGGTGCCGAGTACGCCGTCATCGGCAACGAGGGCGTGCTGCACCTGCCGTCGCACCTGACCACCCAGTGGCCGCCCGGCACCCTCGTCCGCGTCGACGCCGAGCCGCGGCGGATCGTCATCTCCCACCCGGCCGACGAGACCGGCATCCCGCGGGACGGTGTGCGATGACCGCCCAGATGAGCGCCGACGGCGACCTGGTCCTCGACCGCGTCAGCTACCAGCCCGGGCCGCTCCTGCTCGACGACGTCTCCGTGACCTTCCCGGCCGGCCGGGTCACGGCGCTGTCCGGGCCGAGCGGGTCGGGCAAGACGACGCTGCTCTCGATCGCCGGCGGCCTGATCGCACCCAGCACCGGCTCCGCGACGTACGACGGCAGGGAGACGTGGCAGGGCGACGGGGACCCGCCGCCCGAGATCGCCTTCGTGCTGCAGGTCTACGGACTGGTCCCCATCCTGTCCGCCCGCGAGAACGTGGCGATCGCCCTGCGCGCCCGCGGGGTCGCGTGGACCGATGCCTCCGACCGCGCCGAGGCGGCTCTG
>DASTPB010000141.1:0-6020 GCA_035762385.1 Nocardioides sp. | reverse complement strand
GCGAGCCTAGTGTGAGCCCGTGCTGAGTCGTCTCGGATTCCCTCGCGTGGGGGAGCACCGCCGCTTCGTCGCGGCGATCGTCGCCGACACGGTGGGCAGCGGGCTGTTCATGCCGATCACGCTGCTCTACTTCCTCGCGATGACCGACCTGTCCCTCGTGCAGGTGGGGTCGGCGCTGTCGCTGTCCGCGCTGCTGACGATGCCCGGCGCGTTCGTCATCGGCAGCCTCGTCGACCGGTTCGGCCCGCGACGGATGATGCTGATCGGCAACCTCGTGCAGGCCGCCGGCATGCTGGCCTACCTGTGGGCCGACTCGCTGCTCGCCGTCGCGCTGTGGACCGTCCTGCTCAACCTCGGTCGCCAGTCCTTCTGGGGGTCCTTCGGCAACGTCGTCACCGCGATCTCCGCGCCGGGGGAGCGCGAGCTGTGGTTCGGCTTCCTCCAGGCCGTGCGCAACCTCGGCTACTCGATCGGGGGCGTGCTCGCCGGCCTCGCGCTCCAGATCGGCACCGACGTCGCCTACCAGTCGGTGGTGGTCGTCAACGCCGTCACCTTCGTCCTCGCCTTCGTCCTCCTCCTCGACGTCCCCGACCACCGGGTCGCCCACCCCGGCGACGCACCGGTCGAGGGCTGGGGCACCGTCCTGCGTGACACCGCCTACCTGCGGCTCGTGCTCGGCCAGCTCGGCTTCGTGGCCGGGATGATGGTGCTCAACTTCGCCCTGCCGGTCTACGTCGCCGAGACCATCGACCTGCCCGGGTGGGTGGTCGGCGCGATCTTCACGCTCAACACGGCGATGGTCGGCCTCGGCCAGGGACTCGTCGTACGACGCATGACCGGGCACGTGCGCGCCCGGATGATGGGCCTGGCGCAGCTGACGTTCGTCGCCGCGTACGCCCTGTTCGTCGCCGCCGGCTGGCTCCCGGTGTGGCTGGCGATCGCGGTGATGCTCGTCGGGGCGGCGATCTACACGGCCGGCGAGCTCACCGGCGGGCCGGTCTTCAGCGCGACAGCTGCCGAGGCGGCACCCGACCACCTCCGCGGTCGCTACCTCGGGCTGTTCCAGCTCAGCTGGGGCCTCGGAGGCGCCGTGACGCCGGTGGCGTTCACCTGGCTCCTCGCCCACGGCCCGACCACGATCTGGTGGGTGCTGACCCTGGTCGCGCTCGCCAGCGCGGTCTACCTGCAGCGGCTGCCGCGCGTGCTGCCGGCCGCGGGGCGGCGGGTGACCAACCGCGCGGAGGAGTCGGCGGCCGATCCCGCCTGAGGGTGGCGGCTCGCGACACCGGCGGGGGTCGTACCGATGTCGTACGCCGCCGCGGTGAAGTGCGAGGCGCTCAGGCCTGCCCGATGTCGGCGAGCAGGTCGGTGAACCAGGCCTGCTCGGTGTCGAGCGGCTTGTTGCCGGCGATCCGCTCGAACTCGATGGCCCGCAGCTCGCCGTCGCGGTCCTCGTCGTGGCCGATCACCCCGGGCGTGCCGTCGAGGGCGCAGGCGACGGCGAGCTCCGCCATCTCCCGGATCAGGGCGAGGTCGGTGTCGTTGGCGGGCGCCGAGCGGGAGAAGTAGCCGGACTTCTGCACCATCTTCTTCTCGGCCCCGATCGACTGGGCGAACCGGTCGGCGAAGTAGCGGCCGGGGTTGATGGTGTCGATCTTCACGTGCCCGAACGGGTCGCGCTGCACGGTCTCGCCCAGCGCCTCGAGGTGGGCGACGATGTCGTCGACGCCGGCTCCCTCGGCCAGGAAGATGTTGACGCAGCCGATCTCGTCCATGACGTCGCGCAGGCGCTCCGCCTCCGCGGCGAGGTCGATGGGGAGCTCGGGCACGTAGAGCGCGTGGATCGCCCACTTCCGTCCGTCGAGGCCGATGCCGGGGAGCCACTCCTGCTCGGCGTGCCAGGCCATGTAGTCCCGGGCTGCTGCGGCGGTCAGCCAACCGCTGGCGCGCCCCATCACCTCGTGGACGATGAGCATCCGGGGGTTGGAGCCGTGCTCGGCGAGCACGTTCTGCGCGAACCGGGCGGCCTGCTCGGCCGCGGTCAGCGCGCCCAGGCTCTGCCGGATCGGGACGATGTCGTTGTCGATGGTCTTGGGGAGACCGACGACCGTGAGCTCGGAGCCCTGGGTCGCGAGGTACGCCGCCAGGTCGGCGGCAGCCAGGTTGGTGTCGTCGCCGCCGATGGTGTGCAGGACGTCCACCCGATCGGCCTGCAGCCCCGCCGCCGCCACCTCGAGCGCGGTGTCGCCCTGGCCGATGAGGCCGCGCCGACGGCAGTCGTCGTCGTTGGTCAGCTTCACCCGGCTGTTGCCGATCGGGCTGCCGCCGTAGCGGTGCAGCAGCTTGGCGCCGGCCCGTTCCTCGGGGCCGATCGGGACACTGTTGCCGGTCAGCAGGCCGTGGTAGCCGTGCTTGTAGGCGATCAGCTCGATGTCCGGGTCGGCGGCGTCGTACGCCTCGATGAGCGCACCCACGGCGGACGAGAGGCAGGGGGCGTACCCGCCCGCGGTCAGGATGGCAACACGCTTCGGCATGGTGAGCAGGGTAGTTGGAACGTTCTAAGCCGGGAAGGGCGTCTCCACCCGTCCGAGGCCGACGGCGCCGCCGCCGTGACCCCGCGTGCGACACGGCGTTGTCCGGGTGCCGTGGTGGTTGCGACACCCTCCCGGCAGGGTCATTGTGTGAGCAGACCGTGCGCGGCGCGGGCCGATGAAGGAGAGTCTCGATGAGCGCGACCGAAGCCAGGGAACAGGACGTCAACGGCCCGGAGAACACCGACCTCAAGCGGGTGCTCGGCCCGAAGCTGCTGCTGCTCTTCATCGTCGGCGACATCCTCGGCGCCGGTGTGTACGCCGTCACCGGCAAGCTGGCCGGCCAGGTCGGCGGCATCGCGTGGCTGCCGTTCCTGGTGGCCTTCGCGGTCGCGACCGTCACCGCCTTCAGCTATCTCGAGCTGGTCACCAAGTACCCCCAGGCCGCCGGCGCCGCGCTCTACACGCACAAGGCGTTCGGCATCCACTTCGTCACCTTCCTCGTCGCATTCACCGTGGTCTGCTCGGGCATCACGAGCGCCTCGACCTCGTCCAACCTGCTGGCGGCCAACCTGCTCATCGGGTTCGGCAACGACGAGCCCAGCGGCACCGCCACCCTGCTGACGGCCCTCGCGTTCATGCTCGTGCTGGCCGCGATCAACCTGCGCGGCGTGGGCGAGAGCGTGAAGTTCAACGTGGTGCTGACCCTGGTGGAGATGCTCGCGCTGGCCATCGTCATCGGCATCGGCTTCTGGGTCATGGCGAGCGGCGACGCCGACCTCGGCCGCATCACGGTCTTCGAGAACCCGGACGACAAGGGCCTCTTCATGGCGGTCACCATCGCCACGGCCATCGCGTTCTTCTCGATGGTCGGCTTCGAGGACTCGGTCAACATGGTCGAGGAGACCAAGGACCCGCTGCGGATCTTCCCGCGCACCATGCTGACCGGCCTGGGGATCGCCGTCGTCATCTACATGCTGGTCGCGATCTCGGTCGTCGCGGTCATCCCCGCCGGACAGATCGCCGAGCCGACCAACGCGGAGGCCGGGATCCTGCTCGACGTCGTCAAGACCGGTGCACCCGACCTGCCGATCGACGACATCTTCCCCTTCCTCACCGTCTTCGCCGTCGCCAACACGGCCCTGATCAACATGCTGATGGCGAGCCGGCTCATCTACGGCATGGCCCAGCAGGACGTGCTGCCGCGCTCCCTCGGCAAGGTGCTGCCGGGCCGTCGCTCCCCCTGGACGGCGATCGTCTTCACCACCCTGCTCGCGCTCGGCCTGATCACCGTCGTCACCCTCGACTCGGAGTCGTCGGTCGTCGGGGCGCTGTCGGGCACCACCGCCCTCCTGCTGCTGGCGGTGTTCACGATCGTCAACATCGCCTGCCTGATCCTGCGCCGCGACCCCACCCCCGACGGGGCGTTCCGCGCGCCGTCGGTGCTCCCGGTCGTCGGTGCCGTCTGCTGCGGCTACCTCCTCGGCCCGTGGGCACGGCTCGAGGCCGACATGATCCAGTACAAGATCGCGGCAGGGCTGCTCGCCATCGGAGTGGTGCTCTGGGCGCTGACCTGGGTCACCAACCGCGGCGTGCGGGCCAAGAAGACCGGCTTCCGCGACATCGAGCACCTCGAGGAGTGAGGCGCTCGGCCGACACGGCGGGGCTCCGCACCGAGTGTGGGACCTGCCCTCTACGGTGTGGCGGGTGACCAAGCGACCTGTGGGCCCCGTGCTGGCCCTGCTGCTGGCCGGCGCGATCGGCTGCTCGACGGTCACGCCACCCTCGCCCTCCGCGAGCGCCGTACCCGACTCCGACCCCCCGGCGCGCAGCTACGTCATCCCGTCCCTCGAGCCCACCGCGGGGGCCTCGGCCGAGCGCGGCCCGCGCGACCGGCCGGCCGTGCCGCCGGCCCCCGAGCTGGCCGCGGCCTACCGGTTCGTGTCCGCACCCGACTTCCTCAACCAGGACGTCGCCGACCTCACCGCGGACGGGCGCAAGGAGTTCGTGGACAAGCGCACGGGGGAGGTCGCGAACTCCACCAACGCCGAGTACGACGCCGCGCTCGACCACGTGATCGACGAGATGGCCTCCCACGGCACCGACGACGTGCTCGTGGCGGGCGACCTCGTCGAGGGACGCTGGGGCCGCGACGACGCGCGCACCGGTGTCTTCGGGCCGGTGCGGACCCAGTCCCAGCGTCTGCGGGCCTGGCGCCGCGCGGCGGGCGTCTACTTCCCCGCCTGGCGCGACCGCTTCGAGTCCCGCGGCCTCACGACCTACCCGGCCCTCGGCGACCACGAGATCGGCGACGACCCGTGGCGGGTCCGCAAGGCCAACGCCTGGATCGACTTCAAGCGACGCCACGTGCCGGAGTTCAAGCGGATCTACGCCGACCAGATGCTCACCGGACCGGACGGACGACCCCGGTTCGCGGACCGTCCCTCCGGGCAGGCCCGCCGCACCGCCTACGCCGTACGCCTCGACCCCGACGTCCTGCTCGTCACGCTCGACGTCTTCGAGAGGCGCGACGGGGACGTGCACATGTCCGTCGACGCGGCGCAGCTGCGGTGGCTGAAGGGTGTCCTCCGCCGGGCCCGCAAGGACGACGTGCCGTGGGTGATGGTCCAGGGACACGTCCCGATGACGCCGAAGGTGCGCGTCCGCAACTCCAGCAACCTCGTCTACGAGAAGGGCGCGCGCTCGGCGCTGTGGAGGGCGATGGTCGACGGCGGCGTCGACGTCTACCTCAGCGGCGAGGTGCACGACCAGACCGTCCACGTCCGCGACGGCGTCCTCCAGGTGTCGCACGGCTCGCTGCTCTACCGCGGCGAGGCCTCCTACGTCCTGGGCCAGGCGACCGCCGACCGGCTGGTGCTGGAGAACCACCAGTTCCGCGGCGAGATCGGGTTCGAGGACCGGCTGTGGACGACGTCGCGGCAGGGCGCGCCCGGCCACATCAGCTACCCCGACGCCTCCGTCGTCACCGGCACCCTCGTCGCGAGCCGCACCCGCTCGGGAGGGTTGCGCGTCGACGACGCCGAGGGTGTGCTCGCGCCCCGCGACTGAGGGCGACCGGTTCCGAGCGCCGGGCGTGCGCGGCGTCACGCGTTCAGGCCTCGGTCACGGTTCGGGCGCCGCGGCCCGGCCGCCGTACCCTTGTCGGGTGAGCGCCATCCCCACCCTCGAGCAGTTGCATGCCCTCGAGCCGTTGCAGCAGCCGACCTATCCCGACTCCGGGGCGGTCGACGCTGCGGTCGCTCGACTGAGGACCGCGCCGCCGCTCGTGTTCGCGGGCGAGTGCGACGACCTCACCGACAAGATCGCCGCGGTCACGCGGGGCGAGGCGTTCCTCCTGCAGGGCGGCGACTGCGCCGAGACCTTCGCCGGCGTCACCGCCGACAACGTCCGCAACAAGCTGCGGGTGCTGCTGCAGATGGCCGTCGTGCTGACGTACGCCGCCTCGGTGCCCGTCGTGAAGCTCGGCCG
>DASTPB010000140.1:0-3239 GCA_035762385.1 Nocardioides sp. | reverse complement strand
CGAGCCCACGAAGGCCCGTCAGTTCGCCGACCTCGTCGGTCCCTTCCTGCTGCGCCGGCGCAAGTCCGACCCCGGGGTCGCCCCCGAGCTGCCGCCCAAGACGGAGACCGACCAGCTGCTCGGTCTGACCCGCGAGCAGGTCGTCCTCTACGAGACGCTGGTGCGCGACTCGATGCGTCGCATCGAGGAGGCCGACGAGGAGGCGCGCCGCGGTCTCGTGCTCGCCCTGCTCACCGGGCTCAAGCAGATCTGCAACCACCCCGCCCACTTCCTCCGCCAGCCCAACCCCAAGCTCCGCGGGCGCTCGGAGAAGCTCGAGCTGCTCGACGAGCTCGTCGGGACGGTGATGGCCGAGGACGGCGCGGTGCTCGTCTTCACCCAGTACGTCGCCATGGCCAGGCTCCTCGAGCGACACCTCACCGCCGCGGGCCTGCCGCACCAGTTCCTGCACGGCGGCACCCCGGTGCGCGAGCGCGACGCCATGGTCGCCCGGTTCCAGGCAGGGGAGACGCCCGTGTTCCTGCTGTCGCTGAAGGCCGGCGGCACCGGGCTCAACCTCACCCGCGCCGACCACGTGATCCACTTCGACCGCTGGTGGAACCCCGCCGTCGAGGACCAGGCGACCGACCGCGCCTACCGCATCGGCCAGACCCGACCGGTGCAGGTGCACCGGTTCATCACGCAGGGGACGATCGAGGAGAAGATCGCCGAGCTGCTCGCACGCAAGCGGTCGCTGGCCGACTCGGTGCTCTCGCGCGGCGAGACGGCGCTCACCGAGCTGTCCGACGCGGAGCTCCGTGACCTCGTGGAGCTGCGAGCATGAGCACCGCGACGACCCATCCGCGCCTCCCGCAGCGACGGGGCGGCGGGACCGGGACCTGGTGGAGCAAGGCGGTGCTGCGCGCAGTCGAGGAGGCCGCGTTCGGCGAGAAGGAGCTGCGTGCCGGCCGGGCGCTGGCGCGCGCGGGGGCGGTCGGCGCCATCACGGTGCACGACGGCGGCGCGGTGGCGGCGGTGACCGACGGACACGACGCCTTCACCGTCGAGGTCACCGTGCCGGTGCTGGACGGGACCGACGCCGCGGCGTTCGTCGAGCTGGTGGCGGCGGAGTCGGGGCGGATCGGCGCGCTGCTCGCCGGGCAGCTGCCGCACGCGTTCGTCGAGGCGGTGGAGGAGGCGGGCGTCGAGCTGCTGCCGTACGGCGGCGAGCTGGGGTCGGCCTGCACGTGCGACGCGTGGCTCGACCCGTGTCCGCACGCGCTCGCGGTCCTCACCCAGCTCGCGTGGCTCATCCAGGCGGACCCGTTCGTCCTGACGCACCTGCGCGGGCTCTCGCGCGAGCGGGTGCTGCGCGACCTGCACCAGCTCGTGCGCCGGCCGACGGGCGACGCAGCACCGGATGCCGGACCGGGAGGAGACCCGGCGTCCAGCGGGTCCGACGACGTCGACGACCTGGTCGTCGCCGAGGACGCGGCCGTCCGCGCGGCCAGGCTCCTGCGCCTCGAGAGCCCGTTCGACTCCTGGTGACCGCTCAGGAGAGCCCGAGGGCACCGTGGGCCATGTCGCGCAGCACGTCGTGCATCTGCGGGTCCGGCAACCGGCCGCTGTGGGGCGTGGAGTTGAGGAGGCCGAAGAGGACGTGCGCGCGGGTGCGCGACGCCTCCGGGCTCAGGGTGTCGTCGTGCAGCCGGATCTGCCTGGCCCACTCGTCCACGTAGGCGCGCTGGAGGGCCCGGACCCGCTCGCGGGCCTCGTCGGGCAGGCTGCTCCAGTCGCGGTCCTGGACCACGATCAGTGCCCGGTGCTCGAGGGCGAACTCGATGTGCCACTCGACCAGCGCCTCGAGCGCCTCACGCGCGCCCCCGGCCGTCGCGACGCGGGAACGGCCCTCGGACAGGAGGGTCTCGCTGATGGTCACGAGCATCTCGGCGAGCATCGCGTCCTTGGACGGGAAGTGCTTGTAGAGCGCGGGACCGGAGACGCCGCAGGCCGCGCCCAGCTCGGCGACCGACACGCCGTGGAACCCCCGCGACGCGAAGAGGTCGGCCGCGATGTCCAGGATCTGCTGGCGGCGGGGAGTCACGACGCCGAGGTTAGTGCCTGCTAACCCCGGCCCCGGTGTCCGTGGTGCGGGGAGCAGGACGGATGCCTGCTGCGCGTCAGGGGCGGCCAGCGGGATCACGCGCGCCTCCCCGACGTCCGGTGGTGCAGTGGGCCGCACCCCCGCGACGGCCCACTGACCCCTGGTGCGTTGCTTCTGCTACGCATCGTAGATCGACCCCGCTACCCCCCTAGGGGTGGAGAGGCGGAGGGACGCCGAGCGGGGTGCGCGACGCCCGCGCGACGGCCGCCGATGGACACGTCAGGTTAACGATCGCTAACCTGACCGGGTGTCCGAGCAGAGGCCTTCCACGACGGGGGCGACCCCCACCATGCGCGAGCTCGTCGACGACCTCAGGTCCCGGCTGGCCCGGGTCCGCCAGGGCGGTTCGGAGAGTGCGCGGAAGAAGCACACCGACCGCGGCAAGCTGCTGGTCCGCGACCGGGTCGACCGGTTGCTCGACCCGGGCAGCCCGTTCCTCGAGATCGCGCCGCTCGCGGCGTACGGCATGTACGGCAAGGACGCGGACGACGCGTACGCCGTGCCCAGCGCCAGCATCGTCACCGGCATCGGGCTGGTCCACGGTCGCCCGGTCATGGTGATCGCCAACGACGCGACGGTGAAGGGCGGCACCTACTACCCGATGACGGTCAAGAAGCACCTGCGCGCGCAGACCATCGCCGCCGAGAGCCGGCTGCCGTGCATCGCGCTCGTCGACTCCGGTGGGGCGTTCCTGCCGATGCAGGACGAGGTGTTCCCCGACCGCGAGCACTTCGGCCGGATCTTCTTCAACCAGGCGAACCTCTCCGCGCAGGGCGTCCCCCAGCTGGCAGCGGTCATGGGATCCTGCACCGCCGGCGGGGCCTACGTCCCGGCGATGTCCGACGAGACGGTGATCGTGCGCGACCAAGGCACGATCTTCCTCGGCGGCCCCCCGCTCGTGAAGGCGGCGACCGGCGAGGTCGTCACGGCGGAGGACCTGGGCGGCGGCGACGTCCACGCGCGCACGTCGGGCGTGGTCGACCACCTCGCCGAGGACGACGCCCACGCGCTCGCGATCCTGCGCAGCGTCATCGACACCCTGCCGCCGCCCGAGCCGTCCCGCATCGACCACGAGATCGTCGAGGAGCCGCACGAG
>DASTPB010000139.1:0-7153 GCA_035762385.1 Nocardioides sp. | reverse complement strand
CCGCTCGAGCCGGGCGTCGGCGATCGACCCGACGACGAAGTCGGCGTCGATGCCGAGGTCGGCGGCGACGCGTGAGTTGTGGTCGGCGGACTGCTGCTTGACGTCGACACCGGTCATCCGCACCGGGAAGCGGTCGGAGAGGTAGGCGTGGGCGGCGAACGTGAGGTAGGCGTTGCCGCAGCCAAGGTCGACCACCCGCAACGGTTCGTCGGCCGTGGGCGTCCGCACCCGCCCCTGCGCGACGGCCTCGGTCAGGCTCGCGTCGAGCAGCCGGACGAACTCCTCCACCTGGCGGTACTTCGCCTGCCGGCTCGGCTTCACGCGCCCCTGGGCGTCGCTGATCCCGAGGGCGCGGAGCACCGGGTGGTCCTCGGCGAGCAGCCGGTCCTTGGGCCGGTCGTGGTCGCGGGACGGCGCCACCTCCTCGGCGCGCGTCGAGGTGTGCAGCAGCGGCATGCCCTTCTTCGTCACGCGCAGCTGGTGGGTGGCGGTGGCGGTGTCGACGTGCCAGTTCGCGAAGGGCTGCGCGAGCAGCGCGTCGACGGCCTGCTCGGCCGCCTCCCCCACCGGGTGGTTGGTCGTGTGCGCCTGCGTGGCGTCGTACGACGTCACCTGCAGGTGGCGTCCGGCGCGCAGGTCGACGACCCGCACCTCGACGCGGCGGACCTCGCGTCCCTCCACCACCGGCACCGGCTGTCCCTTGCGTCGCCCGCTCGCGAGCGCGCGCACGAGGTGGTCGGCGTCGAGGACCGCCGACCGGACGGTGGCGAGCTCCGCCCCCGGGGTGGTGCTCACAGCACGGCGGCGAGGACGACGATGAGGATCAGCGCCCCCAGGGCCACCGGGATCACGAGACGGCGGTGGCGGGGGTTCATGCGTCTCATCCTAGTGACCGGGACCCCGCCCACTCATTCCTCGTCACCAGTGCTCCAGCGACTCCCCGAACACGGTCGCCAGGTCGTCGGCCGTGACGTCGACAGGCGCGGTGGCGAGCAGCCGCTGCTGCTTCAGCGCCCCGTCGACCAGGTCGTCCACGTCGGCGCGCCCGAAGCCGAGCTCGGCCAGGCCGCTCGGCAGGCCCACGTCGCGCATCAGGCCGCGCAGCACCTCGGGCAGCGGCTCGCCGGTGCCGCCGAGGAGCTCCGCCGCGCGACGGTGCCGCTCGGGTGCTGCGTCGTGGAGCAGCGCGAAGGCGGCCGGCGCCGTCATCACGACCGCCATCCCGTGCGGGACGATCGGCTCGTCGGCGGGGTAGCCCTCGGGCCGGTAGTCGCGGACCCGACCGGCGATCGGGTAGGCGCAGGCGTGCGGGACGTGGACGCCGGCGTTGCCGAAGCCGAGACCGGCGAAGGTGGCGGCGAGGGCCATCTGCTCGCGCGCCTCGGCGTCCGAGCCGTCCCGCACCGCGCGCCGGAACGCCCCGGCGAGGAGCGACAGCGACTTCTCGGCCCACATGTCGGCGATGGGGTTGGCCCCGCAGTAGGGCACCCGCTGCTCGGGCCGCTTGGCGTCGAAGTCGGCGAACCACCGCGCGGTCCAGCTCTCGAGCGCGTGGCAGAGGATGTCCATGCCAGCCGAGGCGGTCACCATCGCCGGCTGGGTCATCGTCAGGTCGGGGTCGACGACGGCGAGCGTGGGCCGCAGCCGGGCGTGGGAGATGCCGGTCTTCACCTCGAGCGCCAGGACGTCGAGCACGCAGATGGTGGTCGACTCGGCGCCGGTGCCGGTGGTCGTCGGCACGGCGACGAGCGGCAGGAGCGGCTGCTCCGGTGCCCGGCCGCCGCCGACGGGTGCGTTCACGTAGTCCATCAGCTCGCCCGCGTTGGTCAGCATCAGGTCGACCGCCTTGGCGGTGTCGATGGACGAGCCGCCCCCGACCGCGACGACCGCGTGGAAGGGTCCGCCGGCGCGCGCCGCAGCCACGGCCGCCTCCAGCGAGGCGTCCGTCGGCTCGACGCGGGCCTCGGCGTAGACCACGACCTCGAGGCCGCGGGCCCGCATCCCGTCGGCGATCCGCTCCGGGTGGCCGGTGGCCGCGACGCCGGGGTCGGTGACGAGCAGGACCCGCCGCGCGTCGTCGCCGGGGAGGTCGCGGCACAGCTGCTGGACGTCCCAGCCGATCTCGTCGCTGGCACCGCGCCCGAACTTCAGGCCGGGTGCGGCGTAGGTGAAGACGCTCTCAGTCACGCATCGCTCCCAACGCGTGGGTGACGACGTCCAGCACGTCGACCCCGCCCGACGCGATGTCGGCGACGGGCACCCACGCGACCGCGTCGGTGGTGCCGTCCACCTCGACCACACGTGGCTGGCCGTCGGCGACGCTCGCCCGGTAGAGGAGGTGCACGCCGTGGTAGTCCTCGATCCGCCCGGACGGGGCGGTGCCGGAGAAGTGGGTGTCGTGGACGCCGATCAGCTCGCCGACCTCGCACGCGAGCCCGCACTCCTCCTCGACCTCGCGGGCCAGCGCGACCGCCGGGTGCTCGCCGTGGTCCACGCCCCCGCCCGGCAGCGTCCACCGGCCGGGGTGCGCGGCGCTGGGCGACAGCCGGGTCAGCAGCACCTCGCCCCGCCCTTCCGGGCACCGGGTCACGACGGCGTACGCCGCCACCCGCTGCAGCCGGAAGGGCTGGTGGTCGACGAGGGCCTCGGTCACCACGGAGGACACCGGGACGACGCCCGCAGCGACGTCGTCGAGCGCCTTCCAGGCCGCCTCGATCGTCGAGCCGTCGACCTCGACCACCCGCGGGACGGGCGCGTCCGGTGGCACCCAGCCCTCGTAGACCAGCCGGATCGCGTGGGCGTCGACGAGCTGCCCGTCGCGCGGCGCGCGGGGCATGTGGGCGCTGTACACGCGCGCCCGGTCACCGACGGTGGCGTCGAGGCCGGTCTCCTCCTGCACCTCGCGGATCAGGGCGTCGCGCGGGTCCTCGCCGTGGTCCACCCCACCACCCGGCAGGGTCCAGAGCTCCGAACGGGAGACCCGCGGCGCCAGGCGGCTGAGCAGGATCTCGACCCGGCCGCCGCGCTCACGGAGGATGACGGCGTACGCCGCCACCCGCTGTCGCCTCGGCAGGGATCCCATGGGCCCAACCTAGTGAAGTACGGTGAGCGCCGTGCCCCCCGCGTCCCGAGATCCGTGGCTCGACAACGTGAAGATGGTCCTCGTCACGCTCGTCGTCGTGGGCCACTCGATCGGGCTCGTCGAGGACAGCGCGGGCAGCCACTGGGTCTACGACTTCATCTACCTGTGGCACATCCCGGCGTTCGTCTTCGTCAGCGGCTACCTCTCGAAGTCCTTCGAGTGGGACCGCCGCCGGATGAAGAGCCTGCTCTACACGCTCCTGGTCCCCTACCTGCTCTTCGAGCCGGCCCTGTTCTACTACCGTCGCGAGGTCGTCGGCGAGGGCGTCACGGGCCCGCTGTGGTTCGAGCCGCACTGGACCATGTGGTACCTCATCGTGCTGCTGATGTGGCGCCTGATCACCCCGATCCTCAAGCTGCACTGGCTGTTCCTGCCGCTGTCGGTGATCGTGAGCCTGGTCGGCGGGGTGTGGGACACCGAGGCGCTGATGATCCCGCGCTTCCTCGGCCTGCTGCCGTTCTTCGTGCTCGGCCTGCACCTCAAGCCCCGCCACCTCGCGCACCTCGACGACGTGTGGGTGAAGGTCGCGGCGGTGCCGATGCTCGTCGGCATCGGGGTCATGGCGCTCTACACCGACACCTGGGCGGAGTCGGCGCTGCTCTGGTACGACACCGGCTACTCCGAGATCCCGATCGACAACGAGATCGTCTTCCAGACCCGCCTCACCGTGATGATGGTCGGCCTGCTCGGCGCCTTCTCCGCGATGTCGCTCGTGCCACGGCGCAACCTCGGCTGGTTCACCACGATGGGCTCGGCCACGATGGTCATCTACCTGTTCCACGGCTTCGTCATCAAGACGTTCCTCGCGCTGGGCTGGCCGGACTTCACCGCCGCCTACCCGACGCTCGGCCTGGTGATCACCGTGCTGGGCGCGGTCGGCCTCGCGTTCCTCCTGGCCTCGCCGCCCGTGCGCCGGGTGCTGGAGCCGTTCACCAACCCGCTCGGCTGGCTGGAGTCGCGTCGCCGCACCCGGGCCGGTTCGGCGCCCTCGTCGGTCTGACAGCGCTGCTTCGGGCTCAGGCGAACGGCGGCCGGGCGTCGCGGGCGATCGACCGGCGACCGGCCCAGCGCCAGACCCGTGCCGCGCGGTCGCGGTCGGCGTCGTCGACGAGGTTGCCCATCCAGCGCAGGGCCAGCGTCATCAGCCAGTCCGAGCGCATGCCGGCCGGGCCGAGGGCCGCCACCACCTTGGGCTGCGTGGCGATCCCGGCGAGGCGACGGGCGATGGAGAACGCCTCGCCGTAGTGCTCGACGAGCGTCGAGCGCCAGGCCTCACCGAGGCCGGCGCCGCCGGCGATGTGCTCCGCGACGAGGCGGCCGGTCTCGAGGCCGTAGTCGATGCCCTCGCCGTTGAGCGGGTTCACGCACGCCGCAGCATCGCCGATGAGCGCCCAGTTGGGACCGGCGACGTTGCTGACGGCACCTCCCATCGGGAGCAGCGCCGACGTCGGCATCCTCAGCTCGCCCGACAGCCCGAAGTCCGCGCCGATCGTGTCGGCGTAGGTCTGCATCAGGGGCTTGATGGCCACGTCGGCCGGCCGCCTGCTGGTCGCCAGCGTGCCGGCGCCGAGGTTCACGGTGCCGTCGCCGAGCGGGAAGATCCAGCCGTAGCCCGACACCAGCTCGCCCTCCTCGTCCCGCAGCTCGAGGTGCGAGCTGATCCACGGGTCGTCGCTCATCTGCGAGTCGACGTAGGAGCGTCCGGCCACGGCGTAGACGGTGTCGCGGTGCCACTCGCGTCCGAGCAGCTTGCCGAGCGGCGAGCGGACGCCGTCGGCCACGACCAGCCAGCGGCAGGCGACCTCGTAGGTGCCCTCGGCGTCGCGCAGCTCGACCCCGGCCACCCGCTCGCCCTCGCGTCGTACGCCGACCGCACGGGCGCCGTCGACGGCCCGCGCGCCGCTCTTGATCGCGACCGTCCGCAGGTGGTCGTCCAGCTCGGTGCGGGCGACCGCGGAGCCCCAGTCGGGCAACGAGCCGCCCGGCCACGGCAGCAGGAGCGTCTGGCCGAAGCCGTGGGCCCGCAGCCCCTCGTTCACGGTGTGGGCGCGCAGCCAGTCCTCGAGGCCGAGCTTCTGCATCTCCCCGATCGCGCGCGGGGTCAGCCCGTCGCCGCAGGTCTTGTCACGCGGGAACGTCGCCGCGTCGGCCAGCACGACGTCGAGCCCGGCGCGGGCGGCCCAGGCCGCGGCCGCGGAGCCGGCAGGGCCCGCGCCGACGACGAGCACGTCGGCTGAGGTGGGGCGCGAGGAGGGGGTCGTCACGCGCGGATTCTCTCAGAACGCCTCGACCGACCCGGCATCGATGGTCGAGGAAGGCGCGCTGCGTCGAGCAGGTCCCCCTCTCGCGCTGACGTCGGAGTCCCCGCTCGAGCGGGGACTCCGACGTCAGCGCGGTGATCCTGGTGCACCAGGTGCACCACAGCCACCGCACTGTGCTCCTCCCCGGGCCGGGAGCCGGTGCGACGAAGGCCCCGTCCCCCTTCGCTGGGGACCGGGGCCTTCGTGGGTGGCGCTACGTCCTGGGATCAGGACGTCACTTCGTTCAGTTCTGGTACGACCCGAAGTCGAAGTCGTCGAGCGCGACGGCCTGCGACGACGGACCGAAGTCGTAGTCGTAGGTGTCGTAGCCGGTGACCGAGTAGGCCGCGGCGCGCGCCTCCTCGGTGGGCTCCACCCGGATGTTGCGGTAGCGCTCGAGGCCGGTGCCGGCCGGGATGAGCTTTCCGATGATCACGTTCTCCTTCAGGCCGCGGAGGCTGTCGGAGCGGCCGTTGATCGCGGCGTCCGTGAGCACCCGGGTGGTCTCCTGGAAGGAGGCCGCCGAGAGCCACGACTCGGTCGCGAGCGAGGCCTTCGTGATGCCCATGAGGACCGGGCGACCCGAGGCCGGCTTGCCGCCCTCGGAGACCACGCGCCGGTTCTCCTCCTCGAACCGCACCCGGTCGACCAGGTCGGACGGGAGCAGGTTGGTGTCACCGGACTCGATGACCGTCACGCGGCGCAGCATCTGCCGCACGATGATCTCGATGTGCTTGTCGTGGATCGCCACGCCCTGGGACCGGTAGACCTCCTGGACCTCGTCGACGAGGTGCTCCTGGGCCTTGCGGACACCGAGGATGCGCAGCACGTCCTGCGGGTCGGGGGTACCGGACGTGATGTGGTGACCGACGTCGATGTGGTCGCCGTCCTCCACGTTGAGGCGCGAGCGCTTCGACACCGGGATCTCCTGGACCTCGGAGCCGTCGTCGGGGGTGACCACGACGACGCGGGCCTTGTCGGTCTCCTCGATCTTCACGCGACCGGCGGACTCCGAGATCGGCGTACGACCCTTGGGCGAGCGGGCCTCGAAGAGCTCGACCACACGGGGCAGACCCTGCGTGATGTCGTCCGCGGAGGCCACACCACCGGTGTGGAAGGTGCGCATGGTCAGCTGCGTGCCGGGCTCACCGATGGACTGGGCGGCGATGATGCCGACCGCCTCACCGATGTCGACCAGCTTGCCGGTGGCCAGCGAGCGGCCGTAGCACTTGGCACAGGTGCCGGTGCGGGCGTCGCAGGTCAGGACCGAGCGGACCTTGACCTCGGTGACACCGGCGGCCACGAGCTCGCCGATCTTGACGTCGCCCAGGTCCTCACCAGCGGTGGCCAGCACCTCGCCCGTCTCCGGGTGGAGGATGTCGACCGCCGAGGAGCGGGCGTAGGCCGAGGTCTCCACGTGCTCGTCGTCGATCCGCTTGGGCAGGCCGCGCTCGGTGCCGCAGTCGTCCTCACGGATGATGACGTCCTGCGACACGTCCACCAGACGACGGGTCAGGTAGCCCGAGTCGGCGGTGCGGAGCGCGGTGTCGGCGAGACCCTTGCGGGCACCGTGGGTGGCGATGAAGTACTCGAGCACCGTCAGGCCCTCGCGGAAGTTGGCCTTGATCGGGCGCGGGATGATCTCGCCCTTCGGGTTGGCCACCAGACCACGCATGGCCGCGACCTGCCGGATCTGGTTCATGTTTCCGGA
>DASTPB010000138.1:0-5362 GCA_035762385.1 Nocardioides sp. | reverse complement strand
GTCATCGTCGCGACCTCGACCCACCCCGAGCACACGCCGGCCTCGGCGCCGCAGGTCGCCTCGGCGCTCGGCATCACCGCGGCCGCCTTCGACATCTCCGCCGGGTGCGCGGGCTTCTGCCACGCGCTCAACCTCGCCTCGTCGATGGTGCGCTCCGGCGCGGAGAGCCACGTCCTGGTCGTCGGCGTCGAGCAGCTGAGCCGCTTCATGGACCCGACCGACCGGGGCACCGCCTTCATCTTCGCCGACGGTGCCGGCGCGGTCGTGGTGGGACCGTCGGAGACCGCCGGGATCGGTCCGACGGCGTGGGGCTCCGACGGCTCGCAGGCCCACGTCATCACGCAGACGCCGAGCTGCCTCGGCGGCCACGCGGCGGGTGAGGGGTTCGACCACCCGGTGGTCCAGATGGAGGGCACCGCGGTCTTCCGCTGGGCGCCGTTCGCGATGGCGAAGGTGGCGCACCAGGCGCTCGACCTGGCCGGCGTCTCGGTGGACGACCTCGACGCCTTCATCCCGCACCAGGCCAACCTGCGGATCACCCAGACCCTCGCCAAGAACATCCAGCTCCCCGACTCCGTCGCTGTCGCCACCGACGTGATCGACTCCGGCAACACCTCGGCCGCGTCGGTGCCGCTCGCCATGGAGGCGATGCTGCGCAACGACGAGGCGGCGGCCGGTGACACCGCGCTGCTGATCGCCTTCGGCGCCGGGCTGAGCTATGCCGGCCAGGTGGTCACGCTGCCGCCGCTGGGCCGGGCGTGAGGCACCGCTAGGGAGCCGGCCGGCGAGCCAGTCGGTCGGCCACGACCGTCCACACGTCGGGGTCGAACCCCATCCCGAGGTGCGTCGAGGACACCTCGACGTGCTCGGCCGACGGCGTCGAGCGGTCGATGCACGCCTGCCAGGCGACGACGCCGTCGCGTCGGGAGAAGAGCACCGTCAGGGGCACCCGGATCGGGGAGGCGGCGTCGAGGCGGCGAGCGACACGGTCGGCGTGGGCGTCGGCCCCCGCGGTCGAGGAGCGGGCGACGCTCGTGTGACGGGCGCCGCCGGTCACCGGCGTGCCGTAGGTGACGACCCGTCGTACGGCGTCCGGGTGGCGCCGCGCCACCTCCCGCGCGATGACACCACCGAGGCTCCACCCGACCAGCGAGGCCGGCTCGCCCCTCTCGTCGACGAGCTCGAGGACGCGCGCCGACAGCCGCTCGACGTCGCGGCGCGGATCGCCCGTGTTGGTGCCGAAGCCCCAGCCGCGGGCGTCGTACCCGAGCCGGGCGAGGTAGGCCCGCAGCGGCGCTCCCGTGAGCTCGGGAGCCTTCCAACCGGGGATGTCGACCACCAGGTGGCCGTCGCCGCGCGGGGTCGCCGCCAGCCGCGGGCCTGCCGCGACCAGCCGGGCCGCGTCGAGCGGCGACGCGAGCTCCCCGAGCACGGTCCACGGCGACGGCGGGCCGTCGGGACGCGCGAGCTCGTGGGTGCCCTCGAGCGTGCGCGCCCTGGTGCGGAGGCCCGTGGCGGACAGCAGGGCCTCCCCGGGCCAGGTGCGGGAGCGCATGCGCGCGACTGTACGTCGAGGGTGGGCGCGCGGGACCAAGGTCTCGTCGTCGGGGACCTCGTCCCGCTCGCCTGACCCGGTACGTTCGCGCGGCTACTGCACCACCACCTGACCGAACATGCCCATGCCGGCATGGATGAGGCAGACGTAGGAGTAGGTGCCCGCCTTGGTGAACTTCACCGTGAACGTGTTCGGCGGCGGACCGAATCCCTGAGGCAGGATCACGCCGGAGCTGAGGGCGCCGCCCTGGAAGTTCGCCGGATCACCGGTCGGCGCGAACGGGTTCGCCGGCGGCGGCCCGAACGTGATCGTGTGCGGGATCGGGAACGCGTTCCTCGCCATGTCGAAGGTCACGCTCTCGCCGACCTTCACCACGACGTTGCCGGGGATGAACCGGTTGATCTGCACCCGCATGTCGGCGGCGCCCACGAACACGTGGTGGGAGTCGGAGGCGCCCAGCGCGTCGGACCAGAGGTTCAGCCCGTGCTCGATGTCCGCGTTCGATGCCTTGACGGCCATCACGTTGTAGTCGGACTGCGTGTGCGGATAGGTCGTGCCGGCCTTGCGGACCTTGACGACCGCCGTCATCGCCGTGCCGTGGACGTAGCACAGGTAGCGGTAGGTGCCCGGCTTGGTGAACTTCAGGTCGTACGTCCTGACCGCGTCCGGGAAGAGGGCGTCGGGTTCCGGGGCCATGATCCCGGAGCTGCGGAACTGCCCGGGCTTGGAGATCTTGCCCTTCGACGTCTGCGCCGTCATGTAGGTGGTCGCCAGGTCGAACGGGGCCGCCGGGTGCTCGGCATTGATGAACGAGACGGTGTGCGGCTCCATCGAGTTCGAGATCCAGCGCACCGTGTCACCGGCGTTGATCCAGATCTTCTTGGGCCCGTACGCCATCGTCTGCACGGCGCCGGAGCGCGACTCCGCGCCGACCATGACCTTCCAGGTCTTGGCCTTGGCAGCGGCAGGCGCGGACGCGGGCGCGGCCTGGACGTTGCTCGCCAGCAGCGCGGGCATGGCGGCGAGCAGCAGGGCGAACACAGCGAGGAACACCGAGGATCTCCTCGGTCGAGCCGAGATTGTGGGCATGCTCAACTCCTTCGCAGTTGGGGAACCTCCTCACTCTCCTCGCGGCACCGATCCGCGACAACCGGATGTCGTGGGAGGCATAGACCACTCCCCGCTCGCGGTCAGCCGCGCAGCCGGACGGACAGGCAGGTGACGCAGCCCTCGAGCTTCTCGTACTCCGTGACGTCGACCGCGACCACCCGCAGCCCACGTTCCTCGAGGAGCGCGCGCGTCCTGGGCGCGGCCGACGACATCAGCACCGTCGTCTCGTCGAGCAGCACGACGTGCGAGCCGGGCTCCTCCGGGACGGCGAGGTACGACGACCACACCGAGGGGTCGTCGACGACCTCGTCCCACCCGACGACCGTGCCGTCGGGCAGCGCGGTGACCGCCGACTTGAGGTGGAGGGCCTTGGTCAGCGGGACGGCCACCACCGTGGCACCGAGCGGTGCGAGGTGGGCGGCGAGCTGGTCGATTCCGTCCTGGTTCGTGCGTCCGCCGAGACCGACCCACACCGTGCCGTCGTGCTTGAGGACGTCCCCGCCGTCGAGCGTGCCGGGTGCCTCGATGCGGGCGATCCGGTAGCCGAGGTCGCGCAAGGTCTGCTCGGTGCCGGAGACCTCGGCCTTCCGCTCGTCGGCGCCGGGCCTCGTGAGGATGGCCAGGTCGTCGTACATCACGACCGTGTCCTCGACGAAGACCGAGTCCGGGCAGTCCGGTGCCGGCGGCACCTCGATCGTCTCCCAGCCCTCGGCCTGCAGCGCGGCGACGTACGCCTCCCACTGCCGGTTCGCCAGCTCGAGGTCGACCGGGACGCGCTCGATGTGGGTGAGCAGGCCGTCGGCGAGGCGTGGGCTGGGACGACGGACGAGGGCGCGACGGTTCACGTGCCGATCCTCCCAGTCGGTGCGCCTCGGCTGTTGACCGCACACCCCCGGGCGCGGATCATGGATCGAGAGGGGAGTACCCCGTCAACGACGACATCGCCACCTCGGTCGGCCGTGCCCGCCCCGGTGCGTCGGCCGTTCGAAGGTGAGCGGCGGGGGAGACCTCCGATCGTCCGGGCTGTGCCCGGGCACCGGAGGTGTGGAATGGATGACTCGCTGTCGACATCGTCGCCCGCATTGCTGCTCGGCGACCTCGGGGACGTCGCCCTCGTCGTGGTGATGGGGATGATCCTCGTCCGGGTCCTGCCGTCGACCCGCAAGTGGGCACCGCGAGGCAACTCGCGCTCCTCGCGGTCCGCGCGTCGTGCGCGGTCTGGCGCGACGTCCCAGCCCACCAGCAGGTGGCTCCCGACGTCACCGTCGGCACGTCGCGACTGACGGGGGACGGTCATGGACGTCTCTCCCCTCGTCTGGGGCCTGACCATCGCGGGCATCGTCGGCCTCCTGCTCTTCGACTTCTACTTCCATGTCCGCAAGGCCCACGTGCCGACGTTGCGCGAGGCAGCGATCTGGTCGTCGCTCTACGTCGGCATCGCGATCGTGTTCGGGCTCGGCGTCCTGGTGTTCGGGGGACCCACGCCGGGCGGGGAGTACTTCGCCGGCTACATCACCGAGAAGGCCCTCTCGGTCGACAACCTGTTCGTCTTCCTGATCATCATGTCCAGCTTCCGGGTCCCACGGGAGGACCAGCAGAAGGTGCTGCTGTTCGGTATCGCCTTCGCCCTCGTGGCCCGCACCGGCTTCATCTTCCTCGGCGCCGCGCTGATCAACTCCTTCGCCTGGGTCTTCTACCTGTTCGGCCTGGTCCTCATCTTCACGGCGGGCAACATGCTGACCTCGGACCACGACGAGTCGGAGACGGCCGACAACGTCGTCGTACGCCTCGCCCGGAGGGTGATCCACACCACCGACCACTACGACGGCGACAAGCTCTTCACCATCCACGACGGCAAGCGGGCGATGACGCCGATGCTGTTGGTGATGGTCGCCATCGGCGGCACCGACATCCTCTTCGCGCTGGACTCGATCCCGGCGATCTTCGGCCTCACCCAGGACACCTACCTGGTCTTCACCGCCGTGGCGTTCTCGTTGCTCGGCCTGCGTCAGCTGTTCTTCCTGATCGAGGGGTTGCTCGACCGGCTGATCTACCTCTCCTACGGCCTGGCGGCCATCCTGGCCTTCATCGGGATCAAGCTGATCCTCCACGCCCTGCACGAGAACAACGTCCCGTTCATCAACGACGGCGAGCCGGTCCCGGTGACGGAGATCAGCACGGCCGTGTCGTTGAGCGTGATCCTGGGGGTCCTGGCCGTCACGATCGTCGCCTCCCTCGTCAGCCCGGCCGGCAAGGCCCGCACCGCGATCCACAACGCGCGGCGCCATGCCGCGGAGTACCTCGACTCGGAGTACACCAACGACCCGGCCGAGCGGGAGCGCATCTACCAGCTCCTGCTCGCCGAACGCGACCAGATCGTCGCCCTCGGTCCGAAGCACCGCGAGAAGGCACGCGGCGAGCAGGACCTGATGGAGCTGATGCAGCGTGCCCGCGACAGTCACGATGCCGCCGTCGATCGTGGCGAGGCCAGGCCGACGGGGCCGTCCCGGCTGCTGCCACCGCGGTCCTGAGGCACCGCTTCCGCGGGCGCGTGGATCCCCCTGGCCGTCCTCGCCGTCCTGGTCGCCTTCGTGGTGGCCGCCTCCATCCGGATCGTGCCGCAGGCACGCCGCTACAACATCGAGCGGTTCGGCCGCTACCAACGCACGCTCCAACCCGGGCTCAACCTGATCGTCC
>DASTPB010000137.1:0-2309 GCA_035762385.1 Nocardioides sp. | reverse complement strand
CAACGTGTCGATCCTCGACGCCTTCAAGCAGGCCGACCAGGTGCTCCTGCAGGGTGTCTCCGGCATCACCGACCTGATCACGACCCCGGGTCTGATCAACCTCGACTTCGCCGACGTGAAGTCGGTCATGGCCAACGCCGGATCGGCCCTCATGGGCATCGGCTCGGCCCGCGGCGAGGACCGCGCCGTCGCGGCCGCCGAGATGGCCGTCTCGAGCCCGCTGCTCGAGGCGAGCATCGAGGGCGCGCACGGGGTCCTGCTCTCCATCGCGGGTGGCTCCGACCTCGGTCTGTTCGAGATCAACGAGGCGGCCGCGCTGGTCTCCCAGGCCGCCCACGCCGAGGCCAACATCATCTTCGGTGCCACGATCGACGACGCCCTCGGCGACGAGGTGCGGGTGACGGTGATCGCCGCGGGCTTCGACGGCGGCATGCCCAAGCGTCGCTCCGACGGCAACGTGCTGCGCCAGGGCCAGCCCGCCCAGACCCAGGAGCAGACCCGTGCGGCTGCCCGGCAGATCGCGACGAAGGAGTCCGCGCCGTCCCAGGACGCGCCCGCTCCGGCTCCGACGAGCACCACCTTCGCGCCGTCGACCCCGTCGGCCCCGGCACAGTCCCAGCAGCCCGCCCAGCAGTCCGCGCCGTCGCGGCCGGCCCGCCAGGTGCAGTTCGACGACGACGACCTCGACGTGCCCGACTTCCTGAAGTGAGCTGATCCAGCACCGTGCCACTGCTGCACCACCGTGATCGGATCGAAGGCGACCTCGTGATCGAGGTCGCCTTCACCGACGTCTCCCTCAGCCTCGGCGACGCCGCGGACGATGCCGTACGCGCCGACGCGCTGGCGCGGCTCGCACGGGAGACCGGTGCTGCACCGGTCCTGATGCACCAGGTGCACGGCGCGGACGTCGGGCTCGTCGACGCCCACGGTGCCGACGAGGGTCGGGTGGGCGCGCCGTCCTGCGACGCGATGGTCGCCTCGCAGCCGGGCGTCGCCCTCCTGGCCCGGGCCGCCGACTGCGTCCCGGTCCTGCTGGCCGATCCGGGCACCGGGTGGATCGCGGCGGTGCACAGCGGCCGCTCCGGTCTCGTCAGCGGAGTCGTCCCCGCCGCCGTCGCGGCCATCCGGGAGAGGGGCGGCGACCCGACCGTCGCCTGGATCGGGCCGCACGTGTGCGGCGCCTGCTACGAGGTGCCCGCTGACCTGCAGCACGAGGTCGACGCGGCCGTCCCGGAGGCGCGCTCGACCACCTCGTGGGGCACGCCCGCGCTCGACCTCGGGGCGGGCGTCCGAGCGCAGCTCACCGCGGCCGGCATCGACGACGTACGCACCGTCGACACCTGCACCCGCGAGGACGCCTCCTGGCCGTCCTACCGGCGAGACGGCGACGCGGCGACCCGCTTCGCGGGCGTCATCTGGAGCCACCGATGAGCACCCCACGAAACCGCGCGGACGTGGTCGCCGCCAACCTCGAGGTCGTACGCCGTCGCATCGCCGCAGCGTGCGCCGAGGCCGGGCGGCCCGAGGACGACGTGTCCCTCGTCGTCGTCACCAAGTTCTTCCCCGTCTCGGACGTGCGCCTGCTCGCCGACCTCGGGGTCACCGACGTGGGGGAGAACCGCCACCAGGAGGCCGAGGGCAAGGCTGCCGAGTGCGCCGACCTCGGCCTGCGCTGGCACTTCATCGGCGGCCTGCAGTCCAACAAGGCCGCCGCGGTCGCTGCCTACGCCGACGTCGTCGAGTCGGTCGACCGGGCCAAGCTCGTCGCCCCGCTGTCGCGCGGTGCCCACTCGCGAGGCCGCGACGTCGACGTGCTGCTCCAGGTCAGCCTCGACCCGCCCGGGGCCGACGGTCGCTCAGGCGCCGACCCCGCGGACCTCGACGAGCTCGCCCGACGCGTGGCGGAGGCCGGCATGCTGCGGCTCCGGGGCCTGATGGCGGTCGCGCCCCTCGGGGAGGAGCCCGACGTCGCCTTCGGTCGGCTCGCGGACATCCGGGAGTCGTTCGTGCGCGACCACCCGCAGGCGACCACGCTGTCCGCCGGGATGAGCGGCGACCTCGAGGCGGCGATCCGGCACGGTGCGACACACGTGCGTGTCGGCTCCGCGGTCCTCGGTGAGAGGCCTGCGGTCCAGTAATGTCCACAACAGTCAAGCGGTGCCCGGTCCCGGGTGCCAGGTCTAGCGGAGGAACAGTCTCATGAGCGGCGCGATGCGCAAGATCGGCGAGTACCTCGGCCTGCTCGAGGACACCGGCCACTACGACGACTACGACGGTGACACCGAGACCACGACCCACGACGCTGTCGA
>DASTPB010000136.1:0-4690 GCA_035762385.1 Nocardioides sp. | reverse complement strand
CAGGCGACCGTCGACGGGCGCTTCCTGCCCGGCTACGAGGACGAGTTCTTCGCCACCCTGCGCGAGCTCGCCGGCGACGGCGTCGAGATCGACTTCGAGTCCCACCAGCAGCCGTGGGAGACGCCGTACGACGGCGACCTGGTCGACGCGATGACCCGCAGCCTGCTCGCCGAGGACCCCGGCGCGCTGGTGGCGCCCTACACGATGAGCGGCGGCACCGACGCCAAGCACTTCCGCAAGCTCGGCATGCGCTCGTACGGCTTCGCGCCGCTGCGGCTGCCCGCCGACCTCGACTTCACCGCCCTGTTCCACGGCGTGGACGAGCGGGTGCCCGTCGACGCGCTCGAGTTCGGCGCCCGGGTCTTCGACCGGTTCCTCGACCAGGTGTGACAGTCCCCGCCGACCGGGGCCGCGGCAGGTGTTGCCGCAGGTGTTGCCCATGTCACCCGTGGACCCCGGTGAGGGAATGGTCGGCACTGTGGCATGGTTGCCACCACGAAGAGCTTGCGTGCTCTGGGGGCGGTGGAACTCCGCACCGGCGGTCACAGTCCGCGACCCGACCACAGCCAGTGGCCGGTTGACCAGGTGGAACTCCTGGACCGACGGTCACAGTCCGGATGAGAAGTGCACGCTGACGGCTCGCACGCCGTCCCTCGCACCTCGCGGGGGAGTGCCCCGTCGCCCGCCCCCCTGAGTCCCACCCGGACCGGAGGCGGAGATGACGACCAGCGAGGCAGAGCAGCGCGCGATGCGCCGCGCCCTCCAGCTCGCCGCGACGCCCGGCGTCCCGCTCGGCCCCAACCCGCGGGTCGGCTGCGTGCTCCTCGACCCGGAGGGGACGACGATCGCCGAGGGCTTCCACCGCGGGGCCGGCGCACCCCACGCCGAGGTGGAGGCGCTCGCCGCCGCCGGTGACGCCGCGCGCGGCACCACGGCGGTCGTGACGCTCGAGCCGTGCGACCACACCGGCCGCACCGGTCCGTGCAGCGAGGCACTGCTGGCCGCGGGCGTACGACGCGTCGTGCACGCCCAGGCGGACCCCAACCCGGTCGCCCGGGGAGGCGCCGACCGGTTGCGGGAGGCCGGCGTCGAGGTCGTCGGAGGACTGCTCGCCGACGAGGCCGCGGCCCTCAACCGGGTGTGGACCTTCGCGATGGAGCACCGTCGCCCCTTCGTCACGTGGAAGTTCGCCACGACCCTCGACGGACGCAGCGCAGCGGCGGACGGCACCAGCCGCTGGGTGTCCAGCCGCGCCTCACGCCTCGACACCCACCACCTGCGCAGCCTGTGCGACACCATGCTCGTCGGCACCAACACCGTCGAGGTGGACGACCCCGAGCTCACGGTCCGCGACGAGCTCGACCAGCCGGTCGCGATCCAGCCGCTGCGCGCCGTGATGGGGCTGCGTGACCTTCCCGCGGACCGACGCGTCCTCAACGACCGCGCCGAGACCGTGCACCTCCGCACCCGCGAACCCGGGGAGGCGCTCGCCCAGCTGTTCGCGAGGGACCGCCAGCACGTGTTCCTCGAGGGCGGCCCGACGCTCGCCCGGGCGTTCCTCGCGGCGGGCCTCGTCGACGAGGTCGTCGCCTACGTCGCCCCGATGCTGCTGGGCGCCGGCTCCAGCGCCGTCGCCGACCTCGGCATCACCACGATCGCCGACGCCCTCCACCTCCACGTCGCCGACGTCCACGTGCTGCAGGGCCACGACGGCGAGGACACCAACGTCCGCCTCACCATGACCCCCCACCCTCACAGGAGGAAGTGAATGTTCACCGGGATCGTCGAGGAGCTCGGCACCGTCGCCGAGGTCGTCGACCAGGGTGACGCCGTCCGGCTCACCATCCAGGCCGCCACGGTGCTCGAGGGCACCGGGCTCGGCGACTCGATCTCCGTCAACGGGTGCTGCCTCACCGTGTCCGAGCTCGGGGACGGGCGATGGACCGCCGACCTCATGCAGGAGACGCTCGACAAGACGTCGTTGCGCGGTGTCGCGCCCGGCGACCGGGTCAACCTCGAACGCGCCGTCACCGTCGACAAGCGGCTCGGCGGACACATCGTCCAGGGCCACGTCGACGGAGTCGGCGAGGTCCTCTCCCGCCGACCGAGCGAGCACTGGGACGTCGTCCAGGTGTCGCTGCCCGGCGACCTCGACCGCTACCTCGTCGACAAGGGCTCCATCACCGTCGACGGCGTCAGCCTCACCGTGGTCGAGGCCCACGAGGACAGCTTCACCGTCAGCCTCATCCCCGAGACCCTCGCCCGTACGACGCTCGGCAGCCGCCGCGTCGGCGACCTGGTGAACCTCGAGGCCGACGTCATCGCCAAGCACGTCGAGAAGCTCCTCGGCGCCTACACCCCCACCCCCGACCGGAACGACGAGGAAGAATGATGAACGACCTGCTCGAGTGGCTCGTCCACGGCACCATCCCGGTGCCCGGGGGCGCGCTCGGCGCCCGCGAGGTGATCGGCAACCTCTTCGGCCTCGCCAGCGCGATCCTCGGCATGAAGCGCCTCGTGTGGGCCTGGCCCATCGGTCTGGTCGGCAACGTCCTGCTGTTCACGGTCTTCGCCACCGGCGAGCTGTCCGGCCACATCGACGAGCCGTTGTGGGGCCAGGCCGGACGCCAGGTGTTCTTCGCCATCGTGTCGGTCTACGGCTGGTGGCGCTGGTCGCAGCAGCGCCGCGCCGGCGGGGCCTCCGACGGGGGCGCGATCGCCCCCCGCTGGGCGACGACGTCGGAGCGCGTGCAGCTCGTCGTGCTCGGCGTCGTCGGCTACGCCGCGGCGTACCTCCTGCTCACCCGGGTGCTCGGCTCGTGGGGCCCGACCACCGAGGCGTGGATCCTCGCCGGGTCGATGCTCGCGACCTACGGCATGGCGCGCGGGTGGGTGGAGTTCTGGCTCATCTGGATCCTCGTGGACGTCGTCGGCGTCACGACGCTGGTGCAGGCCGGCTACTACCCGACCGCGGCCATGTACCTCTTCTACGCCGTCTTCGTGGTCATCGGCTTCGTCGTCTGGCTGCGCGCCAGCCGCACGGTCGTCGAGGTGTCGGACACCGACCACAGCACGCAGCGGGTGTCGGCGTGAGGGCGGAGGGCCGCGTGCGCCTCGACCCCGTCGAACGGGCCGTCGCCGACATCGCTGCCGGCAAGGCGGTCGTCGTGGTGGACGACGAGGACCGGGAGAACGAGGGCGACATCATCTTCGCCGCGGCCCGGGCGACCCCCGAGCTGATGGCCTTCACCATCCGCCACTCGAGCGGCGTCATCTGCGTCCCGATGCCCGGCGACATGCTGGAGCGCCTCGAGATCCCGCTGATGACGCCCCACAACAAGGACAGGCTGCGCACCGCCTACACCATCTCGGTCGACGCCCGCGACGGCGTCACCACCGGGATCAGCGCCGCCGACCGCGCCCACACGGCACGGACGCTGGCCGACTCCGCTACTGAGCCGTGGGAGCTCACCCGCCCCGGGCACGTGTTCCCCCTGCGCTACCGCGAGGGTGGGGTGCTGGTGCGCCGCGGCCACACCGAGGCGGCCGTCGACCTGGCCCGGCTGGCCGGCCTCACACCGGCCGGGGTGCTCGTCGAGGTGGTCAACGACGACGGCACGATGAAGCGCGCCCCGGAGCTGCGCGAGTTCGCCGACGAGCACGGCCTGGCGATGATCTCGATCGAGGACCTCGTCCGCTACCGCCGACGTCACGAGCGCCACGTCGAGCGGGTCGCGGAGACGCGACTGCCGACCCGCCACGGCGAGTTCACCGCCTACGGCTACCGCATCACCATCGACGACAGCGAGCACGTCGCGCTGGCGTACGGCGACGTGGCCGGGGCCGCGCAGCGGGGCGAGCCGGTGCTGACCCGGGTGCACAGCGAGTGCCTGACCGGCGACGTCTTCGGCAGCGAGCGGTGCGACTGCGGCCCCCAGCTCGACGAGGCGCTGCGCAGGATCGTCGCCGAGGGCAGGGGAGTGGTGGTCTACCTCCGCGGCCACGAGGGACGCGGGATCGGGCTCGTCGCCAAGCTGCAGGCCTACCAGCTGCAGGACGGCGGCCGTGACACCGTCGACGCCAACCTCGACCTCGGCCTGCCCGCGGACGCGCGGCACTACGGCACCGCCACCCAGGTGCTGCGCGACCTCGGCATCGAGTCGGTGCGGTTGATGACCAACAACCCCGACAAGACGACGAGCCTGGAGGACTTCGGCATCCGGGTGGCCGAGCGGGTCCCGCTCTCCATCCACCCGACCGAGCACAACCAGGCCTACCTGCGGACCAAGCGCGACCGGATGGGCCACGAGCTGCCCGACCTCGCGCTCGACCACCAGCTCGAGCACGAAGGAGAAGGCGCATGAGTGGTGCCGGGGCACCGACGAGCCAGCCCTACGACGCGAGCGACCTGAAGGTCGCCGTCGTCGCGGCGAGCTGGCACACCCAGGTCATGGACGGCCTCGTCGGCGGCGCCGAGCGGGCGCTGGCGGCGTACGGCATCAGCGACCCGGAGGTGGTGCGAGTGCCGGGCACCTTCGAGCTGCCCGTCGTCGCGGCCGCGCTCGCGCGGGCGGGGTACGACGCCGTGGTGGCCCTCGGCGTGGTGATCCGCGGCGGCACCCCGCACTTCGACTACGTCTGCTCGGCCGCCACCGACGGCCTCACCCGGGTCAGCGTCGAGCACGCGATC
>DASTPB010000135.1:0-4217 GCA_035762385.1 Nocardioides sp. | reverse complement strand
CGTGAGCCGGGGCGCGCAGCTGCACCACTTCCCCACCAAGAACGACCTCGTCGTCGCCGCCGTCGCACACCTCACCGAACGGCGTGGCGCCGAGCTGGCCGCGGCCGTGGCCCACCTCCCGGCGGGAAGACGGCGTACGAGAGCCGTCGTCGAGATGCTCGGCGACCACTTCACCTCGCCCGTCTTCGCCGCTGCGCTCGAGCTGTGGGTGGCCGCCCGCACCGACGAGGCCCTCCTCGCCGCCGTCGGTCCGCTCGAGCAGCGCGTCGGCCGCGAGGCCCACCGGATGACCGTCGCCGCGCTGGGCGTCGACGAGTCGCGCCCGGGCGTGCGCGAGCTGGTGCAGGCGACCCTCGACCTGGTCCGCGGGCTGGGCCTGGCCTCCACGATCACCGACGACTCCGCGCGCCGCCGCCGGATCCTCCGGGAGTGGGCCGACGTGCTCGACCGGGAGCTCGAGAAGGAGCCGGACGCATGACCGACGTGCTCACGCAGGTGCTCGACGACCTCGAGGCCGAGGGCGACCGGCTCGAGGGGCTGGTCGCCGGCCTCGACGACGCCGGCTGGCGCACGCCGACGCCCGCCCCCGGCTGGGACGTCGCCACCCAGGTGGCCCACCTCGCGTGGACCGACGAGGTCGCGGTCAAGGCCGCCACCGACAAGGAGGCCTGGGACGAGGTCGTCCTCGGCGCCATCGCCGACCCGACGCGCTACGTCGACGAGCAGGCCCTTGCCATCGCCCGTGAGCCCGGTCTCCTCGACCGCTGGCGCCGCGCGCGGGCCGACCTCCGCGCGACGCTCGTCGCGATGCCGCCGGGCGAGAGGATGCCCTGGTTCGGTCCGCCGATGTCGCCGACCTCGATGGCGACCGCCCGCCTGATGGAGACCTGGGCGCACGGCCTCGACGTCCATGAGGGACTCGGCGCCCCGGTCGAGGACACCGACCGGATCCGCCACGTCGCCCACCTCGGCGTCCGCACCCGCAACTTCTCCTACGCCGTCCACGGCCTCGACGCCCCCACCGAGGAGTTCCGCATCGACCTGGCCGCGCCGTCCGGCGACGTCTGGTCGTGGGGACCCGACGACGCGGCACAGACGCTCACCGGCAGCGCCGGCGACTTCTGCCGCCTGGTCACCCAGCGCGTCCACCGCGCCGACACCGGCCTGGTGGCGACCGGCGCCGACGTCGACCGGTGGCTCGACATCGCACAGGCCTTCGCGGGCCAACCGGGCGTGGGGCGCGCGCCGCGATGAGTGTCGTCCGGATCGGCAACTGCTCGGGCTTCTACGGCGACCGGCTCAGCGCGATGCGCGAGGTGCTGGAGGGCGCCCCGCCGGACGGGCAGGGCCTCGACGTGCTGACCGGCGACTACCTCGCCGAGCTGACGATGCTCATCCTCGGCAAGGACCAGCTCAAGGACCCCTCCCTGGGCTACGCCCGCACCTTCGTCCGCCAGCTCGAGGACTGCCTCGGCCTGGCCCTGGAGCGCGGGGTGAAGATCGTCGCCAACGCCGGCGGCCTGAACCCGGCCGGCCTCGCCGACAAGGTCCGTGAGGTCGCACAGGGTCTCGGCCTCGACCCGCAGGTCGCGCACGTGGAGGGTGACGACGTCCGCCACCTCGCCAGCCACCACGGGTGGGAGGGCGCGCTCACCGCCAACGCCTACCTCGGCGGCTTCGGCATCGCCGCGGCGCTGACCGCCGGCGCGGACGTCGTCGTGACCGGCCGCGTCACCGACGCCTCGCTCGTCGTCGGGCCGGCCGTCGCGCACCACGGCTGGACCACGACGTCGTACGACGAGCTGGCGGGCGCGGTCGTCGCGGGCCACGTGATCGAGTGCGGCACCCAGGCCACGGGAGGCAACTTCAGCGGCTTCCTCGACCTGCCGCACCGTGACCGACCGCTCGGCTTCCCGGTCGCGGAGGTCGCAGCCGACGGGTCGAGCGTGATCACCAAGCACGCCGGCACCGGCGGTGCGGTCACCGTCGACACCGTCACCGCGCAGCTCGTGTACGAGATCCAGTCGACGCGCTACCTCGGACCCGACGTCACCGTCCACCTCGACTCGGTGCGGCTCGAGCAGGCGGGCGAGGACCGCGTCGCGATCCTCGGGGTGAGGGGCGAGGCGCCGCCGGAGCGGCTCAAGGTCTGTGTCAACGAGCTGGGTGGCTGGCGCAACCAGGTGGAGCTCGTCCTCACCGGCCTCGACGTCGAGGCCAAGGCCGCGTGGGCGCGCGAGCAGCTCACGCCGCGGCTCACCGCGGCCGAGGTGACGTGGTCGGAGGTCACCCACCCGTCCGCCGACGCCGCCTCGGAGGAGGCCGCCTCGACGCTGGTGCGCTGCACGGTGAAGGACCCCTCGCCGGACCCGGTCGGCCGGGCCTTCACCGCGGCCGCCGTCGAGCTCGCCCTCGGCTCCTACCCCGGCTTCACCATGACAGCGCCGCCCGCCCCGGCCACGCCCTACGGCGTCTACCGCCCCGAGTACGTCGACCGCGCCCACGTCGCCCACACCGTCGTCCACGCCGACGGTCGCCGGGAGGTCGTCCCCGACCCGACGGCGTACACCCCCGTCGCGGAGGCGCCCGGCCGCCGCCCGTCGCCCTACCCGGCGCAGCCGGACACGCTCACCCGCCGGCTGCCGCTGGGCACGTTCGTCCACGCCCGCTCCGGGGACAAGGGAGGTGACGCCAACGTCGGCCTGTGGGTCGCGCACGACGGCGCCGACCCGGCGACGTACGACGCCCGCGTGCAGTGGCTGTTCAAGCTGATGTCACCGCGCGGGATCCCCACCCTGCTGCCGGAGGCGGCCGACCTCGACGTCGACGTCTGGCTGCTGCCGCACCTGGGCGCGGTGAACCTCGTCATCCACGGCCTGCTCGGCGAGGGCGTCGCCGCCTCGACCCGGTTCGACCCGCAGGCCAAGGGCCTCGGCGAGTGGCTGCGCTCGCGGCTGGTCTCGATCGAGGAGGGCCTCGTGTGATCACCGAGCAGGGGCGCGGGAGGGACGAGCACGACGCTCTGCGGGCCACGGCCGCGGAGTTCGTCCGCCGCGAGGTCGTGCCGCACCTGCAGGAGTGGGAGGACGCCGGCGAGATCCCGCGCGCCCTGCACCGTACTGCGGGAGACCTCGGCCTGATCGGCGTCGCCTTCCCCGAGGACGTCGGCGGCGGGGGCGGCGACCTGCTGGACAGCGTGGTGCTGCAGGAGGCGATGTTCGACGCGGGAGCGTCGAGCGGCCTGATGGCCGGGCTCTTCACCGCCGGCATCGCGCTGCCCCACATCGCCGCCAGCGGCAACGCCGACCTGGTCGACCGGTACGTCCGGCCGACGCTCGCCGGCGACACGATCGGCGCGCTCGCCGTCACCGAGCCCGGTGGCGGCTCCGACGTCGCACGCCTGCGGACGACGGCGGTCCGCGACGGCGACCACTACGTCGTGAACGGCTCCAAGGCCTTCATCACCTCCGGTGTCCGCGCCGACTTCGTGACCACCGCTGTCCGCACGGGCGGCCCGGGCCACGGGGGCATCTCGCTGCTCGTCGTCGAGAAGGGGACGCCGGGGTTCACCGCCTCCCGGTCGCTGCGGAAGATGGGGTGGCACTGCTCCGACACCGCCGAGCTGGCCTTCGTCGACGCGCGGGTGCCAGCGGCCAACCTCGTCGGCGTCGAGGGATCCGGGTTCGGGCAGATCGCGGAGCAGTTCGTCGTCGAGCGGATCGCGCTGGCGGTGCACGGCTACGGCATCGCGGCCCGCTCGCTCGACCTCGCCGCGGCCCACGCCCGCGAGCGCGAGACCTTCGGGCGCCCCCTGTCGGCCCACCAGTCCGTCCAGCACATGCTGGTCGAGATGCGCCGCCAGGTCGAGGTGGCGCGCACCTACACGCGCCACATCGCCGCACGGCACGCCGCCGGCGAGCTCGTCGTGGCCGAGGCGTGCCTGGCCAAGCAGACCGCCGTGGACTGCGCGGCGTACGTCTGCGACCGGGCCGTGCAGCTCTTCGGCGGCGCCGGCTACCTGCACGGCGCCGAGGTCGAGCGCCACTACCGCGACGCCCGGCTGCTCCCGATCGGCGGCGGCGCCGACGAGGTGCTCCGCGACCTGGCGGCCAGGCTGATGGGTTACACCTCATGAAAGGACTTCCGATGATCAAGCTCCCGTCCCTCGGCGACGAGGTCTCCGTCTGGATGGACGCCCCGCCGGCCGAGGTCTGGGA
>DASTPB010000134.1:0-6653 GCA_035762385.1 Nocardioides sp. | reverse complement strand
GGGGCACGGCCCTGCCCCCCGGCGACTACCGGGCTGTCCTGGGGGCCGTCACCATCCCCGCCGGCAAGACCACGGGCCAGATCGTCGTCCAGGTGGTCTCCGACACCGTCCAGGAGCCCACCGAGACGCTGACCGTCGTCGGCACCGCGCCCGGCTACGGGCGGATGGGCCGCGGGACCGCCACCGGCACCATCCTCGACGACGACCCGGCCGCCACCCCGCCCGTGGCGCCGCCCCCGTTCGTCACCCAGGTGTCTGCCGACCTCAAGGTCACGGGCTCCGGGAACAAGGCCGGCAAGGACAAGGTCGTCGCCAACGCCTTCCGCAAGGCCGCCGGAGCCAAGGTCACGCTGCTCCGCAAGACCAACAGCGGCAGCTTCAAGAAGATCGCGACGGGCAAGCTCGGCTCGAAGGGCAACTACACCTTCAAGAAGATCAAGGACAAGAACGGCACCGAGAAGACCACCTACAAGGTCAAGGTGGCCAGCACCGCCCTGACCACCAAGGACAAGGGCCGCATCAGCCTCAAGTGACCTGAGCACCACCAAGCAGGAGGCGTCACCTTGCGGTGGCGCCTCCTGCTGCGCTGCGCGCTTCCGCCCAGCAGGGCGACCCCCGCCGTGCGGGCCGGTCGCGGCCCGGCCGACATCGGGGAGTGGCGGCCCGCCTGGAGCAGGCTGGCGTTCCCCGGTCCGTCCGCCGCCCGGGAGGACGGTCAGTCCCGGGCGGCGGCGCGGGCCGTCAGCCCGAGGACGGCCAGGGCCGCGATCGCCGCGGCCACGCCGACCAGGGTGGACTCCGGCTCGTCGGTGAGCCGACCGACGGCGATCCAGCCCAGGCCCCACGACGCTGCCGCGGCGAAGCTCCAGCGGGCGCCCGTCCGGTCGACGACGACCGCAGCCACCACGACGACGACGGCGATGACCAGCACTGCGAGCAGCTCGCCCACCAGGGCCGAGGTCTCGACGCCGTCCGCGACCAAGGTGGCGGTGATGTTGGCGCACGTCGCCACCGCGACCCAGCCCAGGTAGAGGCCGAAGGTGCCGTAGACGACCACGCGTTGCACGGCCGACGGCGCGGGACCGAGGTCGGCCAGGCGCTGGACGAGCACTCCGAGGACGACCACGAGGGCGAGGATCACGGTCACGCTCGCCCACAGCCAACCCTGCTGGGTGACCAGTAGCCAGCCGGCGTTGAGCACCATGGAGGCGGCGGCGAGCCACCCGGTGCGGCGGGCGCGCGGGTCGGTGGTCGCCGCGGGCAGCCACTGCCAGAGCGTGTACGCGGCCAGGCCGGCGTACACCACCGACCAGATCGAGAAGGCGGGCCCGAGCGGGGCGAGCAGGGTGGCGTCGGCGGCCAGCGCTCCGCCCGAGCTCTCTTCGACGCGGGTGCCGATGACGCCGACGCCGACGAGCGTGCCAACGATGCAGAACACCTCGGCGATCGTGACGCCGACCTGGCGACTGCGGTCAGCCCCAGTGGGCGCGGGTGCCGTGGTGCGCTGCGCGGTGCTCACGCTGCTATCCAACAGGACGGCGGGTGAGGGAACGGCGCTACGAGGCGACGAGGTAGCGGTTGGTGTGGTGGGTGACGAAGCCGTGCCGCTCGTAGAGCGCGATCGCGCCCTCGTTGTCGGTCTCGACGTGGAGCAGGGCCGTGGTCGCGCCGAGCGACGCGCCCCAGTCGAGGAGCTCCGCCAGGACGGCGGTGGCCAGGCCACGACGCCGTTCGGCCGGGTCGACCACGAGCGACTCGAGGAGGAGCCAGTCGCCGGACAGCACCCCGCGCCCCGTCGCGGCGCCGGCGCCCAGCGAGACCGTCGCCGATCCCGACCGCTCGTCGAGGGTCGCGGGTACGTCGGCCGCGGCCGCTCGCACCGAGCGCAGCGCCCGCGCCACCGACGCCAGCTGGGCGTGCGCGTCACCGTCGCCCATCGGCTCGAAGCCCAGCGGGGCCAGCGTCTGCTCGACGGCCGACCCGAGCTGCACCTGGACGAGGGGGGTCTGGTCGATCGCCTCGTAGAAGCGGCGCACGCCGAACGCCGCGTCTGCCCAACCGATGCCCGGCTCGTGCATCGCCAGCGCCGAGTTGCCCCGCCGTCGGAGTCGACCGCCGTGTGGCGGCGAGGCACGCAGCTGCCAGCGGCCCAGCGGCTCGGTGGTGACCGAGACCCAGAGGGCCGCGACGTGCTCCTCCACCTCCTGCGGCGACACCCGCGAGCGCACCGACGCGCGCGGTGGCACCGGCTTGCCGGTCACGAGGTCGGCGAGGGCGATGACGACGGTTCCGGTGTGCCCCGCGGGGCCGTCGCGGTCGATCGTGAGGGAGTCCGCACCCCACGCCGTACAGGTGCCGAGGACGTCGGTCGCGCGGCCGTCCGGCAGCAGGTGGCGTACGACGACGCGCTGGCCCACGACGTGGGGACCGAGGCGGTGGCGGCCCACCTGCGTCTCGTCCGTCTCGCCGGGGTGGGGTTCTGGCGTGTCGGGCACTCGCCGGATACTAGAGTGAGACGGAGGCAGCCCGAGCTGCCCGCCCCCGACCCATCCGCCTGTCAGGAGGACCTGGTGACCTACGTCATCGCCCAGCCGTGCGTCGACCTCAAGGACCGCGCGTGCGTCGACGAGTGCCCCGTCGACTGCATCTACGAGGGCAAGCGGATGCTCTACATCCACCCTGACGAGTGCGTCGACTGCGGTGCCTGCGAGCCGGTCTGCCCGGTCGAGGCGATCTTCTACGAGGACGACACCCCGGAGGAGTGGAAGGGCTACTACGACGCCAACGTCCACTTCTTCGACGACCTCGGCTCGCCCGGCGGTGCCGCCAAGATGGGTGTCATCGACAAGGACCACGAGCTGGTCGCCGCGCTGCCCCCGCAGGAGCACGACGAGTGACGTCCGCCCGGGAGAGGGGGCCGGTCTCCGGCCGGCTCCCGGACTTCCCGTGGGACAAGCTCACGACGTACGCCGCGACGGCGCGCGCCCACCCCGACGGGGTCTGTGACCTCTCGGTCGGCACGCCCGTCGACCCGACCCCCGCCGTGGTCCAGGACGCGCTGCGGGCGGCCTCCGACTCCCCGGGCTACCCGACGACGATCGGGCTCGAGGCGACGCGGCAGGCGGCGATCGACTGGCTGGCGCGCCGCCACGGCGTGACCGGCCTCGGGCTCGACGGCGTGCTGCCGGTGACCGGCTCCAAGGAGCTCATCGGGTCGATGGCGCTGCACCTCGGCATCGGTCCGGGCGACCTCATCGGCTACCCGGCCCTCGCCTACCCGACCTACGAGGTCGGCGCGGCCCTGGCCGGGGCTGACAGCCTCGCCACCGACTCGCTCACCGCGTTCGGTCCCCGCACCCCGCGCCTGCTGTGGCTCAACAGCCCGGCCAACCCGACCGGTCGGGTCCTGCCACTGGCCCACCTCCGCAAGGTGGTCGAGTGGTGCCGCGAGCGGGGCACGGTCCTCGTCTCCGACGAGTGCTACATCGAGTGCGCCTGGTCCGACGACCCCGCCGAGCGCCCACTGTCGATCCTCGACCCGCAGGTCAACGGCGGCTCGCACGACGGCATCCTCGCCGTCCACTCCCTCTCCAAGCGGTCCAACCTCGCCGGCTACCGCTGCGCGTTCCTGGCCGGCGACCCGGCGCTGGTCGGCGAGCTGCTCGCGGTCCGCAAGAACCTCGGCCTCCAGATGCCCGGGCCCCAGCAGCGAGCGATGATCGCGGCCCTCGACGACGACGCCCACGTCGACGCCCAGCACGCGACCTACGCTGCCCGCCGCCTGCTCCTCAAGGACGCCCTCGAGGCCGCGGGCTTCCGCATCGACCACTCCGAGGCCTCGCTCTACCTCTGGGCACAGCGTCGGACCGAGGCGGGGGGCGAGGACTGCTGGGAGACCGTGGCCTGGATGGCCGAGCGGGGGATCCTGGTGGCGCCGGGGGAGTTCTACGGCCCGGCCGGGCGCCAGCACGTACGCGTCGCCTTCACCGCGACCGACGAGCGGGTCGCCGCCGCGGCCGCGCGCCTCTCCGCCTGAGGCCCCACTTGTCGGGGAAGTCCGACACCTGGAGGGGGTTGCAACCGCCTACAGGTGACGGAGTCCCCGCACGGGCGGGGACTCCGACAGCGTCCGACAAGAGGCGAGGAGACCTCAGTCGAAGACGTCCACGTGCACGTGGTCGCGGTGCTCCAGGATCGCCCGGTCGCCGCGGGAGGACGACGGCACGCGGTAGTCGCCCCACCCGTCGCCCGACGAGCCGGCGCGCCAGATGCGGTCGTCGAAGATCACCGTCTTGACGTCGAGCCGGTCGGCGTTGGCGACGAGGTAGGACGCCAGCGCCCAGCCGCGCTTCTTGTTCTCGTCGCTGACCGGTCGGACGAACACGTCGATCGCGCGGCCCTCGTAGTGGGCCGAGCCCTCCATGTGGCCGCTCGACACGCCGCCGGGCTCGAACCCGCCGAGCGCCAGGGTGCCGAAGCGCTGCTCCAGGTCACGGCGTACGACGGCCGCGCGCGGCACGAGTCCGGTCTCGTCGATCGTGTCGTCCGCCTCGTCGGCGTCGCCCGGGACGTCGCACCAGAGGGCGGCGCGTGAGTTGCCGGTCAGTGCGGACGCCAGCACCCGGCCGTCCTTCTCGTGGTCGGCGTACGCCTCGGGGTAGCCCGAGCGCTGCACCTCCTGCGCGGCGACGGTGATCTCCATGCTGTCGTAGCCGTCGACCTTCTGCAGGGCGTCGTAGAAGGCGTTGGTCGCGAACACCGGGTCGGTCAGCTGCGCGACGCTGCCCCAGCCCTGGGACGGCCGCTGCTGGAACAGCCCCACGGAGTCCCGGTCGCCGTAGTCGATGTTGTAGAGCTTCGACTCCTGGTACGCCGTCGCGAGGGCGATGCTCGCCGCCCGCGCGGGCATGCCGCGCTGGACCGAGATCGCGGTGATGAGCGCGGCGTTCTCGGCCTGCTCGAGGTCGAGGTCGACGGAGTGGCCGTCGACCTCGGCGGTGCAGCCGCTGGTGTCGAGGAGGGGCGGCACGCCGCCCCGGTCCACGAGCACCAGGGCGGTCGCGAAGGCCCCGAGCGCGACCACCGTGCCGACGGCGGCCGTGCGGAGGGAGGGCATGGAGGTCCTAGTTGGCGTGGAGGGCTGCGTTGAGGGCGATCCCGTCGCCCTTCCACGGCACGGCCTCGATGGCGCCGCTGACCGAGTTGCGGCGGAACAGGATGTTGTCGACGCCCGAGAGGGTGGCGGCCTTCACGACCGCCGGCTTGCCGTCCAGGTCGGTGACGGTCACCTTGGTGCCGGCCGTGACGTAGCAACCGGCCTCCACGACGCAGTCGTCGCCGAGCGAGATGCCGATGCCGGCGTTGGCGCCGAGCAGGCAGCGCTCCCCGACCGAGATGGTCTCCTTGCCGCCGCCGGACAGCGTGCCCATGATCGACGAGCCACCGCCGACGTCGGAGCCGTCGCCCACGACGACGCCCGCGGAGATGCGGCCCTCGACCATCGACGCGCCCAGCGTGCCGGCGTTGAAGTTCACGAACCCCTCGTGCATGACGGTGGTGCCCTCGGCCAGGTGGGCGCCCAGGCGGACCCGGTCGGCGTCGGCGATGCGTACGCCGGTGGGCAGGACGTAGTCGGTCATCCGCGGGAACTTGTCGACCCCGAAGACCTGCACGACGTGGCCGGGCACGACGGTGCGCAGCTTGGCCCGCACCTGCTCGAAGCCCTCGACGGCGCACGGGCCGGCAGAGGTCCACACCACGTTGGCGAGCAGCCCGAAGATGCCGTCGAGGTTCACGCCGTGCGGCTGGACCAGGCGGTGCGAGAGCAGGTGGAGCCGCAGCCAGACGTCCTCGGTCGAGGCGGGAGCGGCGTCGAGGTCGTCGATCTCGACGAGGCGCACCACGCGGGTGACGCCGCGGAGGTCGTCCTCGCCGCCGTCGAGGTGGGCGAGCTCCTCCGACGGGCCACCCTCGGTCGCACCGAGGACGGGGGAGGGGAACCAGGCGTCGAGCACGGTGTCGCCGTGCAGGGTCAGCAGGCCGTAGCCGGAGGCAGCAGTCACCCGCACAGCCTACGGAGGTCGCCCCACCCGAGCGGGTGCCGGGCTACTGGCCGGCGCGGCCGTCGATGCACTCCCGGACGAGGTCGGCGTGCCCGCAGTGCCGGGCGTACTCCTCGATCATGTGCACCACGATGTCGCGCACCTCGCTGGGCTCGCCGTGCACGTCGACGACGGCGTCGAGGTCGGTGCGATCGAGCACCTCGCGGGCGTAGGCGATCTCCGACTGCCACAGCGCGTGGCTGGCGCGCACCAGGTCGTCGTCGACGGCGGGGAACGTGAAGCCGGCGTCCTCGTCCTCACCCGCGAAGAGCCGCGGGATGTCCATCCGTCCCTCGATCACCCGGCGGAACCAGCTCTGCTCGACCCGCGCCATGTGCCGCACCAGGCCGAGCAGCGAGATGTTGGACGGCGGGACCGCCTTGGTCGCGAGCTGCTCCGCGGTCAGGTCGTCGCACTTGAGCGCGAGCGTCTGCCGGTAGTGCTCGAGGTAGCCGACCAGGCACTCCCGCTCGCCGCGCGTCGGCCCCATCTGCATCCGCGGGTCCTGGTCGGTGGGGAGCCACATGCCGTCGTACCCGGGGTTCGCCATGG
>DASTPB010000133.1:0-8754 GCA_035762385.1 Nocardioides sp. | reverse complement strand
CGTTCGGGCGACCAGCGCCCATGACGTACGCAGCTGTGGTCATGGCGCGCGGTCGTCCGAACGACCAGCAGCCATGACGTGCCGCCGAGAGCGTGGCGACCGAGGCGGGTCTCGACACGCCGGATCCGACCTCGTGCCCCGGTCGAACGGCTGGCTCGACCACCATCAGAAGCTCTTTGTTGCTGCGCGACTCAGAGCTTCTCGACCGGGGCGTAGCGGAGGAGCAGGCGCTTGACGCCCTCGGAGCCGAAGTCGATGGAGGCGACCGACTTCTCGGCGACGCCCTCGACGGCCACGACGGTGCCCATGCCGAAGGAGTCGTGCACCACCCGGTCGCCGGGGTCGAGGCTCGGGATCTCGCGGGCGGGCTTGGCCTTGGCGGCAGCGTCGGCGCGGAGGGCGGCGGAGCTGAAGTTGCGGCGGCCGGCGTCGGTGGGGGTGCCGAGGCGGGTCGAGCCGCCGCTGAGGTCCTGGCGGCCCCAGCGGGTCTGCTCTGCTGCCGTACGGCGCCAGTCGACGAGGTCGACGGGGAGCTCGTCGAGGAAGCGGCTGGCCGGGTTGTGGCTGGGCGCGCCCCACGCGGATCGGACGAGGGCGCGGGTGACGTAGAGGCGCTGCTGCGCGCGGGTGAGGCCGACGTAGGCGAGGCGGCGCTCCTCCTCGAGCTCGGGCTGGTCGCCGAGGGAGCGCTGGTGCGGGAAGACGCCGTCCTCGAGACCGGTGAGGAAGACGACGGGGAACTCGAGGCCCTTGGCCGTGTGGAGCGTCATCAGCGTCACGACGCCCGAGTCGTCTCCGTCCGGGGCGTCGGGGATCTGGTCGGCGTCGGCGACCAGGGCGACGCGCTCGAGGAAGTCGCCGAGACCGACGGCGACGGTGCCGGCCTCGACCTCGGCCGGGTCGGCGCTCGGGCCCGGCTGCGGGTCCTCGGCGAACTCCCGGGCGACCGCCACGAGCTCGGCGAGGTTCTCCACACGGGTGCCGTCCTGCGGGTCGTCGCTCGCCTCCAGCTCGGCGAGGTAGCCCGAGCGCTCGAGCACCGACTCGAGGATCACGTCGGGGCGCTCGTCGGCCTCGACCATCGACTGCAGCTCCTGCACGATCGCGACGAACGCCTCGATGTTCTTCAGGCTGCGGGTGGCCAGGCCCGGCGCGTCGGCCGCGCGCGTCAGCGCCTCCCAGAACGTGATCCGTTCGCGGTCGGCGAGAGCGGCGATGCAGGCCTCGGCCCGCTCGCCGATGCCGCGCTTGGGCGTGTTGAGCACCCGTCGCAGCGAGATCTCGTCGGCGGTGTTGACCAGCATCCGGAGGTAGGCCAGCGCGTCGCGGACCTCCTTGCGCTCGTAGAAGCGCACCCCACCGACGACCTTGTAGGGCTGGCCGGTGCGGATGAACACCTCCTCGAAGACGCGTGACTGCGCGTTGGTGCGGTAGAAGACGGCGACGTCGGCGGGGCGTACGCCGGCCTCGTCGGTCAGCTTGTCGATCTCCTCGCTGACGAAGCGGGCCTCGTCGTGCTCGTCGTCGGAGACGTAGCCGACGATCCGCTCGCCCTCCCCCGCGTCGGTCCACAGCCGCTTCGGCTTGCGGCCGCGGTTGTTGCCGATGACGGAGTTGGCCGCGGAGAGGATGGTCTGCGTCGAGCGGTAGTTCTGCTCGAGCAGGATCGTGGTGGCGTCGGGGAAGTCCTGCTCGAAGTCCAGGATGTTGCGGATGTCGGCGCCCCGGAAGGCGTAGATCGACTGGTCGGCGTCACCGACCACCATCAGCTCGCTCGGCTCGACCTCCTGGTGCCCCTCCTCGGCCGCGGTGCCGATCTCGAACGACGAGCCGCACAGCTGCTGGATGAGGCTGTATTGCGCGTGGTTGGTGTCCTGGTATTCGTCCACGAGCACGTGGCGGAAGCGTCGGCGGTAGTTCTCGCGGACGTCGGGGAACGCCTGCAGGAGGTGGACGGTGGTCATGATGAGGTCGTCGAAGTCGAGGGCGTTGGCCTCGCGCAGGCGGCGCTGGTAGTGGCTGAACGCCTTGGCGTAGGCCTCCTCGAAGGAGTTGCGCGCCTCCTTGGCGGCGTCCTCGGCGTCGCGGAGCTCGTTCTTCTGGTCCGAGACCCAGTGGAGCACCGCGTTGGGCTGGTAGCGCTTGGGGTCGAGCTCGAGGTCACGCAGCACGAGCGTCATCAACCGCTTGGAGTCGGCCGCGTCGTAGATCGAGAAGTTGGACTTGAACCCGACCCGGTCGATCTCCTTGCGGAGGATCCGGACGCAGGCGGAGTGGAAGGTCGACACCCACATGATCCGGGCCCGTTTGCCGACGAGGTCCTCGACGCGCTCCTTCATCTCCGCCGCGGCCTTGTTGGTGAAGGTGATCGCCAGGATCGAGCCCGGGTGCGCCTTGCGCTCGTTGATCAGCCAGGCGATGCGCCTCGTCAGCACCCGGGTCTTGCCGGAGCCGGCGCCGGCGACGACCAGCAGCGGGGCACCGGCGTGCGTCACGGCGGCCCGCTGCGGCTCGTTGAGCCCGTCGAGGAGCGGGTGGTCGCGGAGCTCGAAGAGGGCCTGGTCGGCCGGTGCGTCAGTGGGGCTCATGTCGGCCCCAGCCTATGCGGCCGGTACGACAACCAGGGCGGGCCGGTCAGGTGTGGGCGGGCGACCAGAAGACGGCCACCGCGATGTTGGCGAGCGTCAGCGCGAGCAGGCCGTAGTAGAGGCCCTGGGGGATGCTCGGCTTGCGCATGTTGGCCATCACGAGCACCAGGATGACCAGCCCGATCGCGAACTTCACGCCGATCTTGGCGTGGTCGGGCGTGCCGAGGCTCTCCAGCACGCCCACGAGCAGCAGACCCGCGACGAACGCCGCCCCGGCGCCGTCGCGCATCAGCGAGTTCACCGTCTTCGTGTCGTCGCGCACCTGCACGAGGAGGCCTCCGAGCAGGGCCGCGAAGCCGAGGATGTGGACGAAGAGCAGCACCAGCCGCAGGGTCTCCATGACCGACACCCTAGGACCGTGCGGGCGCTACTTCTTCTTCCGGGGTGCGGGGCGTACGACGAGGACCGGGCACGGCGCGTAGTGCTGGACCCGCTGGGCGGTGCTGCCGACGAGGACCGCGTCGCTCAGGCCGCGGCCACCCGCGGCGACCACGACCAGCCCGGCGTCGTACTGCTTGGCGGCCTTGATGATCTCGTTGGCCGCCGAGCCGCTGCGGATGCGCTTGTTGACCTTGGGGCCCCAGCCGTCGAAGACCTTGGCGATGGTGTCGACCGCGCTCTGGGCGGCATCGCGGAACGAGCCGTCCAGCTTGCCCTCGGACACGTCGTCGGCGAACGCCACCGACGCCAGCGGACGGATGACCGCCACGACGCTGATCTCGGTGACCTTGGTCGGGTCGGCGAACGACTTGAGGTGCTTGGCAGCGGCGAGCGACTGCCGCGAGCCGTCGGTGGCGACGATGACGTGCATCTCAGACTCCCTTCACGTCGTCGAGGTCCGGCGTGCTCGACCCGGTGCCCTTCGAGCCGAAGAGCTGCTCGGCGAGGAAGAGCACGACACCGATGGCGAGCAGCCCCGCGCACCAGATCAGTGAGTGCGGGTCGTCGTAGACGGTGAAGCCGAGGATGGCCAGGTTGCCGAGCAGGCCCACGATCAGCAGGGGCCGGTTGGCGTGGAAGATCTCCTCGTGCTCGTCCTGCCCGCTGAGCTTGAGGCAGGAGACGATCACCAGCGCGTAGATCGCGAGCAGCAGGACCACCGTGACGGTCGCGAGGCGGCCGACCAGGTCGATGCCTCCGCCCGACGCGGTGACCGCGGTGCCGATGACGAGCAGCAGCGAGACGACGAGCCCGCTGAAGAGGAGGCCGACCCACGGGCTGCGTCGGGTCGGGTGGATCTTGGCGAAGATGCCCGGGACGACGTCCTCGCGGGCCATGCCGTAGAGGATCCGCGGCTGGGTCACGATGGTGACGAGCGTGGTGTTCGTGATCGCGACCAGCGCGATGATCGAGAAGATCGTCGCCATCAGGTCGGTGGAGAACGGCAGGATGCCCGCCTTGACCACCTCGAGCAGGGCCGCGTCGGAGCCTGCGAGCGTCTCGGTCGGGACCGTCAGCGCGGCGGCCATCGACACCAGGACGTAGACCAGGCCGGCCACGAGCATGCCGCCGACGAGCGAGCGCGGGAACGCCTTGTAGGGCTCGATGGTCTCCTCCGCGACGTTGACCGTGTTCTCGAAGCCGGTCATGGCGAAGAAGGAGAACGAGATGCCGGCGAGCACGGCCAGCGCAGGACTGCTGTAGTCACCACCGGTGTCGATCTGGGTCAGCACGCCGAAGTCGGCGTTGCCCTGGACGATGTAGACGATGCCGATGATCATCACGATCACCAGACCGGCCGCCTCGACGAAGGTCATCAGCATGTTGATGACGACCGACTCGGTGATGCCGATGTAGTTGACCAGCACCAGGATCGCGACGAAGACGAGCGACACCAGCAGGGCCGGCGGAGCCGCCCACAGCTCGGCGAAGTAGGACGCGAAGCCCGTCGCCAGCGAGCCGGACGCAGCCATGCTCGCCGAGAGGAAGGCGACCGTGATGAGGAAGGTCAGCGGTCGGCTGCCGAACGCCTTGTTGACGTAGAGCGAGGCACCGGCGGCCTTCGGGTACTTCGTCACGAGCTCGGCGTACGCCGCCCCGGTGATCGCAGCGACCGCGACGCCGAGCGCGAAGGCGATCCAGAACGCTCCGCCGACGGCCGCGGCGACGAGCCCGATGAGGACGTAGATCCCCGATCCGAGCACGTCTCCGAGCGTGTAGAAGAAGAGGAGGCGCCCGGTGATCGAGCGCTTGAGCTCGCTGTCGTCCTCGTCGAGTCGAGGAGCGCTGACGGTGTCTGCCATCCCCCGACCGAAGCGGCTCGTCCGGGGCATGTCAAACGTCGCTCACCCGGACGGAGGCACGGACGGCTCAGAGCAGGCGTCGGTCGGAGGCCCACTTCGTCAGCTCGTGACGACTCGAGAGCTGGAGCTTGCGGAGCACCGACGACATGTGCGTCTCGACGGTCTTGACCGAGATGAAGAGCTCCTTGGCGACCTCCTTGTAGGCATAGCCGCGGGCGATCAACCGCATCACCTCCCGCTCGCGCTCGGTGAGTCGGTCGAGGTCCTCGTCGACAGCGGCGACGTCGATCGACCCGGCGAAGGCGTCGAGCACGAAGCCGGCGAGCCGCGGCGAGAACACTGCGTCTCCCCCGGCGACCCGGACGATGGCGTCGACGAGCTCGGGGCCGGTGATCGTCTTGGTGACGTAGCCCCGCGCGCCGCCGCGGATGGTGCCGATGACGTCCTCGGCGGCGTCGGAGACCGACAGGGCGAGGTAGAGCGTGTCGGGCGACGGCTGGCGCCTCATCACCTCGACCCCGCCCCCGCCGGGCAGGTGCACGTCGAGCAGGACGACCTGCGGCTGCTGCTCACGGACCACCGCCACGGCGGCGTCGGCGTCGGGCGCCTCGCCCACCACCTCGACCACACCGGCGCCGCTCGCCGCGAGCTCGGCACGCACCCCCGCGCGGAACATCGCGTGGTCGTCCACCAGGACGACCCGCACGGGAGGCATCGGGCTGGCCTGGCTCATCGGTTCTCCTCGCGGTCGTGCCGCTGGTCGTGCGGCTGGTCGTGCGGCTGGTGGGAGTGGGGGTGGGACTCGTGCCGGCCGGTGCGCGGCATGTGGAGGCGGACCTCGGTGCCCTCACCGGGAGCAGAGCGTACGTCCGCGCTGCCGCCGTGGCGCGCCATCCGGTCCACGATGCTGTTGCGGACACCGTGGCGGTCGGCGGCGACACCGTCGAGGTCGAAGCCGGCGCCGCGGTCGCGGACGAACACGTCGACGGCCCCGGACGTGGTCTCGGCGTAGACGTCCGCACGCTGGGTCCCGGCGTGCTTGGCGACGTTGACCACGGCCTCGCGGGCGGCGAGGACGACGGGGCGCAGCGACTCGTCGAGGTCGCAGTCACCGACCGTGACGACGTCGACGACGACAGCGTGCTGCGACTCCACCTCGGCCGCCATCTCCTTCAGGGCGCCCGCGAGGGTCGTCGTGTCGGTGGTGTCGGCCTCGAAGAGCCACTGGCGAAGGTCGCGCTCCTGCGACCGGGCGAGGCGGGCGACGGTGGTGGCGTCGTGGGCGTTCTTCTGGATCAGGGCGAGGGTCTGCAGCACCGAGTCGTGCAGGTGCGCGGCCATGTCGGCGCGCTCCTGGGTGCGTACGCGCTCGGCACGCTCGGCGCTGAGGTCGTTGACGAGCCGCATGGCCCACGGGCCGACGACGATGGCGAGTCCGAGCAGCCCGAGCAGGCCCGCGACCAGCACGGGCACGGCGAACGTGGCCTGCCCGGCGGCGACGGCGAAGACGATCAGGGCGGTCACGATCAGCCCGAGCCCGGCGGCGATGCGGGCGTAGGCGGCCCACCCGCCGTTGCCGAAGATCGCCCGGAACGGGTCGATGCGCCCGGACGAGTCCATCCAGCGCTCGCGCTGGGCCTCGTCGGCCTGCCGCCACAGCAGCGCGATGCCGGCGACGCCGAGGACGACCGGCCAGAAGAGCACGCCCTGGCCGAAGATGCCCTCGACGCCGAGGACCACGCCGAAGAACAGCGCCCCGAGGGCGATCGCCGGCCCGGCGTCGCGCAGCCGTGCGCGCCGCCCGGGGCGCTTGCCGGTGCGGGTCGCGCTCTCGAGGCCGGGAGCGCCGACCTCGAAGTGCTGGTCGGCGGGCAGGAACACCCACAGTCCGGCGTAGAGCATGAGCCCGAAGCCACCGAGGAAGGCGGTCGCCACGAAGAACCCGCGCACCCACAGCACCGGCAGCGCGAGGTGCCGGGCCAGGCCGGCCGCCACGCCGCCGGCGAGCGGCGCCGTGATGTCGCGGTAGGCACGACGCGGCGAGCCCGGACGCGGAGGGCGGGCAGCGGCACGGGGGCCCGGGTGGGCAGGCGTGGAGTGGGCGGGCGTGGGGTGGCTCATCGTGCCTCCATCGTCGCAGGCGGAGGGGTGCGCGACCATGAGGACCGACCCCGAGCCGACCCTGACCCGACCCCCGGCGGACCCGTCGCGGATCAGGGCTGTCCCCGATGGTGCGGGCCGGCGTCGCCGAGGAGAGTGAGGCCATGGACAACGCCAGCCCCTCCACCGAGCAGCCCACCCCGGGCACCCCGCCGCCCCCCTCGGGCCCGCGGGTCACCCGCGACGAGATGAAGGACCTCGGCCGCCTGCGCCGCAGCGTCACCGACCGGCACGTCGCCGGTGTCGCCGGAGGCATCGCGCGCCACCTCGACGTCGACCCGATCATCATCCGGGTCGCCCTCGTGGTCGGCGTCTTCTTCGGTGGCGCCGGCCTGCTCCTCTACGTGGCTGCGTGGATCCTGGTGCCCGAGGAGGGCACCGCCGACCAGCCGCTCGGCCTCGACCAGCGCAGCCGCACCATCGCCCTCGGCGGCGTCGGGGTGCTGGCGCTCGTCGCCGCGCTGGGCGACTGGGCCGGGGCCTTCTGGTTCCCCTGGCCGCTCGCCATCGGTGCCGCGCTCGTCGTGTGGTTCCTGCACCGCAAGCAGCAGGGCTCCGTCCAGGGAGGTGGCACGCGACCGCCGGCGTACGGCGACCAGCTCGCGTCGTACCGCACCGGTGACGACGCCGCTGAGGCCGGTGGGGACATGACCGGCTACGACGGGACCTACGCCGGCTACGCACCCGGCTACGACCCGGCCTACGACACCGGCGCGGGCTACCCCCCGGCCGCACCGTGGGGCTCGTACGACCGGCCGCGGCGACCCCGCAACCCGCGCAAGCGCGGTCCGATCCTGTTCTGGTTCACGCTCGCGCTCATCGCGCTGGCCGAGGGCGTGCTCGGCGTCGTCGACCTGGCCGGTGTCGCCGTCGCGGACAGCGCCTACCCCGCCCTCGCGCTCGCCATCACCGCGCTGATGCTCGTCGTCGGCGCCTTCTGGGGCCGCGCCGGTGGCCTGATCCTCCTCGGCTTCGTGACCGCGATCGCCATGGCTGCGGCGACCATCGGGAGCAGCGTCGGCGACCAGGACCACACCTACGCACCGACCAGCGCCGACGAGGTCCGGGAGTCCTACGACTTCGGCGGCGGGCGCTTCTCCCTCGACCTCTCTGACGTCTCCGACGTCGAGGGACTCGACGGTCGTGACATCAGCATCGAAGGAGTCGGTGGACGGGTCGAGGTCGTCGTCCCCGACGGCATGGACGTCGACGTCCACACCACCGTCGTCGGCGGCAGCAGCCAGGTCTTCGACCAGTCGAGCGACGGCTTCGACATCACCCAGGACGGGTCCGTCGACGGTGGCGCCGACGTCCCGGACATGTCCATCACCATCGATCTGGTCGGCGGCGAGATCGTCGTCCTCGAAGCGGCCTGAGGAGCACGCCATGACTGACAACCGCAACGACCGCGACGACCTCTACGGCTACGACACGGGGTACGACACGGGCTACGACGGGTCCTACGACCTCTACGGCACGACGTACGACGAGCCGATGACCGGGCCGCTCGACGCCCCCGACAAGCCGTCGGGCTTCCACCCGGTCAACATCGCCCACCTCGTGATGGGGGTCGCCTTCGCCGGCATGGTGCTGGTGTGGGCGCTCGTCCAGGGCGACGTCGTCGACACCTCCGAGCTCCGCTGGCTGATGCCGATCCCGTGGCTGGCGGCCGGTGCGGCCGGCCTGGCGGCGACTGTCTGGCC
>DASTPB010000132.1:0-19391 GCA_035762385.1 Nocardioides sp. | reverse complement strand
CTGGGCCGCGGCTACGTCCTCAGCTACGACATGGTGTGGGTCCCCGACCTCGCGCTCCGCGCGGACGTCCTCGGACTCGGGTCCGCGCTCCCGCGGGCCGTCCCGTCCGACGCCGTGGTCGCCGTCCTCGACGAGGTGCTCGGGGGCATGCTGCTGCAGAAGGTCGCGCTCCTCGGCACCCTGGTGGGGGCGGGCACGGGCTTCGCGGCACTGACCCGCCACCGGACCACCGCGGCACAGCTGGTGGCGGTGAGCGTCGGCCTGTGGAACCCCTTCGTGGTGGAGCGGCTGGTCCTCGGACACTGGCCGCTGCTGGTCGGATATGCCGTCCTGCCGTGGTTGGTCGTCGCCCTGGACGACGTCGACCCGCACCGTGCCCGCGTGCCCCTTCGGGTGCCGGTCCTCCTGGTGCTCGGCAGCCTCAGCGCCAGCGCCGGGCTGGCCACGGCGCTGGTCGCGTTGACGGTGGGCGGTCGTCGGATGGGGCGGCGGGGCACGGCACGGCTCGTGGCCTGGGTGGCCGGCGCCAACGCTCCGTGGATCGTGGCAGGCCTGCTCAGTCCCGCGACGTCGGTGTCCGACGCCGCGGGCGCTGTCGTCTTCGGCACGGGGGACGAGGGGCTGATGGCGGGTCCGGTCGCGGCGCTGTCCTTCGGTGGCATCTGGAACGTGGAGGTCGTCCCCGGGTCGCGGCTCGGTCTCGCCGGCATGGTGGGCACCGTGCTGGTGGTCGCCGCGGCGGCGGTGGGCGCGGTCCTGGTCGCGCGGGGCGAGCGCCCACGACACCTCCCGGCCCTGGTGGCGTGCTGGTGCGTCGGCTGGGGGCTCGCCGTCCTCAGCTGGGCGTGGCCGGGATCGCTCGCCTGGCTGGGTGCGCACGTGCCGGCGGGCGGGCTGCTGCGCGACGGCTCCCGCCTGCTCGGGCTCACGGTCCCGCTGGTCGTCGTGCTGGTGGCGGTCGCTGTCGACGGGCTCGTCGTCCGGTTGACCGACCGGCGGGCGGCCGTCGTCGTCGGGGGAGTGCTGGCGCTGCTCCCCGTGTCGCTGATGCCGGACGCAGCGTGGGGAGCCTCGGGCAGGCTCGACGCCGTCGCCTACCCGCACTCCTACGACGACGCGAGGGCCGCGGTCGCCGCAGCGCCGCCTGGCGACGCCGTGTCGCTGCCGTTCGTCTCCTACCGCGCCCCGGACTGGAACGAGGGGCGTCGGGTGCTCGACCCGGTGCCTCGCTACCTGGACCGCTCGACGGTGGTCAACGACGTCCTCGTCGTCTCGGGCCGTGCCCTCGCCGGCGAGGACCCGTCCGCTGCTGCCGTCGCCCGCGCACTGGAGGCGCCGACGCCGTCGCAGCGCTCGATCGCGCTGCGCGCAGCCGGGGTGTCGGTCGCCGTGGTGGAGGAGATCGAGGGATATCCGGTGCCGGAGCTCGCAGGCGCGACGACGGTCCGGGGAGACCTGGGGGTGGTCGAGCTGGGCGTCGCGGAGCCGCATGACGTGGGGACCGACCGCGCGGTCCTGATGGGGGCGGCGTGGGTGGCCTGGCTGGTGGTGCTGGCGGCGCCGCTGGCACGGGTACGGCGACCAGAACGGTGGGCTCGGACGGAGCGACGACGGGAGCGAGGACGGGAGCGAGGACCGGAGCGAGGACCGGGGCCGCGCGACATCGCGTAGAAGCCAACGGCTGTGCAACTGGCTGGTAGGGTCGCGCCCGACATCACAACGAAGGGGTCATCGCATCATGGGTTCTGCCGTCGCGCCGATCGTGAGCATCCTCGCGGGCGCCGTCCTCGGGGTCACGACGATCATGGGTCTCGTCTCCTCGCAGACCGCGGCCCCCGAGAACTCCCCCGGTGACGCGCAGGTGCCGTCGCTGGAGTACGGCACCACCACCGAGTGACCCCGGCCGGGCGTTCCCGGCTCACTCCTCCTCGGGGTCCTGGCTGTCGATCAGCTCGCCCCTCATCGCACTGTGGACGACCTGGGCGAACGACTCCTGCGCGTGCTGCCAGGTGAACTGGTGGCTCATCGCGTAGGCCCCGGCGCCGAGCCGGGTCCGCTCGTCGTGGTCGCCGAGCAACCGGTCGACGGCACGGGTGAACGCGCCCTCGTCGTCCACGAGCAGCCCTGACGTCCCGTCCGACACCGACTCCCTCGTACCACCAGCGGCGGCATAGGCCACGGTGGGTGTGCGGTGCATGCCCGCCTCGCCGATGACCAGGCCCCAGCCCTCCTTGAGGGAGGGCAGCGCCAGCAGCCACGCCTGCTCGTAGACCTCGTGCTTGCGGCGCTCGTCGACGTGACCCTCGAACACGACGGTGTCCCCGGCGCCCTTCGCCGCGGCGTACTCGTGGAGCTGTGCCTCCCACCATCCGCTGCCCACGACGTGGAGCCGGAGGCCGGGGTGGCGCTCGCGGAGGGCGAGGGCCGCATCGATGGCGTGCTCGACCTGCTTGTGGGGGACCAGCCGACCCACGACCGCGATCGTCGGGTGCGGGCTCTTGCCGACGCCCACCGGGACGACCGGGTCCGTCCCGTTGTGCACGACCGCGATCCGCCTGCGGTCGACCCCCAGTCCCACCAGCTCCTGGCGCGTGGCCCGCGAGACGGCGACGTACTGGCACCTGCGGTAGAGGCGCGGTGCCAGGCGGCGCTCGATCCACCACCCGACGCGTCCACTCACCCCGGGGTAGACGACCGGCCACTGCTCGCGGTGCACGTGATGGACCAGCACGACGACCGGCCGGCGGGTGGCCGTCCGGGTGAAGAACGGGAGGCCGTTCTGCACGTCGATGACGGCGTCCACCCGCCCCAGCTCGCGCCGCAGCAGCGCCCGAACGCCTTCGAGGTAGACCGTCAGCTTGGTCCCTCGCCTCATGAAGCGGACGCCGTCCACGGTCTCGTCCGGCGGTGCCGCGGCGTGCGCAGCGCAGAGGATGGTGACCTCGGCGCCCCGCTCGACGAGACCCCTCGCCATCTTCTCCAGGTAGCGCTCGGCGCCGCCGCCCTCGGGGTTGTGGGTGTCGCGCCAGCTGAAGAACACGACGTGCTTGCCAGACAGGTCGTGCGAGCGGGACATAGAGGCACACCGTACAGCTACCGCGGGGTAGGGTTCCGGGGTGCCTCGCCCAGCCCGTCCCGTCGCGACCCCGTCGCCGACGACGCGACACTGGCGAGCCGACCTGAGGCGCTCGATCCGCCTGCTGCGCGAGTTCCGCTACGAGCAGCCCGATCCCGCACGCTTCTACACGGCCCTGGCGCAGGACTCGGCGCTGCACGTCGCGCAGTACGCCGACCTGCAGGGGGCGCTGCTGCTCGACGTCGGCGGGGGGCCGGGCTACTTCCGGGACGCCTTCCGGGACGCGGGTGCGACCTACCTCGCGCTCGACTCGGACGTGGGCGAGCTGACGGGCGCCGGCGAGGTCGGCGCGGGCACCGTCATCGGCAGCGGGATGCAGCTGCCGTTCGCCGACAGCAGCGTCGACGTCTGCTACTCCTCGAACGTCCTCGAGCACGTGTCCGAGCCGTGGCGGATGGCCGAGGAGATGGTGCGGGTCACCCGACCGGGTGGCCTCGCCTTCATCAGCTACACGACGTGGTTCGGTCCGTGGGGTGGGCACGAGACCTCGCCCTGGCACTATCTCGGTGGACGCCGGGCGCGGCGTCGGTACGCCGCCAGGCACGGCCACGAGCCGAAGAACAAGTTCGGGGAGTCGCTCTTCGCGGTCACCGTGGCCGAGGGTCTTCGGTGGGCTCGCACCCAGCGGATGGCCGACGTCGTCCATGTGCTGCCGCGCTACAACCCCACGTGGGGCCACTGGTTGCTCCGCGTGCCGATCGTGCGAGAGGCGGTGACATGGAACCTCGTGCTCGTGCTGCGCAAGAAGTGAGGCAAGAACAGACGCAACAGACGCAGGGCGCGACGCGGTTCCGCTGGCGACTGCTGGCTGTCTGCGCCCTCCTGACCGGCCTGGCGATGACGCAGTCCTCCGGCCTGCTGGTCGCCGACACCAAGCTGGACCTCGCGATCGCTCCGCTTGACTTCCTCGGTCGTGCCGCGCACCTGTGGGATGCGGAAGGTGCGTTCGGGCAGCTGCAGAACCAGGCCTACGGCTACCTCTGGCCGATGGGTCCCTTCTTCGCCCTGGGGTCCCTGCTGGACGTCCCGGGTTGGGTCGTGCAGCGGCTCTGGATGGCGCTCGTCCTCTGCGCGGCCTTCCTGGGGGCTGCCAAGGTCACCCGCGCGCTCGGTGTGCGCTCGGACGTGGCCTGCATCCTCGGGGGGCTGGTCTACGCCCTGTCGCCCCGGATGCTCACCCTGATCGGGCCCAGCTCGATCGAGGTCTGGCCGATGGCCCTCGCGCCGTGGGTGCTCCTGCCGCTCGTGCTCGGCGCCGAGCGGGGCTCGCCTCGCCGGGCTGCGGCCCTCTCCGCCCTCGCCATCGCGATGGTGGGCGGCGTCAACGCCGCGGCGACGAGTGCCGTGCTGCCGCTGGGTGCCCTGTGGCTGCTCACGCGGTCGGCGGGCCCGCGACGGCGTCAGATGATGATCTGGTGGCCGGTGTTCACGCTGCTGGGCACCCTGTGGTGGCTCGTCCCGCTGTTCCTCCTGGGAAGCTACAGCCCGCCCTTCCTGGACTTCATCGAGTCGGCTGCGGTCACCACCTTCCCGACCACCGTCTTCGACGCCCTCCGCGGCACGTCGAACTGGGTGCCGTACGTCGACCCCATCTCGCCGGCGGGGAAGGACCTCCTCCAGGAGCAGTACCTCGTCATCAACACGGGACTGCTCGTGGTGGCGGGCCTCGCCGGCCTGATGCTCGGCAGGAACCCGAACCGCCGGTTCCTGGCCGCCGGCCTCCTGACCGGCGTCTTCCTGGTGACCATGGGACACACGGGTGCCGTCCAGGGGCTCTTCGCCGGGCAGATCCAGGACGCGCTCGACCTCGCGCTGGCACCGCTGCGCAACGTCCACAAGTTCGACCCCGTGCTCCGACTGCCGCTCGTGGTCGGACTGGCGTTCTGCGTCGAGGAGGCCCTGGACAGGTACCGGACCAGGCGCACCTCCCATGGTGACCGCGCCGACCGGGTGACCGCAGCGGTGCTCGTCGGCTCGGTGGTGCTGGCCCTCACCGCGGGCGCGGCCCCCGTCGCCACAGGTGACCTCGCCGCGAGCGACGGCTTCGAGGACGTCCCCGACTACTGGCGCGACGCAGCGCAGTGGCTGGGGGAGTCCCACGACGACGGACAGGCCCTGCTCGTCCCCGGCTCGTCCTTCGGCACCTACGTCTGGGGTCAGCCGCGCGACGAGCCCATGCAGGCGCTCGCCTCGTCGGCGTGGGCCGTCCGCAACGCCGTACCCCTCGTCCCCGCGGGAAACATCCGGATGCTCGACCGGATCGAGCAGGAGCTCGCGCGCGGAGAGGGGGGCCGCGGGCTGAGCGCGTACCTGGCGCGCGCCGGGATCACCCACCTCGTCGTGCGCAACGACCTCGTCCGGTCGGCGGCCGTCACCGACCCGGTGCTGGTGCACCAGGCCATCGACAGCTCCCCGGGGCTGCGCCGGGTCGCGACGTTCGGGCCCGACATCGGCGGCGAGCCCTTCGTCGTCGGCGACCTGGCGCGGGCGCTCGTCAGCGGGGGATGGCAGTCCACCTACCCGGCGATCGAGGTCTACGAGGTTCCGGACCCGGTCGGCCGGGCGTCGGCGACCGACGAGCCCCCGACGGTGGTCGGTGGTCCGGAGGACCTCCTCGACGTGCAGGACGCCGGCCTCATCGGTGGTGAGCCGACCGTCCTGGCCGCGGACGTGGACGGTGACCGCCCGTCGGGGCCGCTCATCCTCACCGACGGACTGCGGGACGTCGAACGGAACTTCGGACGTCTCACCGACGCCACCTCGGCCACCCTCGGAGGCGGCAGCGAGCCGTCGGTGGTTTCTCGCGTGCTGGACTACCGCCTGGCGGACCAGGACCGCTGGGCCACCCGGGCGCGGGTGCGGGGCGCGTCGCGGGTCACCGCCACCTCGTCCGAGGCAGGCGCCGCGACCTCAGGAGGAGCCCGGCCGGGCACGCTGCCGTACGCCGCCATCGACGGTGATCCGTCGACGGCCTGGGTCTCGGCGCCGCTGCGACGCGAGGGGCAGGCGTGGCGCGTCGAGTTCGCGCGACCGGTCGCGGCGTCCGACATCCAGGTCACGCTCGGCACGTCCGCCGGAGGGGAGCTGCTACGCCTGAGCTCGGGAGAGTGGGAGAGCCCCGACCTGGAGTTCAACCCCGGCGAGACCCGGCGAGTGCCCGGACCCGAGACCCTGACCGAGCTGGTCGTGGAGGACGCGGGCCGCAGGGTCGGCAACCAGGTGTCGATCGCGGAGGTCGACATCGAGGGCACAACGGTGCGGCGCGAGCTGGTGCTGCCGGAGGTGCCCGAGGCGTGGGGCGCTCCCGACGCGATCCTGCTCCGCCGTCTGGGTGACGCCCGGACCGGCTGCGTCGCGATCGACGGTGATGTCCGGTGTCGCCCGGCCGAGGTGGGCTCTCCCGAGGAACCGCGGGACTTCAGCCGAGTGGTCGCGCTGCCCGCGGCGCGCGACTACGAGGCATCCCTCACCGTCCGCCCGCGCGGCGGCCCCGCCCTCGATGCGCTCGTCCAGGACGGACAGGCGGTCGCGGTCGAGGCATCGACCGCGCTGACCGATCCTCGTGCGTCGGCAGCCGCCATGGTGGACGGGGACCCGGGCACGACCTGGATCGCCCCGGTCGACGACGTCACCCCCGACATCGACCTGAGGTTCCTCACGCCACAGCAGGTTCGTGGACTCGCCATGTCGGTCGACCAGAGCACCGCCGCACGTCGGCCCGAGTCGCTGCTCCTGACATGGCCGGGAGGGAAGCGTGAGGTCGAGCTGGATGACGACGGCAGCGCCACGTTCCCGCCGATCCGCACGTCCCGCCTCTCCCTCCAGGTCCTGCAGGCTGAGCCGGCCAGTGACTTCGACTACGACGCCTCCTCCTCGCCCGTGCCCGTGGGCGTGAGCGAGCTGTTGATCCCGGGCGTCCCCTTCCTCCCCCTGAACCCGTCGGAGCGCGCGGCCCCGCTGGGCTGTGGTTCCGGTCCCGATGTCGTGGTGGACGGCCGGAAGGTGCGCACGCAGGTGACCGCGAGCCCCCGCGCGCTCCTCGACGGCGACCTCCTGCCGGCGCGCCTGTGCGGCTCGAAGGTCGTGTCCCTGCCGCGCGGCGAGTCCACCGTGAGGCTCGAGGCCTCGGACGCATTCGTCCCGGAGCGGCTCGTGCTCGGGTCGGCCCCCCGGGAGCGGGCCGAGACCGTGGCGGTCGAGCCCGAGTCGCCGGCACGCTCGGAGCTGGAGGTGTCCGGCGACTACGTCGCGATGCGGGCGAACGCGAATGCGGGATGGGAGGCAGCCGCCGGAGGGGACTCGCTCGAGGCCCAGGTGTTCGACGGCTACCGCCAGGGGTGGCGCGCCACCGACCGCGACGAGGTCGTCGAACGCTTCGCTCCGGACAGCGCCTACCGGGTCGGACTGGCGCTGGGCCTGGTGGCCCTGCTGGCCCTGGTGGCCGTGGTGGCCGGGTTCGTGGCATCCGGCAGGCGGACCTCGTCGTCGCTGCCCCCCGTGGCGGAAGCCTCGCGAGGAGCGAGCATCGCGCTCCTCGGCTGCGCGTCGCTCGTGCTGCTGGCGTCAGGCTGGGTAGGTCTGGTCGTCGGGGTCGCGGGATGGGGTGTCGCGGCGCTCGCTCGGCAGCTTCGCCCCGCCTGGGAAGGATGGGCGATCGCGCTCTGCCTCACCCCCGCCGTGCTGGCCTACGGGTTCAACCCCTACCAGTCCTCGTCCTGGGCCGGCGCCTGGGCGTGGCCGCACTACGTCGTGGTCTTCACCCTCGGTGCGGTGTCGTGCTGGGCGGTGGCCGCGCCGCGGCCCCGACGGGCCAGCGACATGCCCGGTCGCTCGATGAACCAGTAGCTCAGCTCGCTGACCGCCCAGGTGAGGCCGAGCGTCAGCGCCCACATCAGCAGGAAGCGTCCCGAGAACAGCTCGTAGTCCAGCTGCTCCTGGAGGAGCGCGAGCACGATCAGGTGCGTGCAGAAGATCGAGTACGAGACGTGCCCCAGGTGGCGCAGCACGCGTGCGGACGACACCCGCCGGAAGAGCCCGCCCGGCGGTGACCACACCCCGGCGGCGACCACGAGAAGACCGATCGCCGCGTAGAGCAGGGTCTTGGCCACCGACTGGCCCGCGGTCCCGGGCTCGAGGAGCACGGGTCCGGCCACGGGTGTGGCAGCGACCAGCAGCAGGCCGAGCGCCCCCGACCAGCACGCTCCCGGCTGCTCCCCGAGCGTCACGATCCACGGCGGGCGACCGCCCCGGAGGTGCTGGCGGGCGTGGGTCCTGGCGAGCCACATCCCGGCGGCGAACCAGGACAGGTAGCCGGGGAGCCAGAGGCCCGGCGCCCAGTCCCGCACGTCGTCGAGCGCGGGCGTCAGCGTGACGATCCACACGACGTTGAGCACGACCATGGCGGCGAGCAGCACGGCGTCGTACCGGCGTCCCGTCCGCCGGGTCGCGATCCACATCAGGAGCGGCAGCGCGACGTAGAAGGCCACCTCGACGGAGAGGCTCCACATCTGCGTCAGTCCGTACGGCAGCGTGTCGTCGACATAGGTGTCGAGGAGGAGGGCGCTCGCGAGCCACTCCCGCGCGCCGGCATCCTCGTTGCCGGGCACCACGGCGAAGGCGACGACCACCGTCACCAGGTAGACGGGCCAGATCCGCAGCAGCCGCTTGAGGGCGTAGCGACCGACCATCGGAGCAGGCGTCCCCGACGCGGCGCTGGCCCACCACGGGCGGGACAGCAGGAACCCCGAGAGCACGAAGAAGATCGCGACCCCGATGTCCATCCGGGCGAGCAGGGTGCCCACCACGCCGTTCCGGAAGTACTCCCCGGTCTGGAAGGCCACGTGCGTGGTCAACACGGCCAGGGCGCCGACGAGGCGGAGCACGTCGAGGGCCGGGAAGTCGACGCCCGACGTCTGGTCGCTCCTCATTCCTGGGCCTTCGGGCCGACCGGACCGACCTTGATGCTGTCGACGCACACCGTCACGCCTGGTTCGAGGCCAGCGAAGCCCACGGTCTCGAGGTCCGTTCCGACGCGCAGGAAGAGGTCGTTCAACCCGGACCGGAGGGACGCCTCGAACGTGGTGTCGCCCGCCGAGATGGTGACGACCGCCGGCGCGGTCGCCAGGTACGCGATCCGCATCCACGACGTGTCGCCGTCAGCCCGACCGCTGAGCGGGACCGTGGCACCCCTGCTCGTCACCCGCCAACCGCAGTCCGGGACCTTGCCGGGTGGGGACGCCAGCGACGGCTTGATGCTGGCGCTCCGGAGGCTTCCGTCGTCCCCGACGACGTGCAAGGACGACGACGAGTCCGGGAAGTGGGCATCGCTCGTCGACAGCGGTGCCAGGAAGGAGAGGGTGTTGTTCGGGGCCATGTACGGGGAGATCACCCTCTTGGGGAGGACCCGGTCGGCGAGGTCGACAGGACCTTGCGCGGTCAGGTCCTCGTCGAGCCGGGTGAAGAAGTCGCGGGCCTCGTTGTCGTGCCACGGTCGCACGTACAGGACGGAGCTGACGATGCCGCCGAGCACCACGGCGGCCGTGAGCCCGCCCACGACCCAGCTCGGGGCTCGGGCGACCAGGGCCGGACGCCGTGGCTCGGAGCTGCCCGGTGCACCCCGGAGCTCGGTCGTCGCCAGGCACAGGCAGAGGCAGAGGACGATCGGGATGTCCGAGAGGTAGCGGGCGTCGGTCCCGAGGCTGCCGCCGAACGTCCCTCCGCGGGCCGTCAACAGCAGCAGGTAGGTCCCACCGGCGTACCCGGCGAACAGGAGGAAGGCCTGCCACGACCGCTTGCGCCTGAGCAGGATGTAGACGGTGACCAGCCCGACGACGAGCCATGCGGCGCCGACCGCCCACTCGGGGGCGTCCGCGAACGAGTTCGACGTCGATGCCTTCCAGCGCCACGGACCACCGACGATGCCCGTCAGGAGCGTCGAACCGAGCAGGCTGCCGGCCAGGTCCGCGGCGGTCCTCAACGTCACCGACGACGACTGGCCGGAGACCCGGGTGGCGTAGGCGACCAGGTAGGCCAGTCCGAGCGCCGCGACCAGCACCAGCGGAAGCACCTGGCGGCGCAGCCGGCGAACCCGCTCGCCCAGTCCGCCCACGCTGAAGTAGAAGATCGAGATGAAGGCCAGGACCGGGAGGACCAGCATCGCCTTCTCGCGGACGAAGAGGCCCACCGCGAGCGTGCCGAGCGTCGCCACCAACCAGACGCGTCCGTCACCCCTCAGGTACCGCACCCACGACCCGACCGACAGGCTGAGCACGATCTGGAGGGGAAGCTGCTGGGTCGCGGCCACGAACCACATGTAGGAGGGGAGCGTCAGGGACAGGAAGAGGTACAGCAGGAAGGGGGGCAGGATCGCCCACGTCCTGCCGAACAACGTGACGAGCATCCACAGGCAGGCGATCCCCGCGACCGCCTGACCCAGCACGAGGTACACCACGGCCGGCCACCACTGTGCTGACCCGGCGGCGTCGACCGCCCAGAACACGAGCTTGCCGCCGGGCATCAGGTGACCGTTGTAGGGCTCGGTCAGGTAGGACCACTGGTTCGTCCGGTCGGCCTCGCGCAGGAATCCGAGGTCGTCCGTCGTGTACCAGCCCGACCACGCCGCCCACGCGCGGAATCCGAGCTGGACGACGAGCGACCCGAGGGCGGCGACAACCACCCATCGCTCCGCCGGCAGCCCTTCGGCACGGGTCCAGCCACGTCGATCCACTCGTCCTCACCTCGGCCGCGAATCATGCCACGGGACCACGCGTCTCGCGGCCTCGCCGAGGACCTGGGAAGGTCCGGCGCCGACGCTCGTCGATTGTGTGACCACAAGCACCTACCTGCTGGTAGCCTGCGGCGACTCGTCGTTGTGTGGAGGGAAAGATCGTCGTGCGCAAGATCATCGGGTGGGTGCTCCTGGCACTCGGGACCTTCCTCGTCGCCATCGGTCTGATGGCGGCTCTGTGGGCTCCTGCGCAGGTCAAGCGAACCCCCCTCGACACCGACAGCGTCACCCGGCTGGCCGGGAACGCCGACAAGCTCAACCCTGCCTCGGGCGACGTCGAGAACATCGACGTGCAGGCGACCAGCATCACCAAGGCCGACTCGGAGCTCTCCGACGACGAGGTCGTCGTGTTCGTGAACTCGACGTGCCTGGTCATCGACGACGGCAGCGGCGACGTCCCCGACTGCGTGGACGGCCAGGACGACCGGCTGGTGACGGCGTCCACCGACGTCTTCGCGACCGACCGCTCGGACGCCATGGCCGTGAACGACTCGTCCTACCTCCCCCCGAGCGCCGAGGAGAAGGAGGGCCTGGTCAACAAGTGGCCCTTCGACGCCGAGAAGAAGACCTACCCCTACTGGGACGGCCTCCTCGGTGAGCCGGTGGACGCGACCTACGACGGGACCGAGACCCTCGACGGTCTCGAGACCTACCGCTACCACGTCCTGGTGGAGGACGCCTCGACCGAGGTCGTGGAGGGCGTCGAGGGCGTCTACAACCAGGACAAGTTCATCTGGATCGACCCCGTCACCGGGTCCATCATCAACCAGACGCAGGACGAGCAGCGCGAGCTCGAGGACGGCTCGACCCTGCTCGACATGCAGCTCGGCTTCACCGAGGACCAGGTGTCGGCCAACGCAGCCGAGGCCAAGGACAACGGCAGCATGCTGGAGCTGCTGACCCGCACGGTCCCCCTCATCGGCCTCGTCGCCGGCGGCCTCGCCCTGCTCGCCGGTGGGTTCCTGCTCTGGGCCGGCAGCCGCCGCGAGAAGCAGACGGTCGCAGCCTGACCGCCGTGTCCGAGGCCGTCCCTGTCCACCCGGACGACGTGCGGTGGTACGCCGACACGTTCGACCGGGTCGTCGGCAACGTCGGCTCGGCCGTCCTGGGGAAGCAGGAGATCGTCCGGCTCGGGCTCACCTGCCTCGTGTCGGGCGGGCACCTGCTCCTGGAGGACCTCCCGGGCACGGGCAAGACGATGCTGGCCCGCGCCCTCGCCAGGTCGCTGGACTGCTCGTTCGCGCGCATCCAGTTCACCCCTGACCTGCTGCCGTCCGACGTCACCGGGGTCACGGTGTACGACCAGGCGCGCGGCGAGTTCACCTTTCACCCGGGCCCCGTGTTCCACAGCGTGGTGCTGGCCGACGAGATCAACCGCGCCTCGCCCAAGACGCAGTCCGCCCTGCTCGAGGTGATGGAGGAGGGTCACGTCACCGTCGACGGACGCACCCACGAGGTCGGGCGACCCTTCATGGTGATCGCCACCCAGAACCCCATCGAGCAGGCCGGCACCTACCAGCTGCCGGAGGCGCAGCTCGACCGCTTCCTCATGCGCTCGAGCGTGGGTCACCCCGACGCGGACTCGACCGAGGAGCTGCTGGTCCAGTCCGAGGTCCGTGACCGCGCCGCCGCCGTCGGTCCCGTCGTGGACGCCGCGGACATCCTCCGGATGTCCCGGCTCGCCGATTCCGTGCACGTCGATCCCGCGATCATCCGCTACGTGCGCCAGCTCGCTGAGGCGTCGCGTGACACGCCGGGCGTGCGGATCGGCCTCTCCACGCGGGGCTGCCTGGCCTGGATCCGTACGGCCAAGGCGTGGGCGCTCTCCCGTGGACGCGGTCACGTGGTGCCCGAGGACGTCGCCCTGCTGTCCCACCCGGTGCTGGGCCACCGGCTGCTGATGACGTCCGGAGCAGCCTACGGTGGCGCCACGGCCGACGAGGTGATCGACGACCTGCTGATGCGGGTTCCCGCGCCTCGCGACCGGGCGTGACCCGCCCGCAACGTCCCGGGACCGGCGCGCGGCGGCGCGGCGGCACCGGGATCTCCGCCCTGTCGGCGTCGGCCCGGCTGCTCACCCCGCTCGGTCGTGGTCTCCTCGTCGTGGCCGTCCTCGCCGCCTGGGTGTCCACGAGGTTCCACTGGCAGGAGTTCACCCAGCTCGCCGCGGTGTCGTTCGCCCTGCTCGTGCTCGGCCTGCTGTGGCAGCTGCTGCCCAGCACGATGTCCGCGGACCTGACCCTGCGGCGTCACCGGGTCGTGGAGGGCAGCCGCGCGCAGACGGTCCGGCTCGACGTCCGCGCCGGTGCCGTGCCGATGCTGTTCCCCAAGGTGCGGGTGGCGGTCGGGGTTCGCGGAGTGGACCTCCGCCTGCCGTTCCTCCCGCCCTTCGGGCGCCACGTCGAGGAGCTGCCCCTCCCGGACCTGGCGCGGGGCGCGTACGTCATCGGTCCCGTCACCTACGAGAAGATCGACCCGGTCGGGCTGGTCAGTCGGCGGCTCGAGGCGGGTACGACCCACGAGCTGCTCGTCTCCCCCCGGGTGACCGACCTCTCCGTCTTCGCCGGCGGGCTCGTCAACGACCTCGACGGCGCCACCAGCCAGCAGCTCACGATGAGCGACCTCGCCTTCCACGCGCTGCGCGAGTACGTCCCCGGTGACGACCTGCGGCACGTGCACTGGAGGTCGTCGGCCAAGGCGGGAGAGCTGCTGGTCCGTCAGTACCACGAGACACGGCGCGGCCACGTCACCGTGCTGGTGGACCGGAGTCGGACGTCCTATCCCCGGGCGGGGGACTTCGAGCTCGCGGTCTCGGTGGCGACGTCGATCGCGCTGCGTGCCGTGCGGGACGACTTCGACACCTACCTGCGGTGTGGACCGCACGTGGGCCAGGGGCGGCACGCCGAGGCCATGAACGATGCCGCCTGCCGGTTCGCCCTCGGTGAGGACGACCACCTCGAGCATGCCCGCGCCGCCGCCGACGCGGCCCACGGGACGGGCCTGGTCGTGCAGGTGACCGGCGCCGCCCGCGACATCGTCGACCTGGACGCTGTCGCGACGCGCTTCGGGCGCGATGCGGACTGGATCGTCGTACGGGCCGACAGCGCTGCCGAGCCGCGCACGGACGGCAGCGGGGCGCTCCGCGAGCTGACCGTCGCCGACCTGGGGCAGCTCCAGCCGATGCTGGCGGGAGCCCGGCGATGACACGGACGCGTGGGTCGGTGGTCGACGTGGTCGTCGTCGTGGCCGTGATGACCGCGATCCTGTCGATCTTCGAGGACACCTTCGCGGACCGCAGCTACCTGGTGGCCGGCCTGGTGCCGGTGGTGCTGCTCCTCGCCCTCGCCCTGGTCGCCCGGCGCATCCACGAGGGCGGCTGGTGGTACTTCCTGGCCGCCCTGCTCCTGTTCCTGCCGCTGGGCGCCGTCGCGGCACTCCGGGAGCCGGGCCCGTTCCTGGTGCCGGGCGTCGACACGATGACCAGCGTCCTGGTCCAGAGCGTCAGCGCCCCGATCACGTTGGTCAGCACGGTCCCCCCGGTCGACGCGAGCGGCGAGGTGGTGCTCGTGCCGTTCCTGATCGGCTTCCTCGCCACGGCGGCAGCGGCCTGGCTCGCCCTCGGGACCTCGCGTGCGATCGCCCCGGTCGTCCCGTTGCTCCTCGCCCTGGTGGCGACCATCCCGCTCGGGGTCCTGGTCCCCACCCTCCTCGTGCCGCGCGGGGTGGTGGTCGGTGTGGTCCTGCTGGCCTGGGCGGCCCACCGGGCACGACGGCGGGAGGCGGTCACCGGCGCCGCCCGCGGGGCGGTCGCGGCGGGCCTGACGATGGTGCTGACGGTGACGGCCGTGTCGGGCCTCGTCGCCGTGCTCGTGCCGGACGACGACCAGTCCGACCGGGTCCTGCTCAGCGGGGAGGACACCAGCGCGCTGGCGTCCGCCGCCGCGGGCCCCGCACTGGGGTTGGGCCCGGAGCGGGACGACACGAGGTTGCTGAGGGCCACCGGCGTGCCCGAGGGCCGGCGGCTGCGACTCGCCGTCCTCGACCGGTACGACGGCGAGGCCTGGGTGCCCGCCCAGGGGTCACCCGGGTCGGGCGGCTACGGCACGTACAAGCGGATCGGGCGCGAGGTGGCGCCGTTGCACCCGGGCCCGACGGTCGTGGTCCGCGTGAGGTTCCTCCCCGGCTACGCCAGCGACTGGCTGCCGATGCTGGGGGAGCTGACCAGCATCGACCTCGACTGGAACCCGGGACGTACGGACATCGGCGACATCCGCTACAACCAGGCGACAGGCACGGCACTCGTCGTCGGGGGAGTCGACACCCGCGACCGTTACTCCTTCGAGTCCGTCGCGGGCAAGGACACCCTCCCGCGTCGAGGCGCCACCCGCGAGCCGACCGCGGAGCAGCGCCAGCCCGCGGGGAGCTTCCTCGACCCCTACCTCGAGCCGTTCGACCGCAAGGAGCTGCTCCCGCTCGAGAAGGTCCTGCTGCTGGCGCGCTACCTCTCGGTCAACGGCGCCGTTCGCCGCAACGAGGCGTTCGACCAGTCCGCCGACGCGCTCGGACGCGGGATGCTGGGGTCGCGGCGCCCCAGCGGCACGTCGTTCCAGTACAGCGCCCTGATGGCCCTCGGCGCGTCGCGCCTCGGAGTGGCGGCGCGGATGGTCGTCGGGGCCGCGCCGGGGCCAGGTGGACTCGTCGACTACGGCGACGTCACGACGTGGGTGGAGCTGCAGATGGCGGACGGGACGTGGCGCCCGCTGAAGCTCGAGCGCTACCTCGGCTCCATCCCCGACGGCCGCGTCCCGGCCACGGCGCCCGACCCTGACGAGTTCGTCGCCGAACAGCTCGTCGCCGCGGCCCGGGGCAGGGACGACGACATCCGTCCGCCCCGCGGCTCGCGCCCGGACGGCACCTTCGAGGACACAGGTCCGTCTGCCCGTCAGGTGCTGGTGGTCGCGGTCGGCGGGGGAGTGGCGCTCGTGCTCGTCGCCCTGCTGCTCGTGCCGGTCGCCAAGCTCGTGCGCCGCCGGCGCCGCAGGTCGTCCGGCGGGTGGTCGGCGACCTATGTCAACGGCTGGCAGGAGGTCCTGGACGCCGCACGGGACCGAGGAACTCCGGTGCCCGACTCCTGGGCCCGGGTGGCGCAGGCACGGCGGCTGGGGCAGGGCATCGAGCTCGCCCGCCGGGCGGACGCGGCGGTCTTCGCGCCGGCGCCGACCCCGGACACGGAGGCCCGCGCGTTCTGGGACGCCTGCCTCACGCTGCGGAGGGAGCTGCTCGCGCAGGCCGACGCGAGGCGTCGGTGGTGGGCCCCCTTCAACCCCGCGTCGCTGCTCGCCGGCTGGGCCCGTCGCCGGGCGCACGGCTCATCGACCCAGGTGCGCCACGAAGATCGCGGTGCCCGGGGTCAGCAACCCGCGGGTGCGTGACCAGCCACCCCACACCCGGTCGTGGTCCTCCGGCCACTCCGGCTCGACGAGGTCGACCAGCCGGAAGTCGCTCGCGGCGAGCAGCCGCACCCAGTCACCGAGCGTGCGGTGGTGCTCGACGTACGACACCTCCCCGCTCGCGTCGTCCACCTCGACGTAGGGCGTGCGGTCCCAGTAGGACTGCGTCGCGGTGAGGCCGGCCTCTCCCGGGTCGTCGGGGAACATCCAGCGGGTCGGGTGGGTGATGGAGAAGGCGAAGCGACCGCCCGGGCGCAGCACCCGCGCCACCTCGGCGACGGCGACGTCGATGTCGCTGACGAACTGCAGGGCGCCGAAGGAGCAGAAGACGATGTCGAAGCTGTCGGACCGGAAGGGGAGGTCGGTGGCGGTGCCGCGGACGGACGGCACGGCGACGCCCGTCTCCTCGTCCAGGCGCAGCGAGTGCTGCAGCTGGCGGTGCGACAGGTCGAGCCCGAGACCGCGACCGCCGTGCGTGCGTACCCAGCGCGAGCACTGGCCGGCGCCGCTGCCCACCTCGAGGACGTCGAGTCCCGCGACCTCACGGAGGATCCCGAGCTCGTCCTCGGTGTGGCCCTCGGGGCCCCAGACGAAGCCGGCGTCCCCGAGGAACGCGCCGTGCGTCGCCTGGTACTCGTCGGCGTAGCGGTCCCAGTCGGGCCCGTTGGCGCTGCGCGACTCGTGCTCGGAGACGGGACGCCGCTCCACCCGTACGGACTGCGGCAGGTGATCCTCCACCCCCGGAGCGTAATGGTGCCGACGGGGCCGCCCGGACCCGGTGGGCACCGCGCCGCATGGCAGCATGCGACGCGATGAGCGACCTCGGACCGACGCTGCGACCGCTGGACGGTGGTCACTCGGGGCGTACGTTCCTGGGCGAGGTCGCCGGCGAGCGTGCCGTCGTGCGCCTGTACCCGCCCGGCGACCCACGCGGCGACGCGGCGCCCGAGGTCGACCAGGCGGTGCTGCGGCTGGTCCGTGGCCTGCTGCCGGTGCCGGACGTCCTGGAGGTCCGGCGCGCTGACACGGCGACGGGCCGACCCGGCCTGCTGGTGTCGTCGTGGATGCCGGGGGAGCGGGGCGACCTCGTGGTGGCGCGACTCGCCGCGGCCGGGGACCCCGACGGGCTCGCACGGCTCGGGGCGAGCACCGGCTCGATCGCCGCTGCGCTCGCGGGGATGCCGGCGCTGAGGCCGGGTCCCTTCGTCGACGCCGAGCTGACCGTGGGGAGCTTCCCGGACCGGGACCTGGTCGACTGGGTCACCTCCCACCTGGCCGCCTGGACCGACCGGGAGCGCCGCGCGCTCGCCGAGGTGGCGCGCCGCGCGCAGGACCTGCTGGACACCGAGACGCGTACCTGTCTGGTCCACAGCGACCTCAACCCGAAGAACCTGCTCGTCGACCCCGACACCCTCGAGGTCACCGCCGTGCTGGACTGGGAGTTCAGCCACGCGGGTCACCCGTGGACCGACCTCGGCAACCTGCTGAGGTTCGAGCGGGACCCGTCCTACGCCGACGGCGTCCTGAACGCCTGGACGAGCCGGCACGGGGGAGCGGCGGACGAGCTGCTCACCGGGGCGCGGGCCGCCGACCTGTGGGCACTCGTCGAGCTCGCCTCGCGGGCCGGGGACAACCCCGTCGCGGACCGGTCCGCCGCCCTGCTGAGGGCTGTCGCGCAGAGCGGTGACCTGCACGCCGAGCCGCCTCCTCCGTGACGGCTGCCGACCGGTCGTGCTGAGCGTGGGCTGAGCGTGGCCCCGGTTGGACGCGGGGAGTCGCGCGCGCGTACTCTTGGGCGTTGCGCCAGTCGTCTGCCCGGCTTCCATACCGAGCGAACCCGGGCTCGCCGCGTCACCGTGCGTGATCCAGTCACCGTCGGGGGCCAGTGAAACGGACCGCTGCACGCGTCCGCACGACTCCATCCATCCAAGGAAATTCCTTCCATATGACGAGCACGCTCTCCACTCTTCCGGACTACGACGCCCCTCAGGTGGCCGTCAACGACATCGGGTCCGAAGAGGACTTCCTCGCCGCCATCGACGAGACGATCAAGTACTTCAACGACGGTGACATCGTCGACGGCACCATCGTCAAGGTTGACCGGGACGAGGTCCTGCTCGACATCGGCTACAAGACCGAGGGCGTCATCCCCTCGCGCGAGCTGTCGATCAAGCACGACGTCGACCCCAACGAGGTCGTCACCGTCGGCGACAAGGTCGAGGCCCTGGTCCTCCAGAAGGAGGACAAGGAAGGCCGCCTGATCCTGTCCAAGAAGCGTGCTCAGTACGAGCGTGCCTGGGGCACCATCGAGCAGGTCAAGGAGGAGGACGGCGTCGTCGAGGGCACCGTCATCGAGGTCGTCAAGGGCGGCCTCATCCTCGACATCGGCCTGCGCGGCTTCCTGCCCGCCTCGCTGGTGGAGATGCGTCGCGTCCGCGACCTGCAGCCCTACGTCGGCCAGACGCTCGAGGCGAAGATCATCGAGCTCGACAAGAACCGCAACAACGTGGTCCTGTCCCGCCGCGCCTGGCTCGAGCAGACCCAGTCCGAAGTCCGCCACGGCTTCCTGACCCAGCTCCAGAAGGGTCAGATCCGCAAGGGCGTCGTCTCCTCGATCGTCAACTTCGGTGCGTTCGTGGACCTCGGCGGCGTCGACGGCCTCGTCCACGTCTCCGAGCTGTCCTGGAAGCACATCGACCACCCGTCCGAGGTCGTCGCCGTGGGCGACGAGGTCACCGTCGAGGTCCTCGACGTCGACATGGACCGCGAGCGTGTCTCCCTGTCGCTGAAGGCGACCCAGGAGGACCCGTGGCAGCACTTCGCCCGCACCCACCAGATCGGCCAGATCGTGCCGGGCAAGGTCACCAAGCTGGTGCCCTTCGGTTCGTTCGTCCGCGTCGAGGAGGGCATCGAGGGCCTGGTGCACATCTCCGAGCTGGCCGAGCGCCACGTCGAGATCCCCGAGCAGGTCGTCCAGGTCAACGACGACGTCATGGTCAAGATCATCGACATCGACCTC
>DASTPB010000131.1:0-2753 GCA_035762385.1 Nocardioides sp. | reverse complement strand
AATCAGGAGACGACGGCGAGGATGTCGCGGGCCGAGAGGATCAGGTACTCCTGGCCGGCGTACTTGACCTCGGTGCCGCCGTACTTGCTGTAGATGACCTTGTCACCCACGGCGACGTCCAGCGGGACGCGGTTGCCGTTGTCGTCGATGCGACCGGGACCGATCGCCACGACCTCGCCCTCCTGGGGCTTCTCCTTGGCGGTGTCCGGGATGACCAGGCCGGAGGCGGTGGTCTGCTCGGCTTCGAGGGTCTGGACGACGATGCGGTCCTCGAGGGGCTTGATGTTGACCGACACTTCGGATCAACCTCCACTTTCTCGAACAAGAGATCTTCAGGAGCCCGGACCAGATCGGTCCGGGGCTCCCAGGACGTGGGCTCGCGGTCCGGCGGCACGCCGTCGCGGGGGTCGTGCCAGGCTCGCGAGCGTTTGGCATTCTCGGGGTGAGAGTGCCAGAGCAGACGCTAGCACTCTGCCTGACCGAGTGCTAGCCGGTGTCCCCGCTGACAGGATGGCGCCGTGGAGATCCGGACCCTGGACTGGCTGCGCACGAGCGAGGGCGCCCGCCTCGTGGACGACGCGGCCGCCGCCTGGGCGGAGCACCCCGGCGACCCGGTGCGGGTCGCGGGCGTCGTACGACGTCTCCAACCCGATGCCGAGAAGGCCGCCGCCGCGACCACCCTCGCCCAGCTGCGCGACCGGGCCGTCGCGAAGTTCGGCGGCGCAGCGCACCACATGTTCTTCACTCCTGACGCCCTCGAGCAGTCGACCCGCATGCGCGTGGCCGACCACCGCGCGGCGCGGGTGGCCGCTGCCTTCCCCGGCGGCAGCGTGATCGACCTCGGCTGTGGCATCGGCGGCGACCTCGTCGCCTTCGCCCGGGCCGGCCTCGTCACGGCGGGCGTCGACCTCGACCCCCTCCGGGTGGCGATGGCGAGCGCCAACCTCGAGGCGCTGGGGCTCGCAGGTGCGGTGCAGGTGGGCGACGCGACCGCGATCGACCCGACCGCGTTCGACGTCGCCTTCGCCGACCCGGCCCGTCGCGGCGGCCGTGGACGGGTGTTCGACGTCGAGGGGTGGACACCACCGTGGCCATGGGTGCAGGACCTGCTGGCGGCGCGCCGCTCGCTGGTCAAGGTCGCCCCCGGCATCGGGCACGACCTGCTGCCCGCGGGCGTCGAGGCCGAGTGGGTCAGCGACGGCGGTGAGGTCAAGGAGGCCGTGCTGTGGTCACCGGCCCTCGCCACCACCGACCGCCGCGCCACCGTGATCGGCGAGCACGGACTGGCCACCCTCACCGACGAGGACTCCCCCGCGGACGGCGAGCCCGGGACCGACGTGCGCGCGGTGGGCGCCTTCCTCTACGAGCCCGACGGCGCCGTGATCCGTGCCGGGCTGGTCACCGCGGTCGCTGCCGGCGTGGGTGGCGGGCTCGTCGACGCGCACATCGCCTACGTCACGAGCGACGCGTCGTTCCGTACGCCGTTCGCGCGCGGCTACCGCGTCGTCGAGCACCTGCCCTACCGCGAGAAGCAGCTGCGAGCAGCCCTGCACGAGCGCGGGATCGGGAGGCTGACCATCAAGAAGCGCGGGGTGCAGGTCGTCCCCGACGAGCTCCGCAAGAGGCTGGCGCTGCGCGGTGACGTCGAGGCGACCCTGGTGCTCACCCGGGTGTCCGGCCAGGGCACGGCACTGCTCGTCGAGCCCTTCTGACCGGCTGCGTCAGCAGCCGCGGCGCGCGACGCCCGGGACGTCGACGGGCAGCGCGCCCGGCGCCGGGGTCCGGCCGGTGAGGACCTCGACCAGCACCTGCATCGCGGCGGGGGTGTCGCCGTAGGTGGCGATCCGCGTCGGGGCAGCCACCCGACCCAGCGCCCACGGGGAGTCGGTGGCGACCGCGACCTCGCCGTCGACGGGTGCGTCCCGGAACCCGGTGAACCCGACCTGCGTGCCGGCTGCGAGCCGCGCGTCCTCGGCCGCCTCCCACGCGTCGAGGCGCCGCTCCCGGCGCGTCTCGCCCTTCTGCCACGCGCGCACGCGCTTCTCGAAGGCGCGCTTGCGCTCCTTCTTCCTGCGCTCGGGCCGAGGGCCCGCGGTCGTCAGCGCAGCCGGCGCCGAGCGGCGCGCCAGGACCGTGATCCCGGCCGCCTGGGCCGCAGGGGTGAATGTCGCGACCGCGCCCGGGTCGCCGTAGGCGTGCACCACGTCGCCGACCAGCCGGCCCGAGCACGCCCCGTCGGTGACCGTGACCGCTGCCGCGGAGAGCCGTCGGGACGCCGCAGCCGCCGTGCCTGACCTCTCGCGGCGCCCGTCGAGGTGGGTGAGCAGGGCGATCTGCCGGGCGGCGGCCTGCTCCAGCCGCCGGCGCGGCAGCGTGCCGCCGCGCACGGCGCGCACCAGCGCGGCCCGGGCCACCGCCGGCGACGGTGGCATGAGCAGGACGTCGGAGCCGGCTCGGAGGGCCTGCACCGCCGTGCGCCCGGGGTCGCGGCCACGGGTGACGGCGGCCATCTCGAGCGAGTCGGTCACGACCAGGCCCTCGAAGCCGAGCTCGTCGCGGAGCAGGCCGCTGACGACCTTGCGCGACAACGACGAGGGCACGCGCGGGTCGACCGCGCGCACGTCGAGGTGGCCGACCATCACGGCCGGGAGCCCCGCCTCGACGCCGCGGGCGAAGGGCACGAGGTCGGAGGCCTCGAGCTGCGCCCGGGTCTTGGTCTGCACCGGGAGGGTCAGGTGGCTGTCGGCCGGCAC
>DASTPB010000130.1:0-21555 GCA_035762385.1 Nocardioides sp. | reverse complement strand
GGACGTGCGAATGCCGAGCTGGGCGGTCAGTTGCTCCAGCTCGGCATCGCGTCCGATGAGATCGGTGGTCCGCAGGGCCGGCACGGACGACATTGTGTCGTGCCGCTCCGACACTCGCGGGTCGATCGCGGTGCGGGTCACTTCCGGGTGTCGTCGGCGCGGACACGGGTCCAGCGGCGGTGCCCGTAGTCCTTCCGGATCCTGTCCTGTCGGTAGGCCAGCTCGGCTCCCAGGAAGCTGTCGGTGTTGTACATGTCGCGTCTCCTCTTCTCCTCGGCCCTGTTCCGGACCGTGAGTAGAGACTCCGTCCATGAGGTAGGCCGCCACATCGGGCGCGTGCCCTATCTCGGGGTGGCCGGCTACCTCAGACGCGGTCGCGGGCGTCGTACGACGTCGTCTGAGGTAGCTGTTCCGGCGGGGGCGCGGGGCGCGGCCGCTGGCGCGGCAGTGGTAGTCCAGTGGGCAATGGGTGCTGCGGCGGGGTAGTTCAGTGCCCAATGGGTGCAACCCGTGCCGATTTGCACCCCAGATGTCACAGGACTACCCCCCGGCCGCGGGGGGAGGGACCGGCGGGGTAGTTCAGTGCGCAATGGGTGCAATCCGCGGCGATTTGCACCCAGATGTCACTGGACTACCCCCCGGCCGCGGGGGAGGGGGTCCGGCGGACTACCGCGAGACGACGGGGCGGCCGGCCTGCCAGACGCCGGCGACGAGGGGGACACCGGGGCGGTAGGCGAGGTGGACGTACGACGGCGCGTCGAGGAGGACGAGGTCGGCTGCCTTGCCGGGGGCGAGGACCCCGACGTCGTCGCGGTCGAGCGCGGCCGCGCCCACCGCGGTCGCGGCGTGCAGCGCCTCGGCCGGGGTCATCCGCATCTCGCGGACAGCCAGCGCGATGCAGAGCGGCATGGACGAGGTGAAGCAGGAGCCGGGGTTGCAGTCGCTGGCGAGCGCGACCCGTACGCCGGCGTCGAGCAGACGGCGGGCGTCGGGGTAGGGCTGGCGGGTGGAGAACTCCACGCCCGGCAGCAGCGTGGCGATCGTGCCGCTCGAGGCCAGGGCGGAGACGTCGTCGTCGCTGAGGAAGGTGCAGTGGTCGACCGCGACGAGGCCGAGCTCGCAGGCCAGCCGCACGCCGCCGCCGTACGTCAGCTGGTTGGCGTGGAGCCGTCCGCGCAGCCCGCTGTCGGACCCGGCGGCCAGGATGGCTCGTGCCTGGTCGACGTCGAAGGCGCCGTCCTCGCAGAACACGTCGATCCACCGGGCGTGCGGTGCCGCCGCCGCGAGCATGGGGCCGGTGACGAGGTCGACGTAGTCCTCGGGGGTGGCGGCTCCCCGGAACTCCTCGGGGACGACGTGGGCGCCGAGGAAGGTCGTGTCCTCGGTGAACTGGCGGGCCACGGCGAGGCTGCGTGCCTCGTCGTGGACCGACAACCCGTATCCGCTCTTGATCTCGATGGAGGTGGTGCCCTGGGCCCGCATCTCGGCGACGAGACGGGCGACGTGGGAGGTGAGCTGTTCGTCGGTGGCGGCGCGGGTCCTGGCGACCGTGCTGCGGATGCCGCCGGCCGTGTAGGGCTCTCCGGTCATCCGCGCCTCGAACTCGGCGGAACGGTCGCCGGCGAAGACGAGGTGGCTGTGGGAGTCGACGAACCCGGGGATCACGGAACGCCCACCGGCGTCGACCTGCACGTCGGCGGCGGGCGCGTCCGCGGCGCGGCCGACCCAGGCGATCCGGCTGCCCTCGACCACGACGGCGGCGTCTTGCACGAGGCCGAGCAGGCCGCCCTCCTCGGCCCGGGCCGGGTCGTTGGTGGCGAGCTCGCCGATGCCGGTGATGACGGTCGAGACGTGGGTGCTCATGCGGGGTCCCTGCGGCGTTGTTCGGAGGAGCGGAGCGGGGGAGAAGAACGTCGTGGGGTGCTCATCACCGGTCCTCCCCCCAGATGCGGGCGACGGCTGCTTCCAGCTCGAGCCCGATGTCGTAGCGCTGGCCCTCCTCCACGACCCACCTGCCGTCGACCATCACGCGCTGCACGTCCTCCGCCGTCGCGGCGAACACGACCGCGCCCTCGTCGCGGCCGGCCCCGGCCGTGCGCGGGCTGGCGGGGTCGACGACCACGAGGTCAGCACGCCCGCCGACCGCGATGGCGCCGGCGTCGTCCCAGCCGAGGGACGCGTGCCCGTCGGTGGTGGCGGCCGTCAGCAGCTCGGCCGCGGACCAGTGGCCGCGCCGCTGGGTGGCGAGTCGCTCGTCGAGCTCGACGGCGCGCATCTCCTCGAACAGGTCGATCACCGCGTGGCTGTCGGAGCCGAGGGTCAGGCGCGCGCCGGCGTCGTGCAGACGCCGGCTCGGCCCGATGCCGTCACCGAGGTCGCGCTCGGTGGTGGGGCAGAAGCTCGCGTGGGCGCCGGCCGCACCGATGAGGTCGATGTCGTCGTCGGTCAGGTGGGTGGCGTGCACCAGGCTCGACGTCGGCGCGAGCAGGCCGTGGTCGGCGAGCAGCCGCGCCGGGGTGACGCCGTACGCGTCGAGGCAGGCGGTGTTCTCCGCGACCTGCTCGGAGAGGTGGACGTGGAACGGCCGCCCGTCGAGGCGGGCCGCGACCGAGGGCAGGTCGGCGGCCGGCACGGCGCGGACCGAGTGGACGGCCATCCCCGTGACCGCGTGCGCGACGGCGTCCGTGGAGGCGGCCAGCGCGTCGACGCGGTCGGCCCACGCCCCGACGCTGCCGTCGCTGTAGCGCAGCTGGGCGCCCTCGGGCGGCACGCCGAAGCCGGAGGAGAGGTAGAGGGTGTCGAGCAGCGTGACCCGGATCCCGGCCTGCCCGGCCGCCTCGACCAGCACCTCGCCCATCTCGTTCGGGTCGGCGTAGGGCGAGCCGTCCGGGCGGTGGTGGACGTAGTGGAACTCCCCCACGCACGTGATCCCGGACGCCGCCATCTCGCGGTACGTCGCCCGCGCCAGGGCGAGGTAGGTGTCCGGGTCGAGGCGCGCGGCGACCGCGTACATCTGGTCGCGCCAGGTCCAGAAGGTGCCGCGCTCGCGCTGGGTGCGACCGCGCAGCGCGCGGTGGAAGGCGTGGCTGTGGGTGTTGGCGAGGCCGGGGAGCACCAGTCCCCGCACCGGGATGGCGCGGGGCGGGTCGGCGTCGGGGGTGACGGAGGTGAAGCGGCCGCCGTCGACCTCGACGAGCACGTCGTCGAGGAAGCGGTCGCCGACCCAGGCGCGCTCGAGGAGGTACGCCGTCACGCGGGGTCCCTGCGGCGTTGTTGGGAGGAGCGAAGCGGGGGACAAGAACGTCGTGGGGTGCTCATGTGGGCGCCCCGGGGTGGGCCAGCTCGGCCAGCACGTCGGCGAGCGCCTCGACGCCGGCCAGGCAGTCGGCGGTCTCGGCGTGCTCGTCCGGCGAGTGCGAGACCCCGGTGGGGTTGCGGACGAAGACCATGGCCGTGGGGATGCCGGCGTCGGACAGGATGCCGGCGTCGTGGCCGGCCTGGGTGGGGATGACCGGCCAGTCACCGAGGCCGGCCAGTCGGCGGGCCAGGTCGGGGTCGAAGGCGACCGATCCGGTGACGGACTCCGCCGTGACCTCGAGGGACGTGCCGTCGCGTCCGGCACGGTCGTGCGCCTGCCGCTCGACCGCCTCCACCAGGGTCGCGAGGGCCTCGTCGGACGCTGCCCGCGCGTCGAGCCACGCGGTCACGAGCGACGGCACGGCGTTGGTGCCGTTGGGCTCGACGGAGATCCGGCCGAACGTGGCACGCTGGCCGGCGAGCCGGGCCTGCTTGTTGGCGGCGAGCGCGGTCATCGCGTAGGTCAGCATCGGGTCGCGCCGGTCCTCCATCCGCGTGGTCCCGGCGTGGTTGGCCTGACCGGCGAAGTCGAAGCGCCACCGCCCGTGCGGCCAGATCTCGCTGGCGACACCGACGGCGACGTCGCGGTCGACGAGGTCACGGCCCTGCTCGACGTGGAGCTCCACGAAGGTGCCGACGCGGTCGAGCGACAGCAGCCCGGCGGACGGGTCGAGCCCGACGGCCGCGACCGCGTCCGCGAGGAACACCCCGTCGCGGTCCCGCAGCTCGCGCGCCTCGTCCCACGACGCGGCACCGGTGACCAGGCGCGAACCGAGGCAGGCACGACCGAAGCGGGAGCCCTCCTCCTCCACGAAGACGCCGATCCCGATCGGGCGGTCCGGCTCGAAGCCTCGCGCGCGCAGCACGTCGACCGCGGCGAGCGCGGACGCCACGCCCAGCGGGCCGTCGTACGCCCCTCCGTCGAGCACCGAGTCGAGGTGCGAGCCGGTGAGCACGCCCGCGCCGGACGCCGACTCCGGCGACCACCAGGCGACCTGGTTGCCGATCCCGTCGGTCTCGACGACGAGCCCGCGCGCCGCACACTGCTCGGCGAACCACGACCTCAGCTCGGACTCCGCCGTGGTCCAGGGCTGGCGGAAGTAGCCGCCGGAGGATGCCGACCGCCCGACCGGCGCGAGGTCGGTCCACATCTGCTCGAAGTCGGTGGTCGGAGCCATGCGTGCAGTCCACCGGGATCGCCGACCCCGGTCAACGAGCACACCCGGCCAGTCGTCTCGGATCCCAGACAGCGCTTGGGGGTGAGAACCTGCACCCATGGAGTTCCGCGAGGTCGTACGTCGTCGCCGGATGGTCCGCCGCTACTCCGACGAGCCGGTGGACCCGGCGGTCGTCGACCGGATGCTCGAGCACGCCCAGCGCGCGCCCAACGCCGGCTTCACCCAGGGCTGGGCCTTCCTCGTCCTGGACACCCCTGAGGACGTCGCCCTCTTCTGGTCGACGACGGGCGCCGAGGCGGATGCACACAACCGCTGGCTCGACGGCATGCGCACCGCCCCGGTCGTGATCGTGCCGCTGGCCAGCAAGGACGCCTACCTCGATCGCTACGCCCTGCCCGACAAGGGCTGGACCGATCGCGACGAGGCGCGCTGGCCGGTCCCCTACTGGTGGGTCGACACCGGGATGGCCGCGCTGCTCGTCCTGCAGACCGCCGTCGACGAGGGTCTCGGCGCCTGCTTCTTCGGCATCGAGGAGCGCTACCTCGACGGCTTCCGCCAGGCGTTCGGCATCCCGGTGGACCACGCACCGGTCGGCGCGATCACGGTCGGCCACCGCGAGGCGGACACCGGCGTGCCGGGGTCACCGTCGCGTCGCGAGCGGCGTACGAATCTCGTCCACCGAGGACGGTGGGGCACTACGGTCGGCGCATGACCGACCGCGTGGTCGCCGCCCTGCAGGCGCTCGTCCGCATCCCGACCGTCTCCGACCGCGACCCGGCGCGGGTGGACACCGCGGCGTTCGACCGCCTGCTCGACGAGCTCGCGGCGCAGTTCCCGCTGCTCCACGAGCGGCTGGAGCTCACGCGCGTCGGCACCCACGGGCTCCTGTTCCACTGGGCGGGCGCGAGCGCGGAGCGCCCGGTCGTGCTGATGGCGCACCTCGACGTCGTACCCGTCGACGAGGCGGCGCCGTGGCAGCACGACCCCTTCGGCGGCGAGATCCACGACTCCGACGCCGGTCCCGCGATCTGGGGTCGCGGCACCCTCGACGACAAGGGCTGCGTCGCGGCCGTCTGCGAGGCGGTGGAGTCGCTGCTCGAGGCCGGGCACACCCCGGCCCAGGACGTCTGGCTGTCCTTCGGCTGCGACGAGGAGGTGAGCGGCACCGCGGCCGTCGAGGCGGTCGGCGTGCTCCGCGACCGGGCGGTCACCCCGTGGCTCGTCCTGGACGAGGGCGGCGCGATCGCGGCAGGAGCGTTCCCGGGCGTGAAGGCCCCGCTGGGCGTCATCGGCGTCACCGAGAAGGGCACCACCTCGCTCGAGCTCGTCGCCGAGGGGCGCGGCGGGCACGCCTCGACCCCGGCGAGGAACGGCCCGACGGCCCGCATCGCCCGCGCCATCCTGCGGATCGAGAAGGCGCCGTTCCCGGCGTCCGCACCGGCGCCGACCCTCGAGCTGATGCGCCGTCTCGCGCCGCACGTACCGCTGCCGCTGCGCCCACTGCTCGGGCGGGCCGACCGGCTGGCCCCGGTGGTGACCCGGGCGCTGCTCGCCGCGGGCCCGGAGGCCGCGGCGATGACGCGTACGACGGTCGCGGCCACCACCCTCAGCGGGTCGCCTGCCCTCAACGTGATCGCGTCGACGGCGAAGGCCGGGCTCAACATCCGGGTGATGGTCGGTGACACGGTGGCCGGCGTCGTCGAGCACGTCAGGAAGGCGGTCGACGACGACTCGATCCGCATCGACGTCGTCGAGTCGGGCGAGCCGTCGCCGGTGTCCCCGATGGACGAGCCGTTCGAGCTGGTCGAGGACTGCATCGCAGCCGTCTTCCCCGACGCGGTCGCGACGCCCTACGTGATGATGGCCGCCACCGATTCACGCCACTTCACCGCGATCAGCGACCACGTCTACCGCTTCGCCCCGTTCCGGATGACGAAGGCGCAGCGCGAGGCCATCCACTCCTACGACGAGCACATCGGCGTGGCCGACCTCGTCGACGGCGCCCGCTGGTACCAGCTGCTGATCGAGAGGCTCCCCCGTGACTGACACGCGCACCCACGCGCAGGCCGCCGCCAAGGGCCTGGCAGCGATCGTCGGCTTCCTGGTCCTGGTGGAGTTCGCCAGCGGCATCCTGCAGGGCTACTACACCCCGATCTACCCGCAGATCGCCGAGCACCTCTCCATCAGCGAGGGGGACATCAACTGGTTCGAGGCGGCGCAGCTGATCGTCAGCGCGCTCTGCATCCCGCTGCTGGCGCGGCTGGGCGACCTGTCCGGCCACAAGCGGGTGCTGCTGATCTCGACCGCGGTGACCGCGCTCGGCTCGTGGTGGCTGGCCGTCGCGCCGTCCTTCACGACGTTCCTCGTCGGGTGGGCGATCCAGGGCGCGTACGTCGTGTGGCTGCCGCTGGAGATCGCGATCATCCACCGCCGCACGCGCGACTCGGGCCGCCAGGAGCTCCTCACCCGGCGTGGCGCGGCGATCCTCGTGGGCTCCCTCGAGCTGGCCGTCATCGTCGGCGCCGTCAGCAGCGGCCTGCTCGTCGACACCCTCGACATGAACCTCCTGCTCGCCCTGCCGGCGGTCGTGGTCACGGCGGTCTTCTTCGTGATCCTCCTCGGCATCGAGCAGGTCCCGGGGGACGACACGGGCGGCATCGACTGGGTCGGCCTCGCGCTCGTCACCGTCGCGCTCGGCGTGCTGATGGGCGGCCTGGTCCGGCTGCGCCTCGACGGCGCCGGATCGCTGCTCGGCTGGGTGACGATCGCGCTGTCGGTGGCGGCGTTCGCGGTGTTCTGGCGCTTCGAGCTGCGGCACCCGGAGCCGATCGTCGACGTACGCCTGCTCAGCAGCCCTGCCCAGTGGCCGGTGCAGGTCACGGCGTTCCTGTTCGGCATCCCGGTGCTGGGCGGGCAGATCCCGCTGTCGACCTACGCCCAGGCCGACCCGGCCGAACGTGGCTACGGACTGGGCGCGGACCCGGCGTTCATCTCCACCCTGATCGGGCTCTACGTCGTGACGCTGGCGATCGGGGCGTTCACCCTGCCGCTGACCACCCGCCTGCTCGGCGGCGTACGACGCGCGCTGGTCGTCGCGTGCTGCCTCGTCGGGCTCGGCTACCTGTTGTGGCTGCCGTTCAACTCCGAGACGTGGCAGGCGCTGGTCAACATGGGCATCGCCGGCCTGGGCTCGGGCGCCCTGGTGGCGGCGCTGCCCGCGGCCGCAGCGGCTGCCGCACCACCCGAGCGCACCGGGATCGCCACCGGCATGACCAACGGCACCAAGACGGTGGGCGGAGCGATCGCCTCCGCGATCTTCGCGATCGCGCTGACCGCGACGGGGTCGCTCGACGCGACGTCCGAGCACGTGGCACCGTTCAGCGGCTACCTCACCGTGTGGGCCGTCTGCGCCGGCGCGTCGTTCCTCGCGGCGCTCGCCCTGCTCGCGGCACCGCCGCACGCGTTCAGCGACGTACGGAACGAGGCCGTCCCGCACTGACGGCGGTCAGGCGCCGGGCCGCTGCTCGCGAGCGCTGAACACCGACTCGGGGCGCGCCATCGGCACGCCGTCGACGATCAGGTCGACGAGCTCGTTGTAGAACGCGATGCGCCCGGCGATGGCGCCCACAGCGGGGGCCGGCGAGGAGTAGGACCACGCGACGTTGGCGAGGGCAGGTGGGCCCGGCCAGGTCCAGTAGCGATCGGCCCGGCCCTTGTAGGGACAGAACGAGACGTTGTCGGTCGCCTCGAGCACGTCCAGCCGCACGTCCTCGGCCGGGAGGTAGAAACGTGTCGGCAGGTCGGTCTCGAAGAGCAGCACCGGGTGGTCGCTGCTGGCCAGCGTCACGCCGTCGACCACCACCTCGACGCGGCGCGTGCTCGGGATCGCCTCGACCCGCTTGTGCGGGTCGCGGGGGTGCGCGGTGACCGACTCCTCCTCCTCGGTCCACGCCAGCAGGCCGGGTTCCCACGTGAGCACGACGCGGTCTGCGACGGCCTCGTCGTCGAGGGTCCACGCGGCCGCCGGCAGCACGCGGCCGCCCGCCTGCACGTCGTACCACTGCGAGACCGGCACCTGCGGGGCGAAGAAGGAGAACCCGTCGCGCCGGGGCGGGTCCGTGGGAGCGAGGGCCCCCGCGGCGACCTCGTCGCGACGGAAGGCGTAGACCGGTGGGAACCGTCCCTGCCAGACCAGCAGGGGCTCGCGCGACTCGACGACCAGCTCACCGTCGAGGCGTCCCCGTACCCACTTGTCGCTCGGCTCGGTCCGGACCACCTCGCCAGTGTGCTCCCACGCCGGGCGCCGCGCCACCGGCCACGACCCGCTGGTCGCGGGGGCAGCAGGGGTCAGCAGGGGTCAGCGGGGCAGGTGCGGGGCGGCTGCGGCGGCCTCGATGCTGTCCTCCGACGGCATCAGGAACCACAACAGCGGGTAGACCAGGAACTGGCTGCCGGGCAGCACGACGAGCGTCACCAGGAACAGCAGGCGGGTCACCCACGGAGTCAACCCGAGGCGGCGGCCGACGCCGGCGCAGACACCACCGAGGATGGCCCGGTCGGTCGAGCGGACGAGGCCCTGGCGAGCGAAGGAGGTGCGGATCTTTTCCATGCCTCCAGCATGCGCCGCAACGCGCCCCTGCGCCATCGGGGTCAGCCCCTGCCCGACCCCCAGACCGGCTCGGGGTGCGCTCCCCGGGGAGGCACCTAGGCTGGACGGCACGGAGGTGATCGTGATGTCCGACCTCGAACCGTCCCCCGAGGAGTCCGGAGTCGAGCCCGTACGCAACGAGCGCGCGCGCGACGACCGCACCGGTCGCTCGGCCGCAGCCGCCCGCATCGCCCAGCAGGCCAGCTGGGTGGACCTGCAGGTGCGCCGGGCGATGGAGCGCGGGGAGTTCGACGACCTGCCGGGCCAGGGCAAGCCCATCGAGGACCTCGGCGTCGAGCACGACCCCGACTGGTGGCTCAAGAAGCTGGTCGAGCGCGAGAACATCGCCCTCCTCCCGCCGGCGCTCGCCCTGCGCAAGGAGGACGCCGAGCTCGAGGACCGCCTCGACGCGATCACCGCCGAGAGCGAGGTACGGCGCGAGCTCGAGGACTTCAACAAGCGGGTGGTCGAGACCCGGCGGCAGCTCCAGGGCGGCCCGCCGGTGATCACCGCCCTCCGCGACGTCGACGCCGAGGTGGCCGCGTGGCGCGAGCGTCGTACGACCCGGGTCGAGGCCCAACGCGCGGCGGTCGCGGCCAGCCGGCCGGAACCCCGCAGGCGGACGTGGTGGTGGCGCCGATGACCCCCACCCGGCGAGACATGCGTCATATCCGGGCGCGGACGGGCGACGGTAGTTTGCGCGCATGACACGCCCTGCCAAGGACTTCTTCGCCCCGCTCGCCGTCGGTGCGCCCGCGCCACCGCGCGAGATCCCCGCCCGGCCGAGCCGCGCCATCCACTTCTTCGACCCGGGCAACGAGAAGATGGCTGCCAAGGTGCCCGACATGGTCGGCACGGTCGACGTGCTGCTCGGCAACCTCGAGGACGCGGTCAAGGCGGAGAACAAGGAGAAGTCCCGTCAGGGCCTCGTCGACATCGGCAGGGCGACCGCCAATCTGGGGAGCACTGCTGGGCCCACCCAGTTCTGGACCCGCATCAACTCCCTCGACAGCCCGTGGGTGCTCGACGACCTCACCACGCTGGTGCCCGAGATCGGCCACAAGCTCGACGTGGTCATGGTGCCGAAGGTGCAGGGCGCCGAGGACATCCACTACGTCGACCGCCTGCTCGCGCAGCTCGAGGCGAAGGCCGGGCTCGACCGGCCGATCCTGGTGCACGCGATCCTGGAGACCGCGCGGGGCGTGGCCAACATCGAGGAGATCTGCGCCGCCAGCCCGCGCATGCAGGGCCTGTCGCTCGGTCCCGCCGACCTCGCGGCCGACCGCCGGATGAAGACGACGCGCGTCGGCGGCGGCCACCCCGGCTACCTCGTGCGCCAGGACCCCGTGCGTGACGACCTCGGCGTCCCGCAGTACGACGCCCAGCGGACGTCGTACCAGCAGGACCTGTGGCACTACACGATCGCCCGGATGGTCGACGCGTGCGCGATGCACGGCATCTACCCGTACTACGGCCCCTTCGGTGACATCAAGGACACCGTGGCCTGCGAGGACCAGTTCCGCAACGCGTTCCTCCTCGGCTGCGTGGGCGCCTGGTCGCTCCACCCGGTGCAGATCCAGATCGCCAACAAGGTCTTCTCCCCCAGCGTCGAGGACGTCGCCCACGCCCGCCGCGTGATCGCCGCCATGGGCGACGGCACCGGCGCGGTGATGATCGACGGGAAGATGGAGGACGACGCCTCGGTGAAGCAGTGCCAGGTGATGGTCGCCCTCGCCGAGGAGCTGGCCGCGATCGACCCCGAGCTGAAGAAGCAGTACGACGCCATCTCGGCGGACGGGGAGGTCTCCGCATGAGCGAGTTCACCCCGCTGCGTTCGGTCCTCTACATGCCGAGCTCCAACGAGCGGGCCCTGGAGAAGGCGAAGTCGATCGCCTGCGACGGCCTGATCCTCGACCTCGAGGACGCAGTCGCCCCCGACGCCAAGCCGGCTGCCCGCGAGGCAGCGGCCGCCGCCGCGGCGAGTGGCGACTACGGTCGGCGCACGGTCACGATCCGCGTCAACGGTCTCGGCACCCAGTGGCACGACGACGACATCGTCGCCGCCAGCCAGGCCGGTCCCGCCGCGATCGTGGTCCCGAAGGTCGACAGCGCCGACGAGGTCGCGCAGCTGGTCTCCGCGATGGAGAAGGCCGGCGCCCCGGACCACACCCGGCTCTGGGCGATGGTCGAGACCCCGGTGGCCATCCTCGACGCCCTTGCGATCGCGCGCTCCTCCGAGCGCCTCGGCGCCTTCGTCCTCGGCACCAACGACCTGGTCAAGGAGCTCTACGCCGAGCACGTCCCGGGCCGCGCGCCGATCCTGCCGAGCCTGCACACCGCGCTGCTCGCGGGCCGTGCCGCCGGCATCGCCGTGATCGACGGCGTCTACAACGACGTCAAGGACACCGAGGGATTCCTGGCCGAGTGCGAGCAGGGCCGCCAGATGGGCTTCGACGGCAAGACGCTGATCCATCCCGGCCAGGTCGAGGGAGCCAACCGCGCCTTCGCCCCCGACGAGCAGGCCGTCGAGGACGCCCGCGGGCTGATCGCGGCGTGGGAGGACGGCAAGGGTGCGGGGGTCGTGACCTTCAACGGCAGGATGGTGGAGAACCTCCACGTCGAGTCTGCCCGCCGCACGCTGGCGATCGACGAGGCGATCCGCGCGCTCGAGGCCGAGTGACCACCTCACCCCGCGGGGTGGACAGAGCATGGACAGGCCTTCACCCGTAGGAAGGGACACGGCTTTGCCAACGGCGTCGTGGACCGCCAGAGTGATCCGGCCCGCCCACCGTGGGCCGGCCGCAACACCTGGCATCACCTAGAAAGGCACACCCATGATTGTCCTCGGACTGATCCTTCTCATCCTCGGACTCCTGCTCCCCCAGAGCATCCTGACCACCCTCGGCATCATCTTGATCGTGGTCGGCCTGGTGCTGAACTTCGTGCCGATCGGCGGCTCCAGCCGACGGGTCTGGTAGCGGCTCGCCACCTGGCGACGGGCCCCGGACACCACAGGTGTCCGGGGCCCCGCTGCGTCCCGGGTCGGCGGGTCAGGACCCCTCGGCGCTCCGGCGGATGCGGTCGTTGATCCAGGTGCTGGCGGTGCCGACCCAGCCGGCGAGGTCGTGGACCAGCCGGCCGAGCGTGTCCTGGGTGCGCTCGAACGACACCGTGTAGCTGGCGGCCGCCTCCTGCGCGGCCGCGCTGACCGAGGCCGTCGCGTCGTCGGCCCGGCGCGGGTAGTCACCACCGAGGATCGTCATGTAGGCGCCCGAGTCGATCCAGCGCCGCAGCTCGGTGGCCCGGACGACCGCGAAGGGATGGCTCTGCTGCTGCAGCAGGGAGAGCTTGATCATCGACTCGCGGACGTCGCCGCCCTCGTCGTACTCCGACCCCTGCTGGAGGAAGGACGTGACGTCGAGCTCCTCGAGCATGCCGCCGCTGGCGAGCTTCATGTGGGTGCGCAGGGCCGCGTTCGGGTCCTGGGTGGCCAGCAGGCCGGCGCGGTCCGCGGACAGCTCGGACTTGCGCGACCACTCGAGGAGACCGACGGTCACCATCCGGACGCCGATCGCCCCACCGGGTACGGCGTTGAGCAGGCCGCCGAGGCCGAGGAGCCGGATCAGGAGGGTGCGGTAGACCGCGTGACCGCTCATCGCGTGGCCGAGCTCGTGGCCGATCACGAACCGCAGCTCGTCGTCGTCGAGGTGATGCACCAGCCCGGACGACAGCAGGATGATCGGCCGGTCCATGCCGACCGTGACGGCGTTGAGCGCCGGGTCGGCCTGGACGTACATCTCGGGCAGCTCGCTGACGTCCAGGCTGCGACCGACCTCCGCGAGGAGGCGCTGCAGCCGCGCGAACTGCCGCTCGTCGACCAGCACCGCGGAGCCGAGCAGCGTCAGGCGCCAGGCCCGCTCGCGGAAGACCCCCGACATGGTCTTGAGCAGCACGTCGAAGCCCTTGAGCTTCCGCAGCGCGACGAGCGCCCCCCGGTCGGCGGGGTGCTCCCACGCCCGTGAGCTGATGTCCGTCAGCACGACGCGCGTGCGCGCCGGCCTCTTCTCCCCCGACGTCTCCCCCGGTGCCATGGGTCGATCCTGACCCATTCGACGGCGAGGTGTCGCCCGTTCGCCGGGGCCGATCCGGAAATCGGCGTGCCGACCGGCGACCCCGGCCGCCATGCTTCTCCGCATGTCCGACTCGCACCGCACGCACCACGTCGCCCTCGTGCGGGGCGACTCCGTCCTCGTCGACCGCGACGGCTCGTTGCCCAGCTTCGTGCAGGACCTCGACGCCGACGACGCGCACGACCCCACCGCGTACGCCACCACGCTGGTCGGCCACGGGGTGCACCTGTCGCCGGTCGTGCTGCTCCGTCGCGACGACACCGACCGTCGACCCGACCGGCTGCACGTCCTCGCGCTGCGCGACGGAGCGGCCGTGGGCGCGGACTGGCGGCCGGTCGACGAGCTCACCGAGCCGCTGCGCTCACCGGTCCGCACGGCGCTCGAGCAGTACGACGGCGACGCGCCGCCGCGACGACCCGACTGGTTCCGCCCCGGCTGGCACGACCGCGTCGAGGCGTGGATCGACGACGAGCTGGCCGCCGCCGGCCGGCGACGCACCGGCCCGCTCCGCACGCACCGGGTCTGGAGCATCTCGGCGGTGTTCGAGGTGCCGACCGACCGCGGCACGCTGTGGTTCAAGGCGTGCTGCGACCACTTCATCGCCGAGGCGGCCATCGTGCACCGCCTGGCCCACCGGATCGGGCACCTGGTCCCGGTGCTGGTCGCGGCCGACGACGAGGCCGGCTGGATGCTCATGGAGCCGCTGCGCGGTGCCTCCGACCGCGACCGGGCACCGGGGGGCGTGGATGCGGCGGCTCCGCTGTGGGGCGCGGCCCAGGTCGCGGCCCTCGACTGGCTCGACGAGCTGCGCGCCGCGGGCTGCCCCGAGCGCGGCATGGAGGTCACGCTCGAGGCGTGGCACGACGTGCTCGCCACCAGCCCGGAGCTGGACCTGCTGACCGACGCCGAGCGGGAGGAGCTGCCGACGGCGATCCCGCGGGCCGAGGCGCTGGTGCGCGAGTTCTGGGCGTGCGGCGTGCCGGACACGCTCTCCCACGGTGACCTGCACCCCGGCAACATCGCCTACGACGGGCGCGAGCTGCGGATCTTCGACTGGACGGACGGCTGCGTGACGCACCCGTTCCTCGACGGCAGCCACCTCGCGCGGGTGCTCGACTGGTGGGGGACCGCCGAGGGCGAGGCCGACCGGGTGATGCAGGCACACGCGCGACCGTGGCGCGACGCGTTCCCCGACGCCGACGTCGACCGCGCGCTCGAGCTCGCCCCGCTGGCCGACCTGGTCTTCCAGACCGTCACCTTCGCCCACCTCGCGGCGGCGGCCGAGGACGGCTCGGCCGACTTCACCGGGACCGTCGCCCGCCTCACGAGCGCGCTGCTCGACCACGTCCGCTGACGGCTCGCCCCCGAGGCGCCACGCAGGTGGGGAACCAACGGCACCTCGGAAGGCCCAGATGAAGTGTCGTTCGTTCCCCAACGCAGCAGTCGCGACCCGAACGACCGGGGCTCAGCGCGCTGCAGCCTGCGCGGCAGCCTCGATCTGCGCGCGGCGATCCGACCAGAAGTCCGCGTCGTGCCCCTCCGCGGCCATCGCCTCCGCGTCGGTCCCGACGGCTCCGTCGAGCTCCTCGCGCAGGATGTCGGCGTGACCCGCGTGCCGGCTGGTCTCGGCGAGGAGGTGCACGAGGATGTTGAAGAGGGGCACCTCCGCATCACCCCACCACTCCACCCGGCCGACCGCGTCGAGGTCGAGCGCCGCGATCGTCGCGTCCCCGTGTGCCCACACCCGCCGGTAGCGGTCGACGACGTCGTCGCGCGACTCGTCCTCGGTCGCCCACATGTCGGCGAGCCGGTCGGCCTCCACGTCCCACCGGGGCAACGGCTCGGGGAAGGGACGGTCGAAGACCTCGCCGAGGTAGCGCGCCTCCCAGGTCGCCAGGTGCTTGACCAGCCCGAGCAGGTTGGTCCCCGTGACGGTCAGCGGGCGGCGTACGTCGTACTCCGAGAGCCCGTCGAGCTTGGCGAGCACCGCGACCCGCTCGTGCCTCAGGTAGGTGTGGAGGTTGGCCTTCGCGGCGCCGGCGTCCATGGGCTGCACCCTGCCACCGGCGCGGGACTGTCCCGTCGGCGGCACGTGCGCCCGGCAGCGGGACTGGTCGCCCGCCGTTGACGCTCGACGCACGTCATGGCGTGCGTCGAGCGGACGATGGTCCGCTCGACCCCGGCCGTGGACGGGCCCCCGTCAGCCGAGGGCCCGGGGCTCCATCGGCACCCGCACGCCGCGCTCCTCGGCGACCTCGACCGCCCGGTCGTAGCCGGCGTCGACGTGGCGGATGACGCCCATGCCCGGGTCGTTGGTCAGCACCCGCTGGATCTTCTCCGCCGCGAGGTCGGTGCCGTCGGCGACGGTCACCTGCCCGGCGTGCAGCGACCGGCCGATGCCCACGCCGCCGCCGTGGTGGAACGACACCCAGGTCGCGCCGCTCGCGGTGTTGACGAGCGCGTTGAGGATCGCCCAGTCGGCGATGGCGTCGGACCCGTCGAGCATCGCCTCCGTCTCGCGGTAGGGCGAGGCGACGGAGCCGCAGTCGAGGTGGTCGCGGCCGATGACGATCGGCGCCAAGAGCTCGCCGCTGGCGACCATCTCGTTGAACCGCGCACCCGCCTTCGCCCGGTCGCCGTAGCCCAGCCAGCAGATGCGCGCCGGCAGTCCCTGGAACTGCACGCGCTCGGCGGCCATGTCGAGCCAGGTGTGGAGGCGGGCGTACTCCGGCTTCTCGTCGGCCGGGAAGAGCTCCTTGATCGCGCGGTCGGTCGCGGCGATGTCGGCCGGGTCGCCGGACAGTGCGGCCCAGCGGAACGGGCCCTTGCCCTCGCAGAAGAGCGGGCGGATGTACGCCGGGACGAAGCCGGGGAACTCGAACGCCCGGTCGTAGCCGCCCTTGCGGGCCTCGTCGCGGATCGAGTTGCCGTAGTCGAAGACCTCGGCACCCGCGTCCTGCAGCTCGACCATCGCCCGCACGTGGCGCGCCATCGACTCCTGGCTGCGCTTGGTGAAACCGCGCGGGTCCTCGGTGCGCTCGCGCTCCCAGTCGTCGTACGACGTCCCTGCCGGCAGGTAGAACAGCGGGTCGTGCGCCGAGGTCTGGTCGGTGACGATGTCGACCAGCGGCCCCTCACCCGACTCCTGCCGCGCGAGGTGTCGCTCGAGGATCTCGGGCAGCACCTCGGCGGCGTTGCCGAGCAGGCCGATCGACAGGCCGCGCCGCTCGTCGCGGGCCTCGAGCGCGAGCTCCAGCGCGTGGTCGAGGTCGCGCGCCTGGACGTCGAGGTAGCGCGTCTCGAGGCGCCGGTCGATGCGGTGCTGGTCGCACTCGACGCAGATGGCCACGCCGTCGTTCATCGTGACGGCGAGTGGCTGGGCGCCACCCATGCCGCCGAGGCCGGCCGTGACGGTGATCGTCCCGGCGAGCGTGCCGCCGAACTTCTTGTCCGCGATCGCGGCGAACGTCTCGAACGTGCCCTGGAGGATGCCCTGGGTGCCGATGTAGATCCACGAGCCGGCCGTCATCTGGCCGTACATGGTGAGGCCGAGGTCCTCCAGGCGGCGGAACTCCTCCCAGTCGGCCCAGTCGCCGACCAGGTTGGAGTTGGCGATCAGCACGCGAGGCGCCCACGCATGGGTGCGCATCACACCGACGGGCTTTCCCGACTGCACGAGGAGCGTCTCGTCGTCCTCGAGGTCGCGCAGGCTGCGCACGATGGCGTCGTACGCCTCCCAGCTGCGCGCGGCCTTGCCGGTGCCGCCGTAGACGACGAGGTCCTCGGGGCGCTCGGCGTTGTCGGGGTCGAGGTTGTTCATCAGCATCCGCAGCGGCGCCTCGGTCTGCCACGACTTCGCGGTCAGCTCGGTGCCGGTGGCGGCATGGATCGGCAGGCGGGGGTTGGTCTCGGTCACTTCAGGTCTCCGATCACGGAAGCGGCGGCGGCGAGGACGGCGCCGGACTGGACGAGGTCGACGGCGGTCTCGATCTCGGGCGAGAGGTGGCGGTCGGGGCCCGGGCCCGCGATGCCGTTGCTGCGCAGCAGGTCGACGACCGCACCGGTCGCGGGCGACGGGGTGAGGGGGGCGCGGAGGTCGAGCGCGCGGGCCGCGGTGAGCACCTCGACCGCGACGACGCGCGCCAGCCCGTCGACGGAGCGGCGCAGCTTGCGGGCGGCGTTCCAGCCCATCGACACGTGGTCCTCCTGCATCGCGCTGGAGGGGATGGAGTCCACCGACGCCGGGACCGCGAGCCGCTTCAGCTCCGAGACGATCGCGGCCTGGGTGTACTGGGCGATCATGTGCCCGCTGTCGACGCCCGGGTCGGAGGCCAGGAACGGCGGCAGTCCGTGGCTGCGCGCGCGGTCGAGGAAGCGGTCCGTACGACGCTCGCTGATGGACGCGACGTCGGCAGCGACGATCGCGAGGAAGTCGAGCACGTAGGCGACCGGGGCGCCGTGGAAGTTGCCGTTGGACTCGACGCGGTCGCCGACGATGACGGGGTTGTCGATCGCACTGGCGAGCTCGCGGCCGGCCACGGTCGCGGCGTGCTCGACGGTGTCGCGCGCGGCTCCGTGCACCTGCGGCGAGCAGCGCAGCGAGTAGGCGTCCTGCACGCGGTTGCAGTCGCCGGTCCGGTGCGAGGCCACGATCGCCGAGTCGGCCATGAGGGCCGTCAGGTTGGCCGCGGACAGTCCCTGACCGGGGTGCGGACGGATGTCCTGCAGCTCGGCTGCGAAGACCCGGTCGGTGCCGAGCTGGCCCTCCACGCTCATCGCCGCTGCGACGTCGGCGGTGCGCAGCAGCATGCGCAGGTCGGTGATCGCCATGACGAGCATGCCGAGCATGCCGTCGGTGCCGTTGATGAGGGCCAGGCCCTCCTTGGCGACCAGCTCCACGGGCTCGAGCCCGGCGGCGGCCAGCGCCTCGGACGCCGGCATCAGTGTGCCGTCGACGTCGCGCACCTCGCCCTCCCCCATCAGGGCGAGCGCGCAGTGCGACAGGGGCGCGAGGTCGCCGGAGCAGCCGAGGGAGCCGTACTCCCGCACCACCGGGGTGATGCCGTGCGACAGCAGGTCCGCCATCAGCTGCGCGGTCTCGCGCCGTACGCCGGTGCGACCCGTCGCGAGGGTGGACAGCCTCAGCAGCATGAGTGCGCGCACCACCTCCCGCTCCACCTCCGGCCCGGAGCCGGCGGCGTGGGACCGCACGAGGGACCGCTGGAGCTGGGCCCGCATCTCGGTGGGGATGTGCCGGGTGGCGAGGGCGCCGAACCCGGTGCTGACACCGTAGGTCGGGGTCTCCGCGGCGGCGAGCGCCTCGACCACGCCCCGGGCCTGGTCGATCGCGTCCAGCGCGTCGTCGGTCAGGGTGACGGCAGCGTCCTCGCGGGCGACGCGGACAAGGTCGTCGAACGAGACGGGGCCGACCCCGACGTGAATGGTCTGCATGAATCCCATCCAACGCCCGCCGGGAGGTCGCCACCAGACTCCCGGGCGCTCTCCAGTCTCGGATCCGAGACCCTGCGGGCTCACCCGTACGGAGGGCACCGAAACCGGCGGCGCGTGGCACGGTGGAGGAGGAGCGGCCCGTCCGGGCCGCGCGGGCACGCGCCCCGAGGAGCAAGGAGGTCCCCATGGACGCGACGACGTGGATCATCGTCCTGGTCGTGGTGCTGGTCGTGGCGGCGCTCGTCGCCTGGCTGGTCACCCAGCAGCGCAAGAAGAAGCAGCACGAGCACGCCGAGCAGCTGCGGAGCGAGGCCCAGGAGCATGCTCGCGAGATCCCGGAGACCCAGGTGCGGGCCAAGGAGGCAGAGGCGGAGGCGGAGCGGGCGCGGCTCGAGGCCGAGCACGCCCAGGCCCGGGCGCGGGAGGCGCAGGTCGCGGCGACCCAGCAGCAGGCGGTCCACGAGGACCGGTTGCGGACGGCCGACCAGGTCGACCCCCGCGTGGACACCTCGTCCGACGACTACGCCCCCGGTACGACGACCGGCACGACCGGCACGACCGGCAGCACCACCGGTACGACGGGCACGACGACCGGCGGCACGACGGGCACGACCGACGGCACGACCGAGGGCCGCAGCACCGCGACGCACGACCCCGACACCGTGCTCGACGCGGACGACCCGCGTCGTACGGACGGGACCGAGGGCACGCACCGCACCTGATCCGCGCGCCTCGCGACGCAAGACGGGACAGGGACGGCCGGTGCTGGAAGACTGGCCGCCCCTGTCCCGTGAAAGAGGAAGCCCGTGACCACGCTCATCATCGTCCTCGTCATCATCGCCGTCGTGATCGCTGTTGCGGCGTTCCTCGTGCGGAAGAAGAACCGCGAGGCCAACGTCGCCCGCGCCGAGGAGCTCCGCTCCCAGGCGGCGGCCCAGGCGCAGACGACCATCGCCCCCGCGCAGGAGCGCGCGGCGGCCGCCGAGGCCGAGGCCGAGAAGGCCCGTGCCGCGGCCGCCGAGGCCGAGGCGGAGGCCCAGGAGGCTCGACTGGCTGCCCAGCAGGTCGAGGCGACCCACGAGGGCCAGGTCCGTGCCGCCGACCGGATCGACCCGCGCGTCGACCACAAGGCCGACGACTACGCGCCCCAGGTGGCCGGTACGACCGACCAGACCCCGACCCCGCCGTCGCAGGTCAACGCCGACACCGCCACCCAGCCGACGACCACCGCGCCGGCCACCGAGCCGACCACCGCGCCGACCACCGCTCCCGCCGGCGAGCCTGCTGCCACCCGGGAGAGCACGCAGGAGAGCACGCAGGACGGCACTCAGGACGGCACCCAGGACGGCACCCAGGACGGCACCCAGGACGGCCGGGCCCCGCTGCTCCCGCGCCGTACGCCCGGCGCCAACGACATGCCCGGCAAGCCGATCGAGCAGACCGACGGCGGCGGTGGCTGGTTCACCAAGGGGTCCGGCCCGTCGTCGGACCGGGACACCGACAAGGCATGACCCGGACGGCGGGCCGTCCGGACCACCCCGACTGCGCCGACCCGCGATCGGCCCCGTGAGCCAGGTCCCCGCAGCGACGCGCGCCCTGCGTGTGCTCCGGTTCCTGGCCACGCAGGCCGACCCGGTCCCGCTCGACCGGATCGTCCGCGCGTGCGACCTGCCCCGCAGCACGGCGTACCACCTGCTCAACACGATGATCGACGAGGGCTTCGTCGTGCACCTGCCCGACGAGCACCGCTACGGGCTCGGCGTGGCCGCCTTCGAGGTCGGCAGCGGCTTCACCCGCCAGGAGCCGCTGGCCCGCCTCGCGCGCCGGCCGCTCGCCGAGCTCGTCGACCGGACCGGCCACGGCGCCCACCTCGCCGTGCTCCACGGGCGCGACGTGCTGTACGTCATCGAGGAGCGCGCGCCGGGTCGACCGCCACTGGTCACCGACGTCGGCGTACGACTTCCGGCCCACCTCACCGCGTCCGGCCGGACCATCCTCGCCGCCCTGCCGGCCAGCCAGGTCCGCGCGCTCTACCCCGACCGCGACGCGTTCGTCGACCGGCACGGCAAGGGGCCGTCGTCGTTGAGCGCGCTGCGCGCGGTGCTGTCGGAGACGCGGCAGCGCGGGCACGCCACCGAGGACGGCGAGATCACGCCCGGCCTGCAGAGCGTGGCCGCTGCCGTGCTCGACCACAACGCCCACCCCGTGGCGGGGGTGGCGGTGACGTTCCCCAGCGACGCCGGCGACGTCGATGCGATCGCCGCGGCGGTGACCCGGACGGCAGCCCGGCTGACCCGGCGGGTCAGCGGGAGGGCAGGAGTCGCGCGTTGACGATGATCCGGGTGCGGTAGACACCGGTCACGTCGTTGCGGTCCCCGCACGTGATGAGGACCAGGCGCGGCTCGCCCCGGTCGCTGAAGAGCCCGGCGACGGACGATCGCGTCATGCCGGCGACCCGGCGCACGCGGGTGACCCTGAAGCGGTTGCGGCCCACGGCGACGATGTTGCCGGGGCGCAACCGGCCGAGGTCGTCGAACACCCCGTGGCCCCGGGACCAGGTGTGCCCGGCGAGCACGGCGCTGCCCCGCTGGCCGGGCTGCACACCGGCGCGCCACCGGTAGACGTCGCGGACGCTGCGGCCGATCGCGAGGTGCCCCCCTCGTGTCACGCCGACCGGGATGATCCCGGCGTTCACACCGATCGCCGGGATCGAGAGGCGGCCCAGCATCGGCGCCCGTTCGTGGCCGTCGGGCGTGGCCGCCGGACCGGCGCCCGCGGGCGCGCCTGCGAG
>DASTPB010000129.1:0-2262 GCA_035762385.1 Nocardioides sp. | reverse complement strand
ATCCACCAGGTCGTCAAGCACTGCAAGGACCAGCTCGAGCCGACCTACGTCGAGGACGTGACGGCGCCGAAGGAGTCCAAGCGCGAGCTCGACGACGACATCGGCGACGACATGGAGCTCGTGGTGCAGGCCATCGAGCTGATCGTCTCCACGCAGTTCGGCTCGACCTCGATGCTCCAGCGCAAGCTGCGCGTCGGCTTCGCGAAGGCGGGCCGGTTGATGGACATCCTCGAGAGCCGCGGGGTCGTCGGCCCCAGCGAGGGCTCCAAGGCCCGCGACGTCCTGGTCAAGCCGGACGAGCTCGATTCCGTGATCGCCACGTTGGAAGGGGGAGCCTGATGGGCGCCAGGTCGATGCAGCCAGCAGTGCACGAGGACGACACCACCTGGACGGAGGCCGGTGAGCACGAGTCGCTCGCCGCCGCTCCCGACGCCGTGGAGGTACGACGCAGCGCGGCCGTCGCCGCCGGCGTCGGGCTGACCGCCTCCGCGGTCGCCATCGCCTACCTGGGTCGCGCCACCGAGACCGGGTCGGTGCTCGACTGGGCGTTCGTGGTCGCGATGGGCCTGCTGGGCGCGTACTGGCTCGCCGGCCTCGTCGACGCCCGCACCCCGCTCCTGGTCGCCGACGCGCAGGGCATCCGGATCCGGCTCGGCCGCACGTGGCGCGGGCTCCCGTGGACCGCGGTGCACCACGTCGAGCACACGCCCCGGCAGGGCGTGCTCCGGGACGGACGCCTGGTCGTCGTCCCGCACAACCCCGAGCTGATCGAGGCCGAGCTCACCGGCGCCGGCAAGCGCCACACGAGCCTCTCCCGGCTGCTGCACGGCGCCCCCTTCGCCGTGCCGCTCGGCCTCTCCACGCGCGTCGTCGGCGCCGACGACGGCCTCACCGAGGCCCTCGGCCGCGTCGCGCGCGATGCCAGCCAGGTCGTCGTCCTCGAGCCGGAGGATGCGGGGGTCGAGGAGCCGGCGGTCGAGCCGGAGCCGGAGGCCGTCGTCGCGAGCCCGACGCCCGCAGCGCTGCGCGAGACCGGCGCCGCCCGGCGCTCGGAGGTGCAGCGCGAGGTCGTGGTGGAGCAGGACGAGCCGCAGGGCCGCGAGCTGCGCCGCCCCGGCCGCGTGAGCCTCGTGGAGGAGACGCAGTCGTGGGGCGACCGGGTCCGCGCGATCGCCCGCCCGGGGGAGCCCGTGGAGCCGCTGGTGCTCGACGACTTCGCGGTCGAGCCCGCCGAGGACCCGGTCATCGGTCCCGAGCTCGCGGCTGCTCGCACGCGTCTGGGCCTGAGCGTCGACCAGCTGGCCGAGCGCACCCGCATCCGTCCGCACGTGATCGAGGCGGTCGAGGTCGACGACTTCGAGCCGTGCGGTGGCGACTTCTACGCCCGCGGACACCTGCGCACCCTCGCCCGCGTCCTCGGCATCGACGTCGCGCCGCTGCTGGCGTCGTACGACGAGCGCTACGCCCACGCGCCGATCAACCCGCGGCGGGTCTTCGAGGCCGAGCTCGCCACCGGTGCGCACGGCTCGATCCGCGGCACGCGCGGCGGGCCGAACTGGTCGGTGCTCGTCGCCGTCGTGATGGCACTCGTGCTCGCCTGGTCGATCGCCCGGCTGGTCATGGACACCCCGCCCGAGCTGCGCGGCGCCACGCCCGTCCTCAACGGCTCCGGTGGACCGCAGGGCGCCGGGAGTGCCGCCCCGGCCGAGCCCGTGGCGGTCGTCGTCAGCGCGGCGTCCGGCGGTGCCCGCGTCGTCGTGCGCGACGGCGCGGGGGAGACCGTCTTCAAGGGCAACCTCGCCGTCGGACAGACCCGTGAGCTGAAGGCGTCGCCGCCGGTGCGCGTGGACTCGACCGACGGTGCGGTCACCGTCGCGCTGGCCGGGGGAGAGGCACGTCCGGTCGGTGAGCCCGGCGTCGCCGGCCAGGGCACGTTCGTCGCGGACTGACCTCGAGGACCGACATGGCGTCTGCGACCCCGAGCCCCGGGGCGGTGCTCGACGAGCTCGTCGCCTCCGGCCGCGACCCGGGCTGCGCGGTCGCCGTCGTGCGCGACGGGGTCGTCGAGGTCGACCACGCGGCCGGGACGATCGACGGCCGCCGGCCGTGGACGTCCGACACGCTCGTGATGACCTACTCGGTCGCGAAGCCCTTCGCGGCACTGACGGTGCTGGACGCGGTGGCGTCGGGCGCCCTGGGGCTGGACGACCCGGTCTCGGCGGTGTGGCCGGACTACGCACGCGCCGGCAAGGGCGGCACGAC
>DASTPB010000128.1:0-5132 GCA_035762385.1 Nocardioides sp. | reverse complement strand
CGTTCGGGTGAGACACTGCTCGTCATGCCGGACAAGTCCGAGGACCGTCCCCCACTGGAGATGCCGACGTTCTCGCTGCGGCCGCGGAAGAAGGACGCCCCGGCTGAGGACACACGGGAGGACACAGGGGAGGGCACAGCGCCGCACGAGGACACGCCGTCGGAGCCCGCGCCCGACCTGTCCGCGCCCGAACCGCCCTCGGGTCCTCAGCCCGAGCCTCCGCCCGAGCCTCAGGCGCAGCCGCAGCCGCAGCCGCAGCGGCGAGCCCGGCGACGGCCGCTGCCCGCGATCCGGGTGAGTGGCCTCCAGGCGGCGATCCTGACCGGTGTCGTGGTCGGCGCGCTGGCCCTCCTGCTGGCCTGGCTCGCGGGGGTCGGCTGCGAGGCCGTCCGCGGCACCTCGTCGTGCGGCGGCGGCCCGGGCCTGCTGATCCTCCTGGTCGTGCTGGCGGCCCTCGCGTGGGAGGGGGCCTTCGTGCTCCGGGCGCTGGGCGTGCCGCACGCCGGCTCGACCAGCCTGCTCGCCGTCGGAATCCTGGCCGTCCTCGTGCTGGTGTTCCTCCTCGGCTCGCTGGACGAGGTCTGGGCGCTCGTCGCCGTCCCCGTGGCGTCTGCGGTCGCGTTCGCGGCGTCGTGGTGGGTCACGACGGCGGTGCGTGACGACGACCCGGCCGCGGACACCACCTCGCGAACGTCGTACGACGTCCGCTGACGGCTGGGTCGTCCGGCCTCCCGCTGACGAAGGCCGGTGTCTCAGCGCGCGGCGGCGATCAGCTCGGCGAGCTGCACGGTGTTGAGGGCGGCGCCCTTGCGCAGGTTGTCGTTGCTGACGAAGAGCGCGAGGCCACGGTCGTCCGGTACGCCCGGGTCCTGGCGGAGCCGCCCGACGTACGACGGATCCTTGCCGGCCGCCTTGAGCGGGGTCGGCACCTCGTCGAGCTCGACGCCGGCCGCCGACGCGAGGATCTCCCGGGCGCGGGCGGGAGTCATCGACCGTTCGAACTCGGCGTTGATCGCCAGCGAGTGGCCGGTGAAGACCGGCACCCGCACGCAGATCCCGGAGACCAGCAGGTCGGGCAGGCCGAGGATCTTGCGGGACTCGTTGCGGAGCTTCTGCTCCTCGTCGGTCTCGTTGAGGCCGTCGTCGACGACCGACCCGGCCATCGGGAGCACGTTGTAGGCGATCGGCTCGACGTACGTCCTCGGGTCGGGGAAGGCGATCGCGGAGCCGTCATAGGCCAGCTCGCGTGCCTTGTCGCCCGCCGCGGCCACCGCGTGGGCGAGCTCGTCGACGCCGGCGACGCCGGAGCCGGAGACGGCCTGGTAGGACGACACGATCAGCCGGGTCAGGCCCGCCTCGTCGTGCAGAGGCTTGAGGACCGGCATCGCGGCCATGGTCGTGCAGTTGGGGTTGGCGATCACGCCGCGCCCTGCCTCGATGACGCCGGCCATCGCGTCAGGGTTGACCTCCGACACCACCAGCGGGATCTCGGGGTCCTTGCGGAACGCCGAGGAGTTGTCGACGACGATCACACCTGCCTCGACGAACCTCGGCACCAGCGCGCGGGAGGTGGTGGCACCGGCGGAGAAGAGCGCGATGTCCAGACCCGCCGGGTCGGCGGTCTCGGCGTCCTCGACGGTGATCTCGCGGTCCCCGAACGGCAGCACCGTGCCCGCCGAGCGGGAGGACGCGAAGAAGCGGACCTGGTCGTCCGGACCGATCAGCCCGGAGTCCGCCCGCTCCAGCAGGATCTGGCGCATGGCGACGCCGACCTGCCCGGTCGCTCCGACGATGCCTAGCGAGACCATGGAGACTCCAGTTCGGCACGGGGTCCCCGCGCGGTTGTTTGCGGAGGAGCGGAGCGGGGGAGCGAAGAACCGCGTGGGGTGTGCTGGCCTGTCGCACCCACGATGCCGATGTTCACCATGTCAGCGCCCCGTCCCGCCGTAGACCACGGCCTCCACCTCGTCGGCGTCGAGGTCGAACGCCGTGTGCGTGGCGCGGACGGCATCGGGGACGGCGTTCTCGTCCACGACGACCGAGATCCGGATCTCGGAGGTCGAGATCATCCCGATGTTGACCCCGGCGGAGGCGAGGGCGGCGAAGAACTTCGAGGTGATGCCGGGGTGGGAGCGCATCCCCGCCCCGATGAGGGAGACCTTGCCGATCTTGTCGTCGTAGAGCAGCTTGTCGTAGCCCACCTCGGCCTGGATCCGCGCCAGCGCCGTCATCGCGGTCTGGCCGTCGGTGCGGGGCAGGGTGAAGGAGATGTCGGTGAGGCTCGTCGCCGCGGCCGAGACGTTCTGCACGATCATGTCGAGGTTGATCTGCGCGTCGGCCAGTGCCTCGAAGATGCGGGCGGCCTCGCCGACCTTGTCGGGAACGCCGACGACGGTGATCTTGGCCTCGCTGACGTCGTGGGCGACTCCGGCGATGATGGGCTGTTCCATGGTCTCTTCCTCGGGTCCGTCGAGACTGGGTCCGTCGAGGCTCGGGTCGCTCGTGACCCAGGTCCCCTCGAGCTGGCTGAACGACGATCGGACGTGGATCGGGATGCCGTAACGACGGCCGTACTCCACGCAGCGCAGGTGCAGGATCTTCGAGCCGCAGGCGGCGAGCTCCAGCATCTCCTCGTAGGAGACGGTGCCGAGCTTGCGGGCGCTGGGCACGATGCGCGGGTCGGCGGTGAAGACGCCGTCCACGTCGGTGTAGATCTCGCACACGTCGGCCTCGAGCGCGGCGGCGAGCGCCACGGCGGTGGTGTCGGTGCCACCGCGGCCGAGCGTGGTGATCTCCTTCGTGTCCTGGGAGACGCCCTGGAAGCCGGCCACGATGACGATGTGGCCCTCACCGATCGCCTGCGTGATCCGGCCCGGCGTGATGTCGATGATCTTGGCCTTGCCGTGGACCGAGTCGGTGATCACGCCGGCCTGTGAGCCGGTGAAGGAGCGGGCGGTGTAGCCGAGGTCGCTGATGGCCATCGCGACCAGCGCCATCGAGATGCGCTCACCGGCAGTGAGCAGCATGTCCATCTCGCGCGCCGGCGGCAGTGGTGAGACGCCGGTCGCGAGGTCGTACAGGTCGTCGGTCGTGTCACCCATGGCGGAGACGGCGACGACGACGTCGTGGCCGGCCTTCTTGACGTCCACGATGCGCCGGGCGACGCGCTTGATGGCGTCGGCGTCGGCGAGCGAGGAGCCGCCGTACTTCTGCACGACAATGCCCACGGTTGGTCCTCGGGATCGGGGTGCGGCCCTGACTGCGGCCGCGGTGCTCTGGCGTGCCCGCCGGCGCCGTTGCCGCCAGGCCACCGCAGAGTCTACGGGCGCGCGGCCGGAGCGCTCCCGAGGATCTCATCAGCGACCGCCACGGCGTCGGCGTCGGCGTCGAAGTCGGTGTCGAACCGGTCGTGCGCCACGACGGTCAGCAGCGCGTTGAGCGCGGCCCCCGCCAGGTTGCCCCAGTTGTTGACGTAGGAGAACTGCCACCACCACAGCGCCTCGTCGACGTTGCCGGCGCGGTAGTGGCGCAGGCCGTTCTCGAGGTCGATGGCCATCGAGGCCAGGTCGTCGGACAGCCGGCTGACCACCACCTCGGGGACGTAGGGGTCGAAGACGAAGGAGTAGTCGTCGACACCCTCGAGCATCTGCGCCAGGCGCAGCCGGAGGTCGTCGATGTCGGCCTCGGGGCCCACGTCGGGCTGGAACTCCTCGCGGGGCGTGAAGTCGTTCTGGGCACCCATCCGGGCGCCGGCCAGCAGGACCTGGCTGATCTCGAGGAGCAGCAGCGAGACCGCCTGGGCGCCGTCGCCCTCACGGGCGATCGCGCGCAGGGCGAGCAGGAAGCTCTCCACGGAGTCGGCGATCTGCTCACCGAACACCTTCTCGTCGGTCTCGGTCATTCGGCTGATCTCCTTCCGGCGAACGCTCGTCCGAGCGTGACCTCGTCGGCGTACTCGAGGTCTCCGCCCACCGGCAGTCCACTCGCCAAGCGGGTCACGCGCAACCCCATGGGCAGCAGCAGGCGCGTGAGATAGGTCGCGGTGGCCTCGCCCTCGAGGTTGGGGTCGGTGGCGAGGATGACCTCGGTGACCGCGCCGTCGGCCAGGCGCGGCATCAGCTCTTTCACGTGGAGCTGGTCGGGACCGATGCCGTCGATGGGCGAGATGGCGCCGCCGAGGACGTGGTAGCGACCGCGGAACTCCCGCGTGCGCTCGATCGCCACGACGTCCTTGTACTCCTCGACGACGCACAGGACGCTCGGGTCGCGCCGCTCGTCACGGCAGATGCGGCACTGCTCGTCCTCGCTGACGTTGAAGCAGGTCGAGCAGAACTTCACCCGGGCCTTGACCTCGATCAGCACGTCGGCGAGGCGGCGTACGTCGGTGGGCTCGGCCTGCAGCAGGTGGAAGGCGATGCGCTGCGCGCTCTTGGGACCGACGCCCGGCAGTCGGCCGAGCTCGTCGATCAGGTCCTGGACGACACCTTCGTACAACGAGGTTCCCCTCAGCCGAGCCCGGGGAGGCCGGGCATGCCGCCGCCTCCGCCGAGGCCCTCGGTCAGCGGGCCGAGGGAGTCGCCGGCCAGCGCCTCCGACTTGGCACGCGCGTCGCGGTAGGCGGCGACGATGAGGTCGGAGAGGTCGGACAGGTCGTCGGGGTCGCTGCCGTCGAACTCGCCCGAGCGGATCGTCACGCCGACCAGCTCGCCGACGCCGTTGGCGGTGACCGTCACGGCGCCACCGGCGACGGTGCCCTCCACGGTCTGCCGGGCGAGGTCGGCCTGCGCCTCCTCGAGCTGCTGCTGCATCTGCTGTGCCTGCTGGAGCAGGGCGTTCATGTCGAAGCCGCCGCCGAGGGCGTCGAAGGGGTTCTGGGTCATCGGGTCTCCCGCTGCGGGTCTGGGGTGGGGTTGGGGACGGTCATCGGCTCAGTCGTTCTTGATCTCTTCGATGAGCCGGGCGCCGAGGGTCTGGCTGAGCAGCGACTCGGTGTCGATGGCGCCGGAGTCGGCGTCGGGGTCGTCGGGGTCCACGTCGTCGTCTGCGGAGCGGACGGGGGCGGCGGGCTCGGCCGGACCACCGGCCCGGGCCGCCTCGAGCGCCTCGCGCGCCGGCGCTGCCGAGACCGGGGC
>DASTPB010000127.1:0-2828 GCA_035762385.1 Nocardioides sp. | reverse complement strand
CCGGGGCGGCGGTCACCGCAGGCTCGCGAGCCTCCCCTTGAGGAGGGGGACGACCGGGTGGTGCACCGGCAGCGCGGCGAGGCAGGCCTCGACGACGGCGGTGTCGTAGGGGGCCAGCTCGCTGTAGCGCAGCACCGCGTCGGGGTCGGGATGGGTCAGGAGGGCCTCGCGCACGCTGACGGCGAGGTAGTCGCCCATCTGCACCAGGGCCGGCGAGTCGGTGCCGGGGAGGAGGTCGCCGCCGTACGCACGCACGGCGGCTCGCACGTCGCCGCCGCGCAGCAGCCGCTGCACCTCCTCGACGTCGGTGACCACCGGCATCGTGAGGCGGTAGGGGCGCGAGGAGAGCTGCCCGGAGAGGGCGGCGCGCAGGTGGGAGACCTCGGCCTTGAGCGTCGAGGTGGTCACGGACGCGTCGCCGTAGAGCAGGGAGTGGAGGTGCTCGACCGAGAGCCCCGCCGGGTGCAGGGCGAGGAGGGCCAGGATCTCGGTCTGCCGACGGTTGAGGAGCAGCCGCTGGCCGTCGAGCCACACCTGGGCGGTGCCCAGCAGGGTGAGGGTGAGACCCGGCTCGGTCGGCGCAACCTCCCCCGCGAGCGTCGTACGACGGTCGGTGGGCAGGGCGCCCTCGATCAGCCGGGCCATCACGCGCGCGGTGGCGAGGCCGATGGGATGGGTACGGTCCCACGTCGTCGACAGGTCGATCACGCCGAGCGAGCGGCCGGTCACCGGGTCGAAGACGGGGGCCGCCCAGCACACCCAGTTGTGCACCACCTCGGCGTAGTGCTCGGCGCTGAAGACCATCGACGGGGCGCCGGTCCGGCCGGCGATGGCGAGCGCGTTGGTGCCGACGCTCCGCTCGTCCCAGCGGCCACCGGGGACGAAGTTCACCGTCTCGGCCTTGCGACGCATCACCCGGCCGCCGTAGGTCCAGAGGATCCGCGTCTGGTCGTCGGTCACCGCTATGACCAGGTCGCCGTCCTCGGCCGTGCGCCGCAGCTCGTCCTGGACGCGGGACACCGCGGTCTGCAGCGGCGAGGCCTTCCAGAAGTCGGCCGTGTCGCCCTCGTCGTCGAGAGGCGCCTGGGTCACGCCGGGCGACACGACGCCCGACAGCTCCCAGCTGCGCAGGATCTCCGGCCGGACCGCCTCGGCGTCACCGGCCTCGACGAACCGTGTCCAGGCACGGACGGCGTCCACGCGTCGGGCGTGGAGGTCCTGGCTGGTCATGGCGGCTCCCGGTGGGTCGCCGCCAACCTAGCCCGAGTGCGACGGGCGCAACAGGGGAACACCGTCCACGGTCTTCGGAGGTATGGCCGGGTGTGGCACAGGGCCCGTGCCGCATCCTCGCGAGACGAGAAGCACCGTGCCGGCAGTTGGTGGCTCTCGGCGGCCGACTGAGCGCGGAACCACGAGCCGGACGCGCGACCTGGCGTCAGCCGAGCATGGTCAGCGCGGGCGGTCGTCCCCACCGCCTACGTTGGTGAGGACGCCGCCGGGCGCTCAGCGCGTGCGGGTGAAGGTCGCCACGATGCCCGGGTGGTCCGTGACGAGGTGGCGGTAGGAGCGGAACGAGTGGATGCGGTAGCGCGAGTCGCGCTCGCCCATCACGTAGTCGATCCCCGACCCCCGACGGTGGCGGTCGGCGGAGTAGTTCGTCTCGAGCCGCAGTGGCCGGGTGATCCGTCCCCTGACGAGGTTGTCACCGGTGTCGCGGTTAGCCGTGACGTTGCAGTCGCACATCGCGACGAACTGGTGGGCGTCGGGGGTGTCCTGCTTCAGCGAGCGGATCCTGCTGGCCATCCGCCACATGGCCTCCACGCCGCGCCGGTTGGCGTAGTTGGGTCCGCCGGTGTGGCGGTTGTGCAGGTGGTTGGGCAGGTGGAAGCTGATCGCCCGGATGGTGTGCCCGCTCGTGCGGTGCCGGAGCACCGCCGCCACGCCGTACTGGTCGTGGGCGATCCGACCGGAGTAGCGCCGCCACGTCGTGCCGGTCAGCAGGACGGACCAGGTCCTCTCCAGCTTCCACACGTCCTTGTCGAAGGCAATCGGGTTGTCGTCGGTGCCGGTGGGCCCCTTCGGCATGAGGAGCGTCCAGTCCTTCGGCAGCGCCGCGCGCAGTGCCGGTCGACTGAAGAGCCGCTCCTGGAACCCGATGACCGAGGCGCCACCACCGATGATCGGGCGGATGTCGTGGCGCATCCCCGCGACCCGCATCCCCTTGCGGAGGTTGAGCGTCGCCACCCCGAAGTGGCCGGCGGGCGGCGACGCCTGTGCCTGCCGCTCCCCCGCGCCCGCCTGCGCCGGGGCGCCGGCCCACGTGACACCCGTCAGCAGCAGCAGTGCTGCGGCGACGGCGACGAGGGGGCGGACGAGGACACGGGGCGGCGCGGTGAGCAAAAACATCCCGGAGACCATAGGTGAGGCCCGCCCGAGCGCCCAATTCGCGGACGTGGTACGGCGCTCGCCGACGCGGAGCCAGGCGCCCCGCCGGCGAGCGGGCGAGCGGGCTCTCTCTCGGGCCTGCCACTCGAGATGGAAGCCAGAGCAGCAGGTCGACAGTCGGTGCCGGACTCACGGCCCGAAGAGCAACGACGTCCGACATTTTCGACATCATCAGTGTCGGTGGTCGCCAGTAGACTCGAACACATGATCGAGGCGTTGCCGGCAACCGGGGTAGGTGGGGCGGAGGACCTCACCGCGTCCGAGGTGCTGCGCGCGATCCGGGCCCGTCGCGTTGAGGAGGACCGCGCGGCGGCCGACCAGCTCGTCCTGGCGGCGCAGTGGGCGGACCTGCACCCGCCGGAGTCGATCCACGACGCCGCCGT
>DASTPB010000126.1:0-25189 GCA_035762385.1 Nocardioides sp. | reverse complement strand
GAGGACCTGGCCGACGAGGACGACCGGGCCTGACCCGTGATCGCCTCGCACCGCCACCGGTTCGTCTTCGTCAAGACCCGCAAGACCGCCGGCACCAGCCTCGAGATCGCGCTCTCGCAGCACTGCGGTCCGTCCGACATCGTCACGCGGATCAGCCCCGAGGACGAGGAGCTGCGCGCCGCAGCCGGGGGAGTGGGACCGCAGAACGACGACACCGACCCCAGCTCGTACGCCCACATGGGCGCGCGTCGGGTCATCGAGGTCATCGGTCGCGAGACCTGGGACGCCTACTTCACCTTCGCGGTCGAGCGGAACCCCTTCGACGTGGTCGCCTCCTCCTACCGCTACAGCGCGCGCAAGCCCACCTTCACCAAGACCTTCGCGGAGTTCGTCCGGACCCCCAAGCGGATGGAGCGGCTCGCGCTCAACGAGCGCCTCTACCGCCTCGACGGCCGCGTGGTCGTCGACCGGGTCTACCGCTACGAAGAGCTGCCGGACGCGGTCGCGGACATCTCCGCCCGGATCGGCGTCGACCTCGACCTGCCCCACGCGAAGCAGGGGAGCGGGCCGCACTACCGCGAGCTCTACGGTCCCGGCGACGCCGAGATCGTGGCGGCGCGCTTCGAGCGCACGCTCCGCGAGTTCGGCTACGAGTTCTAGGACGAGCGGCCCTGCCGGCATCGCCTCGCATCGCGACCCGGCAGGGCCTCGACCGAGGCCCCACGCTCTCGGTCTGCAAGGAGAAGTGCCGGTCGGGTCCCGCGTGATACATGCGCCTCACCCCTGGGGCGGTGGGACGCACACCGTGGACGGGGCCGTTCGCCCGGCGGGCAAGGTGCTCGCGAGAATTACATGATTGATGTTCTTCCAACGGCGTGGCGGGCTTGACTTTTCCCCCATACCATCGCTTCTCGTGCACCAGCAGTCACACGAACCCCACACGTCACACGGTCGTCCGACACCCCTCCGGGACGTCGTACGTCGTGGCGTCGGGACGGTGAAGCTGCTCACCGGTGTCCTCGCCCTCCTCGTCCTGGTCATGCCGACCACCGCCGGTCGGATCAGCCTCGCGTCCTCGACCTACCTGTGCACCGGCTACCAGGGGTGCGAGGCCGCCGGCTACGGCAACGCCGGCTATCGACAGGCGTCCTCGACGATGTACTGGCGCATGTACTCCGGGCACAACTGCACCAACTACGTGGCGTACCGGCTCATCCAGTCGGGCATGCCGGACGTCCGCCCCTGGGAGGGCAGCGGCAACGCCTCGAACTGGGGCGCGGCGATGGCGTCCATCACCGACCAGACCCCCACCGTGGGCTCGGTGGCCTGGTACAAGCCGCACGTGACCCCCGCGGGGTCGGCCGGCCACGTCGCCTACGTCGAGCAGGTCATCTCCGACACGGAGATCGTCGTGTCGGAGGACTACTGGGGCGGCGACTTCTACTGGCGCCGCATCACCAAGACCGGCGGCGGCTGGCCGAGCGGGTTCATCCACTTCAACGACCGCGTCGTCCAGCCCACCTCGCCGCCCACCCTCGCCGGGTCGCCCATGGTCGGTGCGCCGCTGGAGGTGGCCGCGGGAGCGTGGACCCCGGCGCCCACCAGCATCACCTACCGCTGGCTCGCCGACGGAGCCGCGATCCCCGGGGCCACCGGAGCGAGCTACGTGCCGACGCCCGACGTCAAGGGCAAGGCGCTGACCGCCGAGGTGACGGCCCAGCTGAGCGGCTACACCCCGGGCGGGGCGTCGCTCGCCACCGCGCCCGTCGCGCCCGGAACCTTCCAGAAGACCCAGGCGCCGACGATCCAGGGTGTCCCGGAGGTCGGCACGACGCTGACGCTCACCCCGTCGGCGTGGTCGCCGCAGCCTGCGAAGGCCTCGACGCAGTGGTACGCCGACGGCAGCGCGCTGCCCGGGGCGACCGGGTCCACGCTGACCCTCACCCGGGACCAGATCGGGAAGCGGATCAGCGCCCGCGTCATCGCGAGCGCGAAGGGCTACAAGAAGTCGCGGGCGACCGCGCCGGAGACCGAGCCCGTCCAGGCCAAGCCGGTCATCCTCACCAGACCGTCGCGGATCGAGGGCGCGCCCGAGGTGGGGAGCCGTCTCGTCGTGAAGACCGGCCGCGCCCGGCAGAGCGGCGCAACGGCCACCTACCAGTGGCTGCGCGACGGTCGACGCATCGCCAAGGCCTCGCACCCCGTCTACACCGTCCGCCGCGGGGACATGGGACACGGACTGTCGGTCGCGGTCACCTGGGAGCGACGCCACTTCCGCGCCACGACCGAGACCCTGGCCGCGGCGCCTGTCACGACCGTGCCCGTGCTGCGGGTCCGCCCCGAGCCCAAGCGGGGACGGGTGGTCGTCGACGTACGCGTCCGTGCCGTGGGAGCGGCGAGGCCGGCCGGGGTCATCACCGTCAGCGTGGGACGTCGGACGGCAGAGGGACAGGTCGTCGACGGGCGGGCGCGGCTCGTCGTCCGCCAAGTCCAGCCGGGCAGGAGGCCGTTGGTCGTGCGCTACGGGGGGACCGACCTGGTCCAGCCGGCGGTCTCGCGGACGACGGTCACGGCGAGGTGAGGAGGCCGGTCGGGGTGACCGGCACCCGGAGGTCCGGGAGCTCGGCGGTCCGGGTCCGCGCGGCCTCCAGCAACCCGGCGACGAGGTCTCCCGTGCCGGGGCGGAACGCATACACGCCCGCGAGGCGCAGCCGCGTGAGCGTGACGTAGGGCGCGACACGGGCCAGGACATCGGGCGCGGGCGCGTACCCCTCGAGCAGGGCCGTGGCGCACCGTGCTCCGCGGCGCTCGGTGCAGACCCCCTGGCGCACGCGGAGGTCGATGTGGGCGAGCAGGTTGGCCAGGTCGACGGCCGGGTCACCCTGGGTGGCCAGGTCGAGGTCGAGCAGGCCCACCGGCTCGCCGGGCGACAGCACGACCTGCTTGTCGTGGAGGTCGCGGTGCAGCAGGCTCAGCCGCTCCGGAGCATCCGGCAGGCGCGCGATCGCCGCAGTGAGCAGGGGTTCCCACGTGTCGGGCGCGAGCAGGTGGTGGTCGGTGGCGGCGGCCAACCAGCGCCGCGCGGCCGCGACCTCCGCGGTCGTGTCGTGGGGGGTGCGGTCGAGGTGGACCGGGTGCCGGTGCAGGCGGGACGCGGCGGCGCCGACCCGGGCGAGGTCGGCGGCGAGGTCGTCGTCGGGACGCGTGCCATCGCCTGCGCAGTCGAGCATCGTGCGACCGGCGACGGGGGACAGGGTGACCACGCCGCGGCGGTCGTCGTCCGAGATCACCTGCGGCAGGCGCACGTCGTCGATCCGGAGCACTCGCAGGGGCTCCACCACCTGCGCGGTGCTGCCCGGACGGACGACCTTGACGTAGCCGTACCCGTCGAGGCGGACCACGGCGCGGCGCTCGGGCCGGTGGGCCACGAGCGTGGCACCGTCACGGACGAGGCGGGCGAGGACCGGCAGGCGTCGGTCCGCCCCGCGGTGCTGCACGAGCAGCCGACCGCCGCCCAGCACGTCGACCGCGTCCGGACCGAAGCGCCCGACGACCAGCGCGGCCACCCGGGCAGCCTCGGCGGCATCCGCGTGCCACTGACCGGCGCAGATGGTCCCGTCCAGCGCCTCCAGCTCCATCGTGAGCCGAGCGGAACCCCGTGGTTGGGCCTTCCGGAGCCGGTAGCCGGCCGGGCCCAGCTGCTCGACCAGCTGCGCGATGCGGTCCACGGTCAGCTCCGTCCGGACGGGGGGACGTCGGCCAGGGCTCGTGCCGTCGCCTGCACCCGGCGAGTGACCTGCTCGCGCCAGTCGGGCGCACACTCCCGGAACGGGTCCGCCGCCTTCCGCAGGCCGAACGCCACGGCGTGGAGGGCGACGGCCCGGTCCGCAGGCGGGCGACGCACGTCGGAGTAGCCGGTCATGAAGTCCGCCAGCCGTTCCGCCCGCGTCGTCGCGTCGGTCCCGTCGTCGGCACCGATCGTCGTGGACGCCGTCAGGCACCCGAGGTCCTGCTCCGGTGCGCCCCGCCGGGCGGCGTCGAGATCGATGATGGTCGGTCGACCGTCCGGACCGACGACCACCTGGTCGGGGGAGAAGTCCCCGTGGACGGTGCAGGCGGTGTGCGGGAGCCGCCGGAGCACGCGGAGCTCGTGGGCGACGGCGTCCGCGAGGTGGAGCACCTCGGGCGCCAGCTCGGGCAGCAGGACGGCGACCTGCCGGGCAGTCGCCCTGACGGCGTCGAGGTCCCGCCGCGCGTCCGGGCGGTGGAGGCCGTGCGCCCGACTCTCGTGCAGGGTCGCCAGTGCGCGACCGGCGGCTTCCCAGGCGGCCTCCGCGCCGGGATGGCCGGCGAGGTCGACACCCTCCGCCCAGGTCACGGCGAGCACGGACCACGACCGGGAACGCCCGAGCAGGTGCGGCGTCGGCGCCGGGCCCCGTGCCAACGAGCGGTAGCAGGCAGCGGCGTACGTCATCGTGGCGGTGCTGTCGTAGGCCCGTACGAGCCGGGTCGGCTCGCCCGGCTGCTCCAGCGTGCCGACCCACCGCCGGCCGGGGTTGTGGCGGATGCTCCGGATCCGCGGGCCGCCACCACCCTCCGCGGGCCCGCCCAGCCGTTCCAGGAGCCGGCCGGGACCGTCGGGCCGCGCGAGGCGTTCGAGGACCGGGAGAGCGCGGTCGCCTGCCGCCGTCGTGACGAGCGCGTGCCGCTCGGGATCGTGGGCCAGGCGGGCGTCCGGGGGGAGACGACGGTGCGCCTTGGACATCTTCGGTGACGCGTGGTCGGACCACGCGCTCGCGAGGCACGCCTGCGTCGCGGGTCCGCCGTCGCGTTCGAGGGTCAGGTCGAAGGCCAGGACCACGCTGGTGCCCGGCTTGTAGCGCAACCTGCGGGGCTCGACCCGGCAGGGCGCGCCGAGGCTCTCGGAGAGCCAGTCCTGCAGCCGGCCCCGCGAGAGCACCAGGTGTCCTCCGCGCAGCTCCGCGTCCTCGACGATCGGCGTGTGGTCAGCTATGGGCATGGGCTCGTCCGGCGCGTCGCGCGAGCACCTCGGCCGGATCGCCGTCGTCGACGACGGATCCGCCCTCCAGCCACACGACGCGCTCGCAGGCCAGGGCGGCGTCGAGGTCGTGGCTGATGACGATCGTCGTGCACCCCTCCGTGAGCCGCGTGAGGGCGGCGTGGACGTCGGCCTCGGTGTCACGGTCCAACCCGGTCATGGCCTCGTCGAGGATCACGATCGGCGCCCGGCGCATCGCTGCGCGGGCGATGGCGATGCGCTGCCGCTCGCCACCGGACAGGGTCGCTCCCCGCTCGCCGACGATCGTGTCGTAGCCGTTGGGCAGGCGGAGGATGAAGTCGTGCGCGCCCGCGATCCGCGCCGCCTCGCGCACTCGGGCGGGGGAGGCCTCCGTCGAACCGTGGGCGATGTTGTCCGCGATGGACGTGGCGAAGAGGACGCTCTCCTGCAGGACGACCGCGGTCTGGCGGCGCAGCGACTCCAGCGTCATGTCACGCAGGTCGATGCCGTCGATGAGCACCGAGCCGTGCGAGGGGTCGCACAGGCGGGAGAGCAGCATGGCCACGCTCGACTTGCCCGCGCCCGACGGTCCGAGGAGCGCGATCCGCTGTCCTGCCGGCACGACGAGGTCGACGCCGCGCAGGACCGGGTGACCGGGGGCGTACTCGAGCCACACGTCCCGCAGCTCCACCCGACCGGCGAGGGGCGGGGCCGGGACGGCCTGCGGCTGGTCGACGATCGCGGGCACCTCCTCGAGGACCTCGACGATCCGCCCCGCCGAGGCCGCCGCCTGCGAGATCCGTGCGACGTACTTGGCCACGTCGCGCATCGGCTTGAACGCCGCCTTGAGGTAGGTCAGGAAGACGACCAGCTCTCCCGGCGTCATCGCGCCGGCGAGGACCCGTTGGCCACCGGCGAACAGCGTGACCGCGGTGGCGAGGCCCACGAGCACGTCGGTCTTCCGCTCGAGGCCGGCGGAGAGCCGCTTGGCCTTGACGCCGTCCTGGAAGGACTTGCGGTTGCTCGAGCTGAAGCTCTCCTGCATGACGTCCTCGAGGGAGTACGACTTGATGACGCGCATCGACGTGAGCGACTCGGTCGCGTGCGAGGCGAGGTCACCCTCCGCATGACGCTGGTGCCGGGAGACCGTGTTGATCCGTCGGCCGAGCCGCAGGCTCATCGAGCTGAACATCGGGAACACGACCAGCATCACCAGGGCGAGCTGCCAGTCCATGACGGCCACCACGACGATCATCGCGACCAGGGTCAGGACGTTGCCGAAGAGCGGCAGCGCGGCGGTGACGGCGACCTCCTTGAGGCGTCCCACGTCGGCGGTCACCCGGGTGACGAGGTCACCGGTGCGCGCCCGGTCGTGGTAGGCCATGGGGAGTCGCTGGAGGTGCGCGAAGAGGTCGGAGCGCACCTTGCTGAGCATCCGGCTGCCGGCGAGTGCGAAGGCGAGGGTGCTGAGGTAGGACGCGCCGGCGCGCAGGAGCGTGATCGCGAACAGCGCGGCGCTGGCCACGACGAGCAGGAGCGTCAGGTTGTCCGTCAGTCCCGTGCCGGAGCTGGTGCCGTTGGCGCCGATGACGCCGTCGATCACGTACTTCAGGGGCCATGGCTCGAGCAGTCGGAACCCCACCTCGGCGAGCAGGGCCACCAGGCCGACCAGGAGGGTGCCGCGCTCCGGGCGGAGGTGCGGACGGAGGTGGGGGCCGAGCCGCCGGAAGCCGGGGACGGACTCGCGGAGGTTACGAGGCTTGCGCGTCGGCATGCAGCACCTCCGAGAGATCGAGCGTGCGCTGGAGCACGTGGGACCAGTCGTGCCCCTCGACCATGGCGGCACGCGCGCGCCGGCCGAGATCTGCACGGCGGGCCGGGTCGTGTCGGAGCCCGATGATCGTCGCCGCCAGGTGCGGGTGGCACCCGGCGCGGTAGAGCGCCCCGATGGGCTCCCCGCCCGCTCCGAGCAGCTCCGGCACGGGCCCCACGTCGCTGGCCACGACCGGCACCCCGGCGGCGAGGTACTCGTAGATCTTGAGGGGAGAGAAGTAGAAGTCGTCGGTCGGGGGATAGGGCGCCACCGCCACGTCCATCCTCGCCACCTGACGCGGTACGCCGCTGGGCGGGACCCCGCCGGTGAGCTCGATGGCCCCGGCCAGGCCACGCCGGGCGGCGAGGTCCTCCAGGGCGGGCCGTCCGGGCCCGTCGCCCACGACCAGCAGGCGGTAGGTCGGGTCGCTCGCGTGCAGCAGGGCCACCGCCTCGACGAGGTCCTGCACGCCGTGCCAGGGCTTGAGGGTCCCGACGAAGCCGACCGTGAAGTGGCCCGGTCGGCTGCGGGGCGGCACGGGACGGAACCGCTCGGTGTCGACGCCGTTGGGGACGACGTGGACCGAGGAGGGAGAGGCTCCGCCCAGGCCGCGGACCCACGCGGCGACGGGCTCGCTGACGCACACCACCACCTCGGCGTCGGCGGTCACCGAGCGCGCCACCGCGTCGGCCCCCGCCGGGTCGGCCAGGAGGCGGTGCCGTGCCTGCTCGAGGGGGAGCGGGGCGTTCACCTCGAGGATCCCGGCGACGCCGCGGGCGCGGGCCCAGGCCATCGCCGTACGCCCCCAGAGCGCGTAGCGCTCGTAGACGAGGTCGATCCCGCCGGTCGCGTGCAACCGGTCGAGCACGGCGGCCACGGTGCGGTCGGTCTCCCGGGCTGCGACCTCCCGCGAGCGGGCGTCACGACCACGAGGCGTCGGGAGGGCGTGGACGCGCAGGTTCGGGAACTCCCCGGGGACGGGGCCGGGACGTGAGGTCACCAGGTGGACCTCGTCGCCGCGGCGGAGCAGCTGCTTGAGGATGGCCTGGACGTGGGCGGAGGCGCCCTTGCGCCCGAAGGGCGGGACCCCGGCGTCGGTGCTGACGTAGACGACGCGCATCAGACCGCCACCTCCTGCGTGGCCCGGGCGAGCCGGTCGAGGCGCTCGTGGAGCAGCCGTCCGTTGGTCCGGGCGTCGAAGTGGGTCTCCACGTGCCGGCGCCCCGCTGCGGCGAGCTCGCACCGCAGTCCGGCGTCGTCCACGAGCCTCGCCAGTGCGTCTGCCAGCGCCACCGGGTCGGCCTCGGGGACGAGCAGGCCGGTGGAGCCGTGGAGGATCGCCTCCGGGATCCCGGTGACCGGGGTCGACACGACCGGCGTGCCGAGCGCGAGGCTCTCCAGGACGACCGTCGGCAGACCGTCGCGGTTGCCGTCGCCCGCCACGACGCACGGCGCAGCCAGGGCGGCGGCACCGGTGACCACCTGCCTGGTCTCGTCCTGCGTCAGCGCTCCGTGGAAGGTGACGAGGTCCGCGATGCCGAGTGCGTCGGCGCGGGCACGCAGTGCGAGCTCCTCGACGCCGCTGCCCACGAGGTCGAGGCGCACCGTCCGGTCCCGACGGTGCAGCAGGGCGACGGCCGCCAGGAGGTGGTCGAACCCCTTCTTCTCGACGAGCCGACCGACCCCCACCACACGGGGCGGGCGATGCAGCGGCGCGGTCATCGGGAAGGCCTCGAGGTCGATGCCGTTGTAGATGCGTACGACGCTGTGCGCGGCGTCGCCGTACACCGAGCGCAGGTAGCGCTCGTTGTAGTCGCTGACGGTCACCGCCAGCGCCGCGTCACGCAGCCGTTCGGCGAGCGCTGCCCGGTCCACCTCCTCGTGGAAGATGTCCTTGGCGTGGAGGGTGACCGAGTAGGTGATGCCGGCGATGCGAGCCGCGAGCCTCGCCACGGAGGCGGCCACGGAGCCGAAGTGCGCGTGGAGGTGGGTGATCCCGCGCTCGGTGACCGCCATGGCCAGGACGAGGGCCTGGTGGGCGTCTCCCGGTGGCACCGCGAGGAGCTCGTCCAGGTGGTCGAGGACGTTCGCAGGGTGGTGGAGCCGGCACGTCTCGAGGGCGCTCCAGAGGTCCGCTGCCCTCGCGGGGGACGGCAGGTAGGTGACGGGCGCGTGCACCCGCGACACCGCCTCGTGGAAGCGGCCGTCGATCGGCGGACGCAGCGAGAACAGGTCGAGCTCGGCTCCCTCGCGCTCCATCGCGAGGATCTCCGTCACCACGAAGGTCTCCGACAGGCGCGGATACATCTTGAGCACGTAGCCGATCCGCGGCAGCAGGGGCTCAGCCGACATGGCGCACCTCCTGCTCGTCCTGGGTGTCGAGGAGGGCGGAGGCCAGGGCGGGAACCGCGCGGAGGCCCTCGAGGTCGATGTGCGTCTGGTCCCGGCGCGGTCGCGTCACCGCCTCACCGAGCCATCGCCCGACCGCGTCCGGCGCCAGGTCGTCGAGCGACAGCACGTCGACCAGGCCGTGCTCCTCGAAGCGGGCGGCGCGCAGCGACTGCTCACGTCGCGGCGAGGTCCGGGGCACGACGAGCGCGGGGCTCGGACTGGCGATCAGCTCGCACACGGAGTTGTAGCCACCCATCGACACCGTGGCGGCCGATCCCCGCGCGAGCGCCGGGACGTCGCCGACGAAGCGGTGCACGCGCAGGTCGGACCGGCGGCCTGCCACGTCACGGACCCGGGCCAGGTCGCGCTCGGGGAGGTACGGACCGGTGACGAGCACCCCCGTGTGGCCGGCGGGGTAGGTCGCGGCGGCGAAGGCGTCGGCCACGGCCGCGCCGTCCTGGCCCCCGCCGACGAGCCCCAGGACGTAGGGCGTGGAGAGCTGCGGCCGCAGGAGCGGCGCGGCGTCCGCGGCGGTGCGGGCAGCCGCGTCGGTGAGGACCTGCTCGCGCCCGCGGGCGAGGTAGCCGGTGTAGCGGACCTTCGCCCGCGTCGCCGCGCCCCACCCGTACTCCTCGACCGGGTCGAAGATGGCGGGGTCGCCGTAGACCCAGACCTCGTCGTAGAGCGCATCGACGGCCTCGGGGCTGCGGGAGCACTCCCAGTCCTGGCGGGTGGCCTCCACGTCGTCGAGCACGTCGCGCAGCCCCAGCGCCGTGCGGGTGCCGTGCGTGCGTCGCAGACGCCTGAGGGCCGGCTCGAGCTCCCCTCGGAACCCCCGGGCCACCTTGTCGACCACGAGGAGGTGGGGCGCGAAGGCCGACAGCGCCTCGTCGAGCGCCGCGGCCCGGAGGCCCACGACGTGGTCGAGCGTGCCGCCCGACCGGCGCGCCGAGTAGTACCCGAGGCCGTCCTTCGCCAGCCCCGGGATGAACGCGATCCGCGTCCGGTCCGGCATCGGCAGGCTGGACGCCTCGCGGGCGCCGCTCACCAGGAGCACCTGCGCGCCGGGGTCCGCGGCGACGACGGCTGCCGCGAGCATCGTGTTGCGCCGCACGTGGCCGAGTCCCTGCGTGTCGTGGGAGTACAGCGCGATGCGCCGCTGCGGCGAGCCGACCCCGCGGTCGCGTGCCGTGTCGATCTCCTTCGCGGCAACGACGTGCCGGGCGCGAGGAGCGAGTGCCAGGTTGGCGGCCCGAGTCATGGTGGGGTCCTTCCGTCGTCGTGGCTGGTCCCCCACCCACGACCGTAGGCACTCCTGTCGCGACACGGCAGTTGTCCGATGGTCCTAGTACCCCGCGGAGCGACCGCGACGGATTCGCGTGCCCGAAGGGCTTACCCAGTCTCGACGAAGATCCGTCGAAGACTCAGTCGCGCTTCGGCACGGCGCCTAGCGTGATCCGCATGACAGACGAACCACGGTCGGCGGACGTCCTCGCCGACCTCGCCGAAGAGCTCTGGCGCCAGCTGGCAGCCGCACAGGGGACGACTGCACAGGCTGAGGGGCTGGAGGACCGCGAGTAGTCCACCCACCTGCCGTGCGCCCGGCGCGTGCATGGATCAGGGGCCGGCTTCCTGACGGAAACCGGCCCCTGACTGCATCTTCGCTGGTGGGCGATACTGGGTTTGAACCAGTGACCTCTTCCGTGTCAAGGAAGCGCGCTACCGCTGCGCCAATCGCCCGGGTCTTGAGTTGTGTCTGCGAGGTGGGTACGGGATTTGAACCCGTGTAGACGGATTTGCAGTCCGTTGCCTCGCCTCTCGGCCAACCCACCGTGGAGGTTCCGGAAATGAACGGGGGAGACCTTCCGAGCGGACAACGAGACTCGAACTCGCGACCTCAACCTTGGCAAGGTTGCGCTCTACCAACTGAGCTATGTCCGCCTGCATCCCGTGGCCGTGTTCACCGGCCCTGAGTGCGAGTGGAACAGTAGCCCATGGCCGACGAGGCGCCAAAATCGGCCCCCCGGTCTTGTGTCCCACCAGCCCCACGTGCCTCCGTCCGGTGGGCGTCCGGCGCCCTAGAGTGGCGCCATGCGCGCGTGGATCGACGGTGACCTGCTGGCCGACCCGAGCCAAGGGGCTGTCGCGGTCACCGACCACGGCTTCACGGTCGGCGACGGCGTCTTCGAGGCGGTCAAGACGCTGCACGGCGTGCCCTTCGCGCTGACCCGGCACCTCGACCGCCTCGAGCGGAGCGCCACCGGTCTCGGGCTGCCGTCGCCCGACCCCGACGTCGTACGGCGTGGCGTCGCGGCCGTTCTCGAGGGCGCGCAGGACGACCCGATCGGCCGCCTGCGCATCACCTGGACCGCCGGGCCGCACCCGATGGGTTCAGGGCGCGGTGGCGGACCCGCCACGCTGGTCGTGGCCTACAGCGCGATCGACCACGCGCCCCCCGAGACCACCGTCGTGACCGTCCCGTGGACCCGCAACGAGAACGGCGCCACCGCCGGGCTCAAGACCACGTCGTACGCCGAGAACGTGATCGCGCTCGCCCACGCCCAGCGGCACGGAGGGACCGAGGCCGTCTTCGCCAACACGGCCGGCCACCTGTGCGAAGGCACGGGATCCAACGTCTTCTACGTCGTCGACGGCGAGCTCCGCACCCCGACCCTCGCGTCGGGCTGCCTCGCCGGCATCACCCGCGAGCTGGTCATCGAGTGGTGCGGAGCGACGGAGGTCGATGCGCCGCTGGCCGACGTCCTGGCGGGGGCGAGCGAGGCGTTCCTGGTCTCCACCACGCGCGACGTCCAGGCCATCGCGCGCTGGGACGACCGCGACCTGCCCGCACCGGGCCCCGTCACGAAGCAGTGCGCGCAGACGTGGGCCTCCCGCGAGGCTGAGACCATGGAGCCATGAACATCACCCCCCGACGTTCTTCTCCCTCGCTCCGCTCCTCCGAACAACGCCGCGGGGACCCCGAATGAGCGCCCCCGGCTCCACCCTCGACCCGGCGATCTCCGCGCGGCTGAGGCACACGGCCGAGGGGCTCGTGCCTGTCGTCGTCCAGCAGCAGGGCTCGGGGGAGGTCCTGATGCTGGCCTGGGTCGACGACGAGGCGCTCGCCCGCACCATCAGCACCGGCCGGGCGACGTACTGGTCCCGGTCGCGTCGCGAGTACTGGGTCAAGGGAGACACCTCCGGCCACGTCCAGTGGGTCAAGGAGGTCCGCCTCGACTGCGACGGCGACACGCTCCTCTTCGTGGTCGACCAGGTGGGCGCCGCCTGCCACACGGGCGACCACACGTGCTTCGACGCCGACCTGGTGCACCGGGTCGATGGCTGAGCCCCGCGAGCCGCATCCTCCGCGCCGGCGCACCTTCGGGCCCGTCGTGGCGCTGGGGCTCGCCTCCGCGGCGCTGGGGGCGTGGGCCGGCAGCAAGCCCTGGGTCACCGGCGACGAGCTCGACTCGACGGCCGCGTCGTCGGTCGCCGTGGCGACGACGGCGTTCGGCGAGATCGCGTCCTCGCCGCTCGCCACCGCGCTGGCCTTCGTCGTGATGGCCTGCTGGGGAGTCCTGCTGGTCACCCGCGGTCGGTTCCGCCGAGCCGTCGCGGTGCTCGGCGTGCTGGCCGGTCTCGGCTACGCCGCGACCGTCGCATGGGCGCCGTTCAGCCTCCCCGACCACCTCGTCGAGCAGGTACGTCGCCGCACCGGGATCACCCTCGAGGACACCTCGCTGACCGCTTGGTACTGGCTCGCGGCCGCTGCCGCGCTCCTCGTGCTCACCTCCACGGTCCTCGCCCTCCGACTCGTCCCGACGTGGCCCGAGATGGGCGCGAGGTACGACTCGCCCACCGGCCCCCGTGGCGGCCCGGCCGCCGACCCGGTCGAGCGTCCCGCCGGGCGCCCGACCGACCGCCCGACCGAGAACATCGACCTCTGGAAGGCCCTCGACGAGGGCCGCGACCCGACCGCCTAGACTCGTCGCGCACGTCCGCTCGACCTCAGCTCAACCGACGAAGGAGCCCCCACGATGGCTGCTGGCCACGGCAACACCCCCGCTGCATGGACCGCGGTGGCGATCGCGATGCTCGGCTTCGTCGTGGGCAGCGTCGCGCTGCTGCAGGTCCCGACCCAGATGACCCTGCTCTGGATCGGCATCATCATCGCGGTGATCGCGTTCCCGCTGTTCCTCGTGCTGTCCAGGCTCGGCTTCAACTCGTCCGAGCACTGAGCCCGGATCCACCGATCTCTCGTCCGCCCACCGGGCGCCGGCCCCGGACGGGCTGGGCCCGGGTGAGAGGCTGAGCGCATGCCAGCGACCGGTTCCGTCCTCGACGACATCGTCGCGGGAGCCCGCGAGGACCTCGCTCGCCGCGAGGCCTCGCTCCCGATCGGCGAGCTCCGCGCCCGCCTCCGTGACGCCGCGCCCCCGCGCGACCCGATGCCGCACTTCCGTGCGAGCGGCTCGAGCGTGATCTCCGAGGTCAAGCGGCGCAGCCCGAGCAAGGGCGCGCTCGCCGACATCCCCGACCCGGCGTCCCTCGCGCACGCCTACTCCCGCGGCGGTGCCGCGGCGATCTCCGTCCTGACCGAGGAGCGGCGCTTCGGCGGCAGCCTCGACGACCTGCGTGCCGTGCGCGCCGCCGTCGACACGCCCATCCTGCGCAAGGACTTCATCGTCGAGAGCTACCAGCTCGTCGAGGCCCGCGCGGCCGGTGCGGACCTCGCTCTGCTGATCGTGGCGGCGCTCGACGACGACACCCTCCGGCGCCTGCACGACGAGGCGAGCGCCCTCGGGCTGACCGTCCTGGTCGAGGTGCACGACGAGGGGGAGGCCGAGCGTGCGCTGGCGCTGGGGGCCGAGCTGATCGGCGTCAACAGCCGCAACCTCAAGACCCTCGAGGTGGATCCCGGGGTGTTCGGGCGGCTCGCCCCCCAGCTGCAGGGCCGGGCGGTCCTCGTGGCCGAGAGCGGCATCAGCGGCGTCGCCGACGTCCAGCGGTTCGTCTCCGAAGGAGCAGGCGTGGTGCTGGTCGGGGAGGCGCTGGTCAAGGACGGCGACCCGGAGGCCGCCGTACGAGCGATGACAGGAGTGACGGCGGCGTGAGCGTGCAGTCGAACGTCCAGGTGGGCCAGCAGGCGAGCAAGCAGACGAGTGGGACCGGCCGGTACGACGCCGACGAGCGGGGCTACTTCGGCGAGACGTGGGGCGGGCGCTTCATGCCCGAGGCCCTGGTCGCCGCGCTGGACGAGCTGACCGAGGCCTGGAGCGACGCGATGGCCGACGAGTCGTTCGTCGCCGACTTCGAGCGGGTGCTGCGCGACTACGCCGGCACGCCGAGCCGGCTCTACCACGCCGAGCGGCTCTCCGAGCTGGTCGGTGCGCGCGTGCTGCTCAAGCGCGAGGACCTCAACCACACCGGTGCCCACAAGATCCGCAACGTCCTCGGCCAGGCCCTGCTGACCAGGCGGATGGGCAAGACCCGCGTGATCGCCGAGACCGGCGCCGGGCAGCACGGTGTCGCCAGCGCCACCGCGGCCGCCTGGTTCGACCTCGACTGCACGGTCTACATGGGGGCCGTCGACACCCGGCGCCAGGCGCTCAACGTCGCCCGCATGCAGCTGCTGGGCGCGAAGGTCGTCCCCGTCGAGTCGGGCAGCGCGACCCTCAAGGACGCGATCAACGAGGCGCTGCGCGACTGGGTCGCCAGCGTCGACCACACCGCCTACCTCTTCGGCACCGCCGCCGGGCCGCACCCGTTCCCGAGCATGGTGCGCGACTTCTGCCGCGGGATCGGCGACGAGGCGCGCGCCCAGTGCCTCGAGCAGTACGGCGTCCTGCCGGACGCCGTCGCGGCGTGCGTCGGCGGCGGCTCCAACGCGATCGGGCTGTTCACCGCGTTCCTCGAGGACGAGGGCGTGGAGATCCACGGCTTCGAGCCCGGGGGAGACGGCGTGGAGACGGGTCGCCACGCGGCGACCATCCACGCCGGCGAGGCCGGCGTGCTGCACGGCGCGCGCACCTACGTGCTCCAGGACGACGACGGCCAGACCGACGAGTCCCACTCGATCTCCGCGGGCCTCGACTACCCCGGCGTCGGTCCGCAGCACTCGTGGCTGGCCGCGGCCGGGCGGGCGACGTACACGCCCGTCACCGATGCGCAGGCGATGGACGCGATGGCGCTGCTCAGCCGCACCGAGGGGATCATCCCGGCCATCGAGTCGGCCCACGCGGTGGCCGGCGCGCTCGACGTCGCCAAGCGGCTCGGCGAGGAGAAGGGTCCCGACGCGACGGTGATCATCAACCTCAGCGGCCGTGGCGACAAGGACATGGGCACGGCCATCGAGTGGTTCGGCCTCGGCGACGCCGACCTCGGTCCGGACGCCGACCTCGAGCAGGCGTCCGAGGAGGCTGTGCAGTGACCTCGACGACGACCGCCTTCGAGAAGGCGCGGGCCGAGGACCGTGCCGCCCTCATCGGCTACCTCCCCGCCGGCTATCCCAGCGTCGAGGGCTCGATCCGCGCGCTGCGGACTCTGGTCGAGGCCGGCTGCGACGCCATCGAGATCGGCCTGCCCTACAGCGACCCGGTGATGGACGGTCCCACGATCCAGGCCGCCGCCCAGGCTGCGCTCGACGGCGGCGTGCGCACCGCCGACGTGATGCGCGTCGTCGGCGAGGTGGCCGACACGGGCGTGCCGACCCTCGTCATGACCTACTGGAACCCCGTCGAGCGCTACGGCGTCGAGCGGTTCGCCGCCGACCTCGCGCAGGCAGGGGGCGCCGGACTGATCACGCCCGACATCACCCCGGACTACGGCTCGGAGTGGATCGCCGCGGCCGATGCGCACGACCTCGACAAGGTCTTCCTCGTCGCGCCCAGCTCGACCGACGCGCGCATCGCGATGACCGCCCACGAGAGCCGCGGGTTCGTCTACGCCGCCGCCGTCATGGGCGTCACCGGCGCGCGTGACGCCACCTCCGACCTGGCCGGCCCCCTCGTGCGCCGGGTCCGCGCCGCGGGCGACGTACCGGTGGCGGTGGGCATCGGGGTCAGCAACGGCGACCAGGCAGCCGACGTCGCCGGCTTCGCCGATGGCGTGATCGTGGGCTCCGCCTTCGTGCGCTGCCTGCTCGACCACGAGGGCGACGAGGCCGCGGGCCTCGAGGCCCTGCGCAGCCTGACCACCGACCTCGCGGAGGGCGTACGACGTGGGCGCTGAGCCCGTGTCCAGGGCCCTCGCCGCCGTCCCGCTGCTCGCGCTGCTGGCGGCCTGCGGCGGGGGAGCCGAGTCGAGCGAGCTGACCGGCACGGTCCTCGACCCGCCGTTCGAGGTGTCGTCCACGCCTCTGGTCGACACCGACGGCGCGGCCTTCAGCCTGACCGACGACACCGACAAGGACCTCACGCTCGTCTTCTTCGGCTACAGCCACTGCCCCGACATCTGCGGCCAGGTGATGGCCACGCTCGCCGGCACCCTCGCCCGCTTCGACGAGGAGCAGGAGGAGCGGGTCGACGTCGTCTTCGTGACCACCGACCCGGCGCGGGACGACGAGGCGGTGACGAAGGCGTACGTCGACGCGTTCGACCCGAGCATCGTCGGCCTCACCGGCGACCTCGACGACATCGTCGAGGTCGGGGAGAGCCTCGCCGTCGGGATCGACAAGGGCGACAAGCTGCCCAGCGGGGGCTACGACGTCACCCACGGCACCCGGGTCTACGCCATCGACGCCGACGACCAGGCGCCGATCATGTGGGACCACGACGTGTCGCAGGCCCAGCTGGCCCGCGACGTCACGCTGTTGCTCGACGAAGGATGATGCTCCCCATGCTCACCGTGCCGGCCGTCGTCGGATCCCCCCTCGTGACCCTGATGTCCATCCCGAGCCCCGCCGACGGCGTGTGGAACCTCGGCCCGCTCCCGATCCGCGGCTACGCCCTGAGCATCATCCTCGGCATCGTCCTCGCGATCTGGATCGGCGAGAAGCGCTGGATCGCTCGCGGCGGCATCGCGGGCGAGGTCAGCGACCTGGCGATCTGGGCGGTGCCCTTCGGCCTGGTCGGCGGCCGGCTCTACCACGTGATCACCGACTGGCACCTCTACTTCGGGGAGGGCCGCAACCCGATCACCGCGCTCTACGTCTGGCGTGGCGGGCTCGGCGTGTGGGGGGCGATCGCCCTCGGCGCCTTCGGGCTGTGGCTCGGCGCGCGCACCAAGGGGATCAAGATGCTCCCGCTGGTGGACGCGCTGGCCCCCGGTGTCCTCGTGGCGCAGGCGGTGGGCCGCTGGGGCAACTGGTTCAACCAGGAGCTCTACGGACGGCCCACCGACCTGCCGTGGGGCCTGGAGATCGACGTCGCCCACCGGCCGGCGCAGCTGCTCGACCAGGCGACGTACCACCCGGCCTTCCTCTACGAGTGCCTGTGGAACCTGGCGGCCTTCGCCCTCATCGTCTGGCTCGACCGCCGCTTCCGCCTCGGCCACGGCCGGGTCGCCGCGCTCTACGTCATGCTCTACACGCTCGGCCGCGGCTGGATCGAGAACCTCCGCATCGACGACGTGCAGATGGACGACGTCCTCGGCCTGAGGCTCAACGTGTGGACCTCGATCGTGCTGTTCGTCCTCGCGACGACCTGGTTCATCGTCTCGGCCGTGCGCCACCCCGGCCGCGAGGAGGTGGTCCGCACCCGCGAGCCCGATCGGGAGACGGCCGAGCGCACCGAGGACGGACACCCCAGCGGTCCCACGGCCTGACACGCGGGGCGCCGGCGGCTCCCGCCGGTGATAGGTTCCGTCTTGCTCGGGCCAACGTCGTCCCCAGCGTTGACTTCCACCCCCTCGCCCGTCGTGGACCCAGCGAGAACGGTCCGCGGCGCGCGGAGACGACGACGGGAGAATGCCTCCATGCACGCATTCCCGCCGAGCCAGGGTCTCTACGACCCCCGGCACGAGAAGGACGCCTGCGGCGTCGCCATGGTCGCGACCCTGACCGGTGAGGCCAGCCACGACATCGTGGCGAAGGCGCTCACCGCCCTGCGCAACCTCGACCACCGTGGTGCCGCCGGCGCCGAGGTGAACTCCGGCGACGGCGCCGGGATCCTCATGCAGGTTCCCGACGCCTTCCTCCGCGAGGTCACCGCCGAGCTCGGCTTCGAGCTCCCGCCGGCGAGGGCGTACGCCGTCGGCACGGCGTTCCTGCCCGGTGACGCCGACGCCGTGGCCAAGACCCGTCAGCGGATCGAGGAGATCGCCGACGAGGAGGGCCTCACCGTCCTCGGGTGGCGCGAGCTGCCGGTCGACGACAGCACGCTCGGCGCGACCGCGCGCAGCGTCATGCCGAGCTTCGCGCAGGTGTTCGTCGCCGGACGCGGAGCCCGGGTGAGCGGGATGGCGCTCGAGCGGCGGGCGTTCTGCCTGCGCAAGCGTGCCGAGTCCGAGACCGACGTCTACTTCCCGTCGCTGTCGTCGCGCACCCTCGCCTACAAGGGGATGCTCACCACCGACCAGCTCGACCGGGTCTTCCCCGACCTGACCGACGAGCGCGTCGCCTCGGCGATGGCGGTCGTGCACTCGCGCTTCTCCACCAACACGTTCCCGAGCTGGCCGCTCGCCCACCCGTTCCGGTTCATCGCCCACAACGGCGAGATCAACACGGTGATGGGCAACCGCAACTGGATGCGCGCCCGGGAGGCGCTCCTCGAGAGCGACCTGATCCCCGGCGACCTCGAGCGGCTCTTCCCGATCTGCACACCGGGAGCCTCGGACTCGGCGTCGTTCGACGAGGTGCTCGAGCTGCTGCACCTCGCCGGCCGCTCCCTGCCGCACGCCGTGCTGATGATGATCCCGGAGGCCTGGGAGAACCACCGCGAGATGGACGCCAAGCGGCGTGCGTTCTACGAGTTCCACTCCATGCTGATGGAGCCGTGGGACGGGCCCGCGTGCGTGGTGTTCACCGACGGCACCCAGATCGGTGCGGTCCTCGACCGCAACGGGCTGCGCCCCTCGCGCTACTGGGTCACCGACGACGGCCTCGTCGTGCTCGCCTCCGAGGTCGGCGTGCTCGACCTCGACCCGGCCACGGTCGTCCGCAAGGGCCGCCTGCAGCCGGGCCGGATGTTCCTCGTCGACACCGAGGAGCACCGGATCATCGAGGACGAGGAGATCAAGGGCCAGCTGGCCGCGGAGCAGCCGTACGACGAGTGGCTGCACGCGGGACTGATCCACCTCGACGACGTCGACGACCCCGAGCACATCGTGCACACCCACTCCTCGGTCACCCGCCGCCAGCAGATCTTCGGCTACACAGAGGAGGAGCTGCGGGTCCTGCTGAGCCCGATGGCGAACACCGGCGGCGAGGCGCTCGGCTCCATGGGCACCGACACCCCCATCGCCGCGCTCAGCGAGAAGCCGCGGTTGCTGTTCGACTACTTCTCGCAGCTGTTCGCCCAGGTCACCAACCCGCCGCTCGACGCGATCCGCGAAGAGCTGGTCACCTCGCTCAGCGGGTCGATCGGGCCGGAGGCCAACCTGCTGGAGCCGACGCCGGCCTCGTGCCGGCAGATCGTGCTGCCGTTCCCGGTGTTCTCCAACGACGACCTGGCCAAGATCCGCCACATCAACCGCAACGGCGACATGCCGGGCTTCCAGGTGCACATCGTGCGCGGCCTCTACCCGGTCGCCGGCGGGGGAGCGGCCCTCGAGGCGCGCCTCGACGAGCTGTGCGCCGAGGTGTCGGCGGCCATCGCCGACGGCGCGCGCATCATCGTGCTCTCCGACCGGCACTCGACCGCCGAGCTCGCCCCGATCCCGTCGCTGCTCCTCACCGGCGCGGTCCACCACCACCTGGTCCGGGAGAAGACCCGCACCCGGGTCGGCCTGCTGGTCGAGGCCGGCGACGTCCGCGAGGTCCACCACGTGGCACTGCTGGTCGGCTACGGCGCGGCCGCCGTCAACCCCTACCTGGCCATGGAGTCGGTGGAGGACCTCGCCCGCGAGGCCTACTACGTCAAGGTCGACGCCGAGAAGGCGGTCGCGAACCTGATCAAGGCGCTCGGCAAGGGCGTGCTCAAGGTGATGTCCAAGATGGGCGTCTCGACGGTCGCCTCCTACACCGGCGCGAAGATCTTCGAGTCGGTCGGGCTGTCCCAGGCCGTGATCGACCGCTACTTCACCGGCACGACCTCCAAGCTCGGCGGGATCGAGCTCGACACGATCGCCGAGGAGGTGGCGCGCCGCCACGCGACGGCGTACCCCCGCGGCGGCATCGCGCCGGCGCACCGCGAGCTGTCGATCGGTGGGGAGTACCAGTGGCGCCGCAGCGTGAACGGGGACGCGGAGCCGCACCTCTTCGACCCCGAGACGGTCTTCCGGCTGCAGCACTCCACCCGGACCGGCAGCTACGACATCTTCAAGCAGTACACCGACCGGGTGAACCAGCAGTCCGAGCGCCTGATGACGCTGCGCGGGCTCTTCACCTTCAGAGACGGCGTCCGCGAGCCCGTCGACATCGACGAGGTCGAGCCCGTCTCGGCGATCGTCAAGCGGTTCTCCACCGGAGCGATGTCCTACGGCTCGATCAGCCAGGAGGCCCACGAGACCCTCGCCATCGCGATGAACCGGCTGGGCGGCAAGTCCAACACCGGTGAGGGCGGCGAGGACCCGGACCGGCTCTACGACCCCGAGCGTCGCTCCGCGATCAAGCAGGTCGCCTCGGGCCGCTTCGGCGTCACGTCGGAGTACCTCACCAACGCCGACGACATCCAGATCAAGATGGCGCAGGGCGCCAAGCCCGGCGAGGGCGGCCAGCTGCCCGGACACAAGGTCTACCCGTGGGTGGCCAAGACCCGGCACTCGACGCCGGGCGTGGGCCTGATCAGCCCGCCGCCACACCACGACATCTACTCGATCGAGGACCTGGCGCAGCTGATCCACGACCTCAAGAACGCCAACCCGTCGGCGCGCATCCACGTCAAGCTCGTCTCGGAGGTCGGCATCGGCACGGTGGCGGCCGGTGTGTCCAAGGCGCACGCCGACGTGGTGCTCGTCTCCGGGCACGACGGCGGCACGGGTGCGTCCCCGCTCACGTCGCTGAAGCACGCCGGCGGGCCGTGGGAGCTCGGGCTCGCGGAGACCCAGCAGACGCTGCTGCTCAACGGGCTGCGCGACCGGATCGTGGTGCAGGCCGACGGCCAGCTCAAGACCGGCCGCGACGTCGTCGTCGCCGCCCTGCTGGGCGCGGAGGAGTACGGCTTCGCCACAGCGCCGCTGGTGGTCAGCGGCTGCATCATGATGCGGGTCTGCCACCTCGACACCTGCCCCGTCGGGGTCGCCACCCAGAACCCGGTGCTGCGCGAGCGCTTCAGCGGCCAGGCCGACTACGTCGTGAACTTCTTCGAGTTCATCGCGCAGGAGGTCCGCGAGCTGTTGGCCGAGCTCGGCTTCCGCAGCCTCGACGAGGCCATCGGCCAGGTCGGCACCCTCGACGTGGCCGGCGCCGTCGACCACTGGAAGGCCTCGGGGCTCGACCTCACGCCGATCCTCCACGAGGCCTCGGCCCACGGCGAGTTCGGCCAGTTCGAGGACCAGGACCTGCGCAACACCAAGACGCAGGACCACGGCCTGGCCAAGGCGCTCGACAACGAGCTGATCGCGATCGCCGCCCCGGCGCTCGAGAGCGGCGAGCCGGTCCGCGCCCAGGTCGCGATCCGCAACGTCAACCGCACCGTCGGCACGATGCTCGGCCACGAGGTGACCAAGCGCTACCGCGGCGACGGCCTGCCGGACGGCACGATCGACATCACCCTCACCGGATCGGCCGGGCAGTCGTTCGGCGCGTTCGTGCCGCGCGGCATCACGCTCCGCCTGGAGGGCGACGCCAACGACTACGTCGGCAAGGGGCTGTCCGGGGGGCGACTGGTCGTCCGGCCCGACCGCGCCGCCACCTTCGCCGCCGCCGAGCAGATCATCGCCGGCAACACCATCGGCTACGGCGCCACCTCCGGCCAGATCTTCCTCAGCGGCCGCGCGGGGGAGCGGTTCTGCGTCCGCAACTCCGGTGCGACCGCCGTCGTCGAGGGTGTGGGCGACCACGGCTGCGAGTACATGACCGGAGGGGTCGTCGTCGTCCTCGGCCCGACGGGGCGCAACTTCGCCGCCGGGATGTCGGGCGGCTACGCGTTCGTGCTCGACCTCGACGAGCAGCGGGTCAACCCCGAGCTGGTCGAGCTCGCGCCCGTGACCGGCAAGGCCGCCGACGAGCTCAGGTCCCTGGTCGAGCAGCACGCCGAGGAGACGGGGTCGGTGGTGGCCACCTCGCTGCTGGACGACTGGGACGCCTCGCTCGCCCGCTTCACCGAGGTGATGCCGAGCGACTTCAAGCGCGTCCTGGAGGCGCGGGAGGAGGCCCTGGAGGACGGTCTCAACGAGGACGAGGCCGCCGCCCGGATCATGGAGGTGCTCCATGGCTGAGCGGACCACACCCGACACCCGCCCGACGACCGCTCCCGTGAAGAAGGTGAACCACCATGGCTGACCCGAAGGGCTTCCTGAAGCACGGCCGCGAGGTCGCTCCCCGCCGGGCGGTCGCCGAGCGCGTGCAGGACTGGGACGAGGTCTACCCCGACGGCATCGGCCGCGCGCTGCTGCCGATCATCAACACCCAGGCCGGACGCTGCATGGACTGCGGCATCCCGTTCTGCCACCAGGGGTGCCCGCTGGGCAACATCATCCCCGAGTGGAACGACCTGGTCTGGCGCGACGACTGGGACGGCGCGATGGACCGGCTCCACGCGACCAACAACTTCCCGGAGTTCACCGGTCGCCTGTGCCCGGCCCCCTGCGAGACCGCCTGCGTGCTGGGCATCAACCAGGACCCGGTGACCATCAAGAACGTCGAGGTCTCGATCATCGACCGCGCCTGGGGCTCGGGCTACGTCCGACCGCAGCCGCCGGAGTGGCTCTCGGGCAAGACCGTCGCCGTCGTCGGCTCCGGTCCTGCCGGCCTCGCAGCCGCCCAGCAGCTCACCCGTGCCGGACACACGGTCGCCGTCTACGAACGGGCGGACAAGATCGGCGGCCTGCTGCGCTACGGCATCCCCGAGTTCAAGATGGAGAAGAAGCACCTCGACCGCCGCCTCGACCAGATGCGTCGCGAGGGCACCGTCTTCCGCGCCGGGGTCGACGTCGGGGGCGACCTGACGGGCGAGAAGCTGCTCGACCGGTACGACGCCGTGGTGCTGGCCATGGGCGCCACCGCCGCCCGCGACCTTCCGGTCCCCGGCCGCGAGCTCGGTGGGATCCACCAGGCCATGGAGTTCCTCCCGCAGGCCAACCGGGTGGCGCTCGGCGAGGCGCCGACGGCTGACGGCTCGGACCAGATCGTGGCGACCGGCAAGGACGTCGTCATCATCGGCGGCGGCGACACGGGCGCCGACTGCCTCGGCACGTCCATCCGGCAGGGAGCCCGCTCGATCACGCAGCTGGAGATCATGCCCCAGCCCGGTGGTGACCGGCCCGCGGGCCAGCCGTGGCCGACGTACCCCATGCTGTTCCGCGTCTCCTCGGCCCACGAGGAGGGCGGCGACCGGGTCTACGCCGTGTCGACGCAGGAGTTCCTCGGCGACGCCGACGGCCACGTCTCCGGCCTGCGCCTGGTCGAGGTCGACGCCACCTTCCAGCCGGTCGAGGGCACCGAGCGGGAGATCCCGGCCCAGCTGGTGCTGCTCGCGATGGGCTTCACAGGACCCGAGCGCAACCGGCCCGAGGGGCCCGGCCTCATCGACCAGCTCGGCGTCGAGCTCGACGAGCGCGGCAACGTCAAGCGCGACGCGTCCTACGCCGCCTCGGTCCCCGGCGTCTACGTCGCCGGCGACGTCGGTCGTGGGCAGTCGCTGATCGTCTGGGCGATCGCCGAGGGACGCAGCGCGGCCGCCGCGGTCGACGCCTACCTGACCGGCTCGACCACGCTGCCCGCCCCGATCAAGCCGCACGAGCGCCCGCTCGTGGTCTGACCGTCGCGAGCGGTGGGTGACGCGGTTTCCTGCCCAGGAATCCGCGCTCACTCACCGCCCGGCACGGCACGGGGGCTTTGGAACGATCCAATCTCCGATAGGGTGAAGCCCGTGCGTAGAGCAAAGATCGTCTGCACCCTGGGCCCCGCGGTGAACACCCCCGAGGGCATCCGTTCGCTGGTGGAGGCCGGCATGGACGTCGCGCGGCTCAACATGAGCCACGGGGCGTACGCCGACCACGAGGCCGTCTACCGCCTGGTCCGCCAGGCGTCCGACGAGTCCGGCCACGCGATCGGCATCTTCGCCGACCTGCAGGGCCCGAAGATCCGGCTCGAGACGTTCGCCGACGGGCCCGTGAAGCTCAAGCGCGGGGCGACCTTCACCATCACGACGCGCGACGTCGAGGGGACCGCGGAGATCTGCGGCACCACCTACAAGGGCCTTCCCGGCGACGTGGAGCCCGGCGACCCGATCCTGATCGACGACGGCAAGGTCCGGCTCAAGGTCGTCTCGGTCGACGACACGGACGTGGTCACCGAGGTCGTCGTGCCCGGCAAGGTCTCCAACAACAAGGGCATCAACCTGCCCGGCGTCGCCGTGTCGGTGCCGGCCCTGTCCGAGAAGGACACCGAGGACCTGCGCTGGGCGCTGCGGCTCGGCGTCGACTTCATCGCCCTGAGCTTCGTGCGCCACGGCGGCGACGCCGAGGACGTGCGCGCCGTGATGCGCGAGGAGGGGATCTTCGTCCCGGTCATCGCCAAGATCGAGAAGCCCCAGGCCATCGACAACATCGACGAGATCGTCGACGCCTTCGACGGCATCATGGTCGCCCGCGGCGACCTGGGCGTCGAGTGCCCGCTGGAGGACGTGCCGATCCACCAGAAGCTCATCATCGACAAGGCGCGGCGCAACGCCAAGCCGGTCATCGTCGCCACCCAGATGCTCGAG
>DASTPB010000125.1:0-2203 GCA_035762385.1 Nocardioides sp. | reverse complement strand
CTCGACGAGGAGTTTCATCACCTCGTCGCCGTGCTGCGAGTCCAGGTTGCCGGTGGGCTCGTCGGCGAGGATGAGCTGCGGGCGCGAGACCACCGCGCGGGCGATGGCCACGCGCTGCTGCTGGCCGCCGGAGAGCTGGGCGGGGTACTTCTCGGCCTGGTGGCCGACGCCGACGCGCTCGAGCAGCTCGCGCGCCTTCTTCTCGGCGGCTTCCTTCTTCAACCCGCGCACCTTGATCGGGCCGAGCGTGACGTTCTCGAGGATCGTCTTGTGGGCGAAGAGGTTGAAGCTCTGGAACACCATGCCGACCTCGGCGCGCAGCGCAGCGAGCGCCTTGCCCTCCTGGGGGAGGTCCTTGCCGTCGAGGGTGATCGTGCCCTGGTCGATGGTCTCGAGCCGGTTGATGGTGCGGCACAGCGTCGACTTGCCCGAGCCCGACGGCCCGATCACGACCACGACCTCGCCGCGCTTGACGGTGAGCTCGATGTCCTTGAGCGCGTGGAGCTGCCCGAAGTGCTTCTGGACGCCGCTCAGGACGACGAGGGGCTCACCCCGGCCGGCGCTGACGGTGCCCGTTTCCTGCGCGGTCATAGGCGCAACCTATCGGCAGGTGGACCGCGAGGGCCATCACGCATGGCCCGTCGGGACCATTACAGAGTGGTGACGATTCCCGCGTCCGGGTCCCACCGGCGCAGCGACGTGAGGGTCAGCAGGACGTCTCCGTGCCCGAGGACCTCGACGGCGCGCCCCACCCTGTCCCGCTCCATCCGCCGGGCGAGGGTGACGTGCGGCAACCAGCCGAGGTGCTGCACGTCGCGCACCTGCGCCCGGAGGCGCAGCACCCCGCGCACCAGCTCGTCGGGCACGTCGAGGACCCGCACCACCGAGACCCGGTGGCCACCGAGCAGCGCGATCCCCGACGCCCGCACCTGCACCGGCAGCAGGCTCCCCACCAGCTCGACGGCACGCTGCTCGTCGTCCGCGCCCAGCGTCGGGGCGGCCAGCACCGTGACGTGCGGGCTGTTGGTGCTCCCGCGGTGGTCGAGCTGGGAGGGCAGCCCGGCGTCGCGCAGCGCCTGCCAGTCACGGCGTACGACGTCGCAGCCGGCCTCGTCGGGCAGCAGCTCGAACGCGTGCATGCGGGGCATGGCGCGAGCCTAGGTCTTCGCGATTCCCGGGCCCCCGCCCGCCGCCGTACCCTTGACCCCGACATGAGCACCGCCGCAGAGACGCCCGCCGTGACCGCCCGCACCTACGAGGTCAAGACCCACGGGTGCCAGATGAACGTCCACGACTCCGAGCGGCTCAGCGGCCTGCTGGAGGACGCGGGCTACGTCCGCGCGGGTTCGGACGAGCAGGCCGACGTCGTCGTCTTCAACACCTGCGCGGTCCGGGAGAACGCCGACAACAAGCTCTACGGCAACCTCGGCCACCTGGCACCGGTGAAGGCCCAGAGGCCGGGCATGCAGATCGCCGTCGGCGGCTGCCTGGCGCAGAAGGACCGCGACACCATCACCAAGAAGGCGCCGTGGGTGGACGTCGTCTTCGGCACCCACAACATCGGCTCGCTGCCGGTGCTGCTCGAGCGGGCGCGGGTCGCCGAGGAGGCGCAGGTCGAGATCCTCGAGTCGCTGTCGGTCTTCCCCTCCACGCTGCCCACCAAGCGCGAGTCGGCGTACGCCGCCTGGGTGTCGATCTCGGTCGGGTGCAACAACACCTGCACGTTCTGCATCGTGCCGTCGCTGCGCGGCAAGGAGAAGGACCGCCGCCCCGGCGAGATCCTCGCCGAGGTCGAGGCGCTGGTGGCGGAGGGGGTCACCGAGATCACCCTGCTCGGGCAGAACGTCAACGCCTACGGCGTCGAGTTCGGCGACCGCCAGGCCTTCTCCAAGCTGCTCCGCGCGTGCGGGGAGATCGAGGGCCTCGAGCGGGTGCGCTTCACCTCGCCCCACCCGGCCGAGTTCACCGACGACGTCATCGAAGCGATGGCCTCGACCCCCAACGTCATGCCGTCGCTGCACATGCCGCTGCAGTCGGGATCGGACAAGGTGCTGCGCGACATGCGGCGGTCCTACCGCCAGTCGAAGTACCTCGGGATCATCGAGCGGGTGCGGGCCGCGATCCCCGACGCGGCGATCACCACCGACATCATCGTCGGCTTCCCCGGCGAGACCGAGGAGGACTTCCAGGCCACGCTCGACGT
>DASTPB010000124.1:0-3196 GCA_035762385.1 Nocardioides sp. | reverse complement strand
TGGTGTCGAAGACGGCCGGGTCGGTGGACGGCTGGATCTGGTCGGTGATGGCGGTGTAGCTGGTGGTGCCGACCTGCGCGCCGAGCTTGGCGTCGGCGAGGTCGTCGATGCTGGTCGCCCCGTCGATCGCGCTGCCCTTGTTGGTGATGAGGGCCTGGACGACGTCGTAGTAGCCGGAGGAGAAGTCGACGGCCTTGCGGCGGGCCTCGGTGATCGACACCTGGTTGACGTCGAAGTCGAAGTCCTTCGGGCCGGGCTGGACGACCTTGTTGAAGGGCACCTTCACCCAGGCCACCTGGTCCTGGGTGTAGCCGAGCTGCTCGGCGATGGCGTACGCCACTGCGGACTCGTAGCCCTTGCCGTTGGTGGGGTCGTTGTCGACGAACCACGGCTCGAAGGCCGGGTCGTCGGTCGCGATCGTCAGCGTCCCGTCGGCGATGGTCTGCATGGCGTCGGGCGTGCACTCGTCGGCGGCAGGGGCCTCGGACTCGGAGCTCTCGGACGTCCCCGAGCCGGAGTCGGTGCCGCTGTCGGCCTCGTCGGTCGGGGCGCACGCGGAGAGCGCGATCGCGGCGGAGGCGACGGTGACGACGGCGAGGTGGCGCCTGGCTGCGCGCCGGGGAGTCTTCAGCATGGCCGAATCCTACGACCGAGCCCGCCGTCAGCGGACCTGGTGACCGGCGGTGGACAGACCGGCCTTCACCTCTCCGATCGTCAGCGTGCCGAAGTGGAACACGGTGGCGGCCAGCACGGCGTCGGCGCCCGCCTCGACGGCCGGCGGGAAGTGCTCGACCGCACCCGCTCCCCCGCTGGCGATGACCGGGACGCGCACCTCACGGCGTACGGCGCGGATGAGCTCGAGGTCGAAGCCGTCGGTCGTGCCGTCGGCGTCCATCGCGTTGAGCAGGATCTCCCCCGCCCCGAGCTCCGCGGCGCGCACCGCCCACGCGATCGCGTCGAGCCCGGCGCTCGTACGGCCGCCGTGCGTGGTGACCTCGAAGCCACTGTCGGTGCCCGGTTGGTCTGGGCGGGTCCGCCGCGCGTCCACGCTCAGCACGAGCACCTGGCTGCCGAACCGGTCGGCGATCTCCGCGACCAGCTCGGGTCGCCGGATCGCAGCGGTGTTGACCGCCACCTTGTCGGCGCCGGCCCGCAGGAGCCGGTCGACGTCCGCCACGCTGCCGACGCCGCCACCCACGGTGAGCGGGATGAAGACCTCCTCGGCGCAGCGGCTGACCACCTCCATGGTGGTGGCCCGGCCCTCGTGGGAAGCGGAGATGTCGAGGAAGGTCAGCTCGTCGGCGCCCTCGGCGTCGTAGAGCCGGGCGAGCTCGACGGGGTCGCCGGCGTCGCGGAGCTCCTGGAAGTTCACGCCCTTCACCACCCGGCCGCCGTCGACGTCGAGGCACGGGATGACACGGACCGCGAGGCTCATGGGCGCTCCTTGCGGGCGGCGTGGGCGGCGAGGGCGACGTCGACGATGCCGACGCGCGACTGGCCGTCCAGCTCGGCCAGCGGCACCCAGGCGGCGTGGTCGGTCGACCCGTCGACCTCGGTGGTCCCGAGCTCGCCGCCGGTGATGGTCGCCTCGAAGACGAACCGCTGCGAGCGGTACGGGCCGTCGAAGGTCTTTCCCCCCTGCCCGGTGAAGAAGTGCTCGGCGAGCAGCGCGCCGGGGACGACGTGGAAGCCGGTCTCCTCGAAGACCTCGCGCACCAGCCCGTCGTGGATCGACTCGTCGAACTCGATCCCACCGCCGGGCAGCGACCAGGCCGGGTCGCTGTGGCCCTCACCGTTCCACCACGCGAGCAGCACCCGCTCCTGGCCGTCGACCTCGTCGACGAGCAGGGCGTACGCCGCCAGGCGGGTGTGGTAGTCGGTGAACTCCATGCTCACGAGCCCTTCGTCAGCGCCAGCGCGTCCTCGAGGGTGAAGCGGCCCTCGTAGAGCGCGGTGCCGGCGATGGCGCCCTCCACGCCCTCGTCGACGAGGGTCATGAGGGCGCGGATGTCGTCGAGCGTGGTGACTCCGCCGCTGGCCACGACCGGCCGGTCGGTGGCGGCGCACACGTCACGGAGCAGCTGGAGGTTGGGCCCCTGCAGCATCCCGTCCTTGTTGACGTCGGTGACGACGTAGCGGGCGCAGCCCTCGGAGTCGAGGCGGCTCAGGGTCTCGTAGAGGTCGCCGCCGTCGCGAGTCCAGCCGCGCGCCGCCAGCGTCGTACCCCGCACGTCGAGCCCGACCGCCACGCGGTCGCCGTACGTCGCGATGGCCCGTGCACACCACTCGGGCTGCTCGAGCGCGGCGGTGCCGATGTTGACCCGGCGGCACCCGGTCGCCATCGCGGCCTCGAGCGACTCGTCGTCCCGGATCCCGCCGCTCATCTCGACCTGGATGTCGAGCGCGCCGACGATGCGGGCCTGGAGCTCGCGGTTGTGGCCGTGCCCGAAGGCGGCGTCGAGGTCGACGAGGTGGATCCACTCCGCGCCCGCCTCCTGCCAGCGCAGCGCCGCCTCGACGGGGTCGCCGAACCGCTTCTCGGAGCCGTCCACCCCCTGCACCAGCTGGACGGCCTGACCACCCTTGATGTCCACGGCGGGCAGGAGCTCGAGGTAGGGCTGCTCGGAGGTGCTGGGCATGGGACGATCCTAGGAGCGCCCCGCACCACCGCGGCACGGGCGGTGGCGCGGCGAGACACGCCTCACCAAGGACGAGTGGATGAAGGCGCTGTACGGCGACGCCAACCCGTCCTCGGGCTCGGATGTGATCGAGGGCCGGCTCGTCGAGATCGGGCTGCGCGCGCTCGAGCTCGGGACCAGCGTGGTCATCGACTTCGGCCTGTGGGGCCGCGACGAGCGCTCCTCCCTCCGCCAGGCAGCCGCCGATCGCGGAGCTGCCGTGGACATGCGGTACTTCGAGGTGCCTCCGGACGAGCAACGACGACGGCTCGCTGCTCGCCTCGCCGAAGCGCCGCACACCACGTGGCCGTTGTCGGACGACGAGGTTGCCGGCTACGCGGCCGCCTTCTCTGTCCCGACGCCGGGCGAGCTGGATGGCACCGAACCGATCGACGACCCACCGGACGGCTTCGCGACGTGGGACGACTGGCGGGCAGATCGCTGGCCGCCGGCAGTCACCGCTGAGGGTCGTTGATCCAATCGACGCGCGTAGAAATGCATGGACGCGGTTCACGTAC
>DASTPB010000123.1:0-16978 GCA_035762385.1 Nocardioides sp. | reverse complement strand
GTCGCCGCTGCGCGCGTCACCCTCCTCGATCATCCGGTCGAGGGCGAGCGGGATGGACGCCGCCGAGGTGTTGCCCTGCTCGGCGATGTCGCGGGCGATCCTGACCCGCTCGGGGAGCTTCATCGAGCGCGCCATGGCGTCGGTGATGCGCATGTTGGCCTGGTGGGGCACGAACACGTCGAGCTCGTCGAGCGAGATGCCGGCGTCATCGAGCGCCTGCTGGCCGATCTTCGCCATCGCGAAGGACGCCCACCGGAAGACCGGGTTGCCCTGCATGGTCAGGTGCGGCATCACGCCGGAGCCGGGCTGCGTGTCGGTGCCGACGACGTCGCGCCAGTCCTCGCGCTGCCTGATCAGGTCGAACTGCTCCCCGTCGGAGCCCCACACGACCGGGCCGATGCCGGGGGTGTCGCTGGGGCCGACCACGGCGGCCCCTGCCCCGTCGGCGAAGATGAAGGCGGTGCCGCGGTCGGTGAGGTCGAGGATGTCGGTGAGCCGCTCCACGCCGACCACCAGGACGTGGCGGGCGCTGCCGGCGCGGACGATGTCGGAGGCGAGCGCGACGCCGTGGCAGAAGCCGGAGCACGCGGCCGAGATGTCGAAGGCGGCGGCGCCGTCGGTGCCGAGCTCGTGCGCGATGGCGGCGGCGACGGCCGGGGTCTGGAGCAGGTGGCTGACGGTGGCGACGACGACGCAGTCGATCTGCCCGACGTCGAGCCCGGAGCGCTCGATCGCGATGCGGGACGCCTCGACCGACATCATCTGGACCGTCTCCTCGGGACCGGCCCAGCGGCGGGTCCTGATCCCGGAGCGCTGCTGGATCCACTCGTCGCTGGAGTCGATCGCGTCGACGACCTCGGAGTTGGGGACCAGACGTGTCGGGCGGTAGGCGCCGAGGCCCATGATGCGTGCGTAGGGCGCACCTGTGCGACCGGTGATGCCGGCCATCAGAGGGTGGCCTCCGGGTGCAGGCGCAGCAGGGGCTGGCCGGGCGAGACGAGGTCGCCGTCCTCGACCAGCCACTCGACGACGGAGCCGCCGTGCGGCGCGGTGATGTCGGTGCGGTCGCGCAGGCTGGCGACCGCGCCGATGGTGGCGCCCGGGGCGAGCAGGTGGAGCTGGGCGGCCTCGGGGGAGATGTGGAAGGTGCCCTTGGCGGGGGAGACCACCATGCGCCAGGTCGGCGTGGTCTCGATCATCGAGGCCTCCCCGTGCTTGTCGCAGAACTCCCGCGCGTCGTCGAGCTGGTCGGGCGTCTTGAGCGCGAAGGTCTCGACGCCCTTGAGGGCACGCTTCGCGATGCCGGTGAGCGTGCCGGCGGGCGGCATCTCGAGGATGCCCGTCACCCCCAGGTCGCTCATCGTCTCCATGCAGAGGTCCCAGCGGACCGGGTTGGAGATCTGGCCGACGATGCGGCGCAGCACGTCGCGACCGTCGTGGACGACCTGCCCGTCGCGGTTGGAGATGACCGGGGTGCGCGGGTCGTGGGTGGAGACCGACCGGGCCAGGGAGGCGAGTCGGTCGACCGCGGGAGCCATGTGGACGGTGTGGAAGGCGCCCGCCACGCTGAGCGGCATCAGGCGCGCCTTGGCCGGCGGGTCGTCGGCGAACGCCGCCAGCTGCTCCGTCGTACCGGCTGCGACGACCTGGCCGGGTCCGTTGTCGTTGGCGGCGGTGAGGCCGTGTCGCTCGATGACGGCGAGGACCTCGTCGCGGTCACCGCCGAGGACGGCGGTCATCCCGGTGGCGGTGGTGGCCGCGGCGTCGGCCATGGCGTTGCCGCGCTCGCGCACCAGCACCATCGCCTGCTCGGCGGAGATCGCCCGCGCACCCGCGGCGGCGGTCAGCTCGCCCACGCTGTGGCCGGCGACGGCACCGATGCGCGAGAACGCGTCGGCCGGGTGCGGGAAGAGCTCGAGCGCGGCGATCAGGCCCGTCGCCACCAGCAGCGGCTGGGCGATCTTGGTGTCGCGGATCGTGTCCGCGTCGGCCTCGGTCCCGTAGTGGGCGAGGTCGATGCCGGCCACGGTGGCCAGCCAGTCGAACCGCGCGGCGAAGGTCGGGTCCTCCAGCCAGGGCGTGAGGAATCCGGGGGTCTGGGCCCCTTGACCGGGAGCGACGATGACGAGCACACGTCCACTCTGACGGCTCCTCGCCGGTCGGTGCGGGTCCGACGCCGACGAAACTGACCCCCAGATCCTTGTAGGGTTCCTACAGTTCCGTCCGACCCGACTGACGCCCTAGGATCAGCGCCAGCTGGAGCGTGAACGCCTCCCGTGGTCGCGTCGGTGACCAGCCCGTGGCGTCGGAGATCTGGCGCAGCCGGTAGCGGACCGTGTTGGGGTGCACGAAGAGCGCGCGCGCTGTCGCCTCGATCGAGGAGCCGTGCTCGAACCAGGCGGACAGGGTCTCCAGCAGCGTGCCCCGCGCGGCCACCAGCGGCAGGTAGACCTCGTCGACCAGGTGGCGTCGGGCGTGGCCGTCGCCGGCGAGGGCGCGCTCGGGCAGCAGGTCGCGGCTCGAGACCGGGCGGGGGGCGTCCGGCCAGCCGCTGGCGGCCCGGTGGGCGGACAGGGCGGCCCGGGCGGACGCGTTGGCGTGGGCGAGGTCGGCCGTGACCGGCCCGACGACGACCGGCCCGTCCGCGAAGTGGTCGAGGAGCCGCGTGGCGGCCGCGAGCGGGTCGGTGACGCCGCCCAGGACGACGACCAGCCGGTCGCCCTGCGTCGCGCACAGCGCGTCCATCCCGCCGGCGCGCGCGGAGCGGCGTACGGACTCGAAGACGTCGAGCTCGGCTCGGTGGGGAGGCGTGGAGCCCAGCACGACGGCGACGTCGCCGTGCGCACCCCACCCGAGGGCGCTCGCGCGCGACAGCACGCTCTCGTCGGCCTCCGCGCGCACGACCGCGTCGACGACCAACGCCTCGAGGCGGGCGTCCCACGCACCGCGGGACTCGGCGGCCCGGGCGTAGACGGCAGCGGTGGCGAAGGCCACCTCGCGGGCGTAGAGCAGCACCGCGTCGTGCACCTCGCGGGCGTCCTCCGGATCGAGGAGCCGGTCGATCGTGGTCTCGACGACCCGGATGCTCAACCGCACCAGCTCGACGGTCTGCTGCAGGGAGATGACCCCGGTCAGCTCGCGCGGCGCGGCGCCGAACACGACCACGTCGAGCGGGTCGTGGGCCGACGCCTCGACCTCGTGGTCGTACCAGTCCACGAAGCCGCGGATGCCGGCCTGCACGATGAGCCCGACCCACGAGCGGTCCTCCGCGCTCAGGTCGTCGAACCACGGCAGGTCGGTCGACATCCGGCCCGTGGCGGCGGTGCTCAGGGCGCCCGTGGAGTTGCGCAGGGCCTCGGCTGCGCGACGGCGGGACGGGGTCACGGGACGACTGTAGTGGGGTGCGTCACGTAGTGGGATTCCCACGAACCGGCCCTCGGTGACCCGCAGGTCACGACTTCGCATCGAGCGGACGCGTCCGGGGTACCGGGCCGCCACGTTCTGGTTCAATCCCGGACAATCCCAGCCCTGGAGGTCGTGTGCCGCGCAGCAGCAGTCATCAGGTCGAGCACGTCACGGTGCACGGCCACCGGCGCGCCTTCACCCGGGCCGGATCGGGACCCGTCGTCCTGCTGCTCCACGGCCTCGGCTGCGACCACACGACGTGGGCGCCGGTCATCGACTCGCTCGCGCGCACCCACACGGTCATCGCCCCCGACCTGCTCGGGCACGGCGCCTCGGACAAGCCGCGCGCCGACTACAGCGTCGGCGGCTACGCCAACGGCATGCGGGACCTGCTGACCGTGCTCGGCGTCGACACCGCGACGGTGGTCGGGCACAGCTTCGGCGGGGGAGTGGCGATGCAGTTCGCCTACCAGTACCCCGAGCGCACCGAGCGCCTCGTCCTCGTCGGCTCCGGCGGCCTCGGCCCCGAGGTCAGTCCCGCGATCCGGGCCATCACCACGCCCGGGTTCCACCAGGTGATGGGCGTGCTGGCCGCGCCCGGGCTGCGCCACGCGGCCACGACGACCATGCGGCTGCTGGCCCGCAGCGGGGTCAGCCAGCTGCGCGACCTGGGCGAGGTCGCCGACATCTACGACTCCTTCAAGGACCCCCGGGCGCGCGCAGCGATCCGGCACGTGGTCCGCGCCGTCGTGGACTGGAAGGGCCAGATCGTCACGATGACCGACCGCGCCTACCTCACCGAGGCGATGCCGATGTGCGTCGTCTGGGGCGCCGACGACACCGTGATCCCCGTCGCCCACGCCGGCAACGCCAGCGAGCTCGCGCCGACCGCCCGCGTCGAGGTGATCCCGAACGCCGGCCACTTCCCGCACAAGGACCACCCGGAGCGGTTCGCCAAGATCGTGCGCGACTTCATCCGCAGCACCGAGCCCAGCCGCTACGACCGCGAGCGGTGGCGCGCCCTCCTCGACGAAGGCGCACCGGTCGGCCCGGCCGAGGCCCGCGCGGGCGAGGCACCCCTCGATCCGCTGGACGACGTACGACACGCGACACCCGCCTGACCCGGGCGGGTCAGACGGGTGTGAGCGGGGTGGTGGCGCCTGTCAGGCGTCGCCGCCCTCCTGCTTGATGTCCTTCGTCGCGGTCGGGTCGTCGATCCGGTAGCGCTGTGCGGCCTCGACGACCTTCTCCACCGGGAAGTCGCCGGCGTCGGCCAGTGCCTGGAGGGCCTGGACGACGACGTTGACCGCGTCGATGTGGAAGAACCGGCGGGCGGCGGGGCGGGTGTCGGCGAAGCCGAACCCGTCGGCGCCGAGCACGCGGTAGTCGGCGGGCACCCAGCGCGCGATCTGGAGCGGGACGGCACGCATGTAGTCGGAGACGGCGACGACCGGGCCCTGGGCGCCGGCGAGCTTGTCGCTGACGTAGGCCGTGCGCCGCTCCTCACCCGGGTGGAGCAGGTTCCACTGCTCGACGGCGGCGCCGTCGCGGGCCAGCTCGTTCCAGGAGGTGACCGACCACAGGTCGGACTGGACGCCCCAGTCGTCGGCGAGCAGGCGGGCGGCCTCCTCGACCCACGGGAAGCCGACGCCCGAGGCCAGCAGCTGGACCCGCGGGCCCTCGCCGTCGGCCGTCGACACCCGGTGGATCCCCTTGAGGATGCCCTCGACGTCGACGTCGGACGGCTCCGCGGGCATGGAGACCGGCTCGTTGTAGACGGTCAGGTAGAAGATGACGTCCTCGCCCTGGCCGTCGGGCCCGCCCGTGCCGTACATCCGCTCGAGGCCGCTCTGCATGATGTGGCTGATCTCGTAGGAGAACGCCGGGTCGTAGTGCACGATCGCGGGGTTGGTCGCCGCGATCAGCGGCGAGTGGCCGTCGGCGTGCTGGAGCCCCTCGCCGGTCAGGGTGGTGCGGCCGGCCGTGGCGCCGATGAGGAAGCCGCGGGCCAGCTGGTCGGCCATCGCCCAGATCGAGTCGCCCGTGCGCTGGAAGCCGAACATCGAGTAGAAGATGTAGAACGGGATCATGTGCTCGCCGTGGGTGGAGTACGACGACCCAGCCGCCGTCGCCGACGCCATCGCACCCGCCTCCGAGATGCCCTCGTGGAGCATCTGCCCCTGGGCCGACTCCTTGTAGGAGAGGAGCATCTTGCGGTCGACCGACTCGTACTGCTGGCCGCCGGGGTTGTAGACCTTGGCGCTCGGGAACATCGAGTCCATGCCGAACGTGCGGTACTCGTCGGGCGCGATCGGCACCAGGCGGTCACCGATCTCCGGGTCCTTCATCCAGTCGCGCAGGAGGCGGACGACGGCCATCGTCGAGGCGAACTTGTTCTTGCCCGAGCCCTGCTTGAGCTCGGCGTACATCTCGTCGCCCGGGAGCTTGAGCGCGGCCGCCCGGTTGATGCGGCGCGGGATGGAACCGCCGAGGGCCGTGCGCCGCTCGAGCATGTACTCGATCTCGGGGGCGTCGGCGCCGGGGTGGTAGAACGGCGCGCCACCGGTCTTCTCGTAGGACTCCTCGAGGTCCCGGTCGCTGATCGGCAGGTAGAGCCGGTCGCGGAACTTCTTGAGGTCCGGGAGGGTCAGCTTCTTCATCTGGTGGGTGGCGTTCTTGCCCTCGAGGGCGTCGATCGTCCAGCCCTTGATGGTGTGCGCCAGGATCACCGTCGGCTGACCGGTGTGCTTGGTCGCTGCGTCGAACGCGGCGTAGACCTTGCGGTAGTCGTGGCCGCCGCGGGGCAGCTTCTCGATCTGCGTGTCGGACATGTGCTCGACCATCTTGCGCAGGCGCGGGTCGCCACCGAAGAAGTGCTCGCGCACGTAGGCGCCGTCCTCGGTCGAGTAGGTCTGGAACTGCCCGTCGGGCGTCGAGTTCATCCGGTTGACGAGGACGCCGTCGACGTCGCGCGCGAGCAGGGCGTCCCACTCGCGGCCCCAGACGACCTTGATGACGTTCCAGCCGGCGCCGCGGAAGTTGGCCTCGAGCTCCTGGATGATCTTGCCGTTGCCGGTGACCGGGCCGTCGAGCTGCTGGAGGTTGCAGTTGATGACCCAGGTGAGGTTGTCGAGCTCCTCACGGGCGGCCACGCGGATGGCGCCGAGCGACTCGGGCTCGGCCATCTCGCCGTCGCCCATGAAGGCCCACACGCGCTGCTGGTCGGTGTCCTTGATGCCACGGTTGTCGAGGTAGCGGTTGAAGCGGGCCTGGTAGATGGAGCCGATGGCCGTGAGGCCCATCGACACGGTGGGGAACTCCCAGAAGTCGGGCATCAGGCGCGGGTGGGGGTACGACGGCAGGCCGGCGCCCTTGCCGTGCTGGACCTCCTGGCGGAAGCGGTAGAGCTGCTCCTCGCTGAGGCGGCCCTCGAGGAACGCGCGGGCGTAGACGCCCGGCGAGCCGTGGCCCTGGATGTAGATCTGGTCGCCGCCGCCCTCGTGGTCCTTGCCGCGGAAGAAGTGGTTGAAGCCGACCTCGTAGAGGCTCGCCGAGGACTGGTAGGTCGCGATGTGGCCGCCGACCTCGAGGCCCTTGCGGTTGGCCGAGGAGACCATGACGGCGGCGTTCCAGCGGATGAATGCGCGGATGCGGCGCTCGACCTCCTCGTCGCCCGGGAACCAGGGCTCCCGCTCCGGGGGGATCGTGTTGATGTAGTCGGTCGAGCGCAGGGCCGGGACGCCGACCTGCTTCTCGCGCGCGCGCTCGAGGAGGCGCAGCATCACGTAGCGGGCGCGGTCGCGACCGCGGTCGTCGAGCATCGCGTCGAACGAGTCGAGCCACTCCTCGGTCTCGTCCGGGTCGATGTCGGGCAGCTGCGTGGGAAGGCCCTCGTGGATCACCGACGCGATGGCCGGGTTCGTGCTGGTCTTCTCGTCGGACTTCTCGGCGTCACTCACCCGCTCATCGTGTCACGCCCGTCGGCGCCACGAAATCTACCGACGGGTAGTCCCGAGGCCCGGCGCGTGGACCGGGGTTGCGGCTCCTGCTGTGTTCCTGTGGACTGTGCGCATCCACGCCTGACCGCACCGGTCGGGCATCCCAGGACACAGGAGGCACGGCGTGAGCTCGACGGTGGGCGGTTCTGCCCCGGTGACAGGAACGGGGGACCGGCTCGGGCTCAAGCCCGGCATGGTCGTCCAGGAGCTCGGCTGGGACAACGACACCGACGACGAGCTGCGCGTCGCCGTCGAGGACTGCATCGACGCCGACATGGTCGACGGCGACTACGGCAACGTCGTCGACGCGGTCCTGCTGTGGTGGCGCGCCGACGACGGCGACCTCGTCGACGGCCTGGTGGACGCGCTGACCGACCTCGTGGGCGGCGGCTCGATCTGGCTCCTCACCCCGAAGGTGGGCCGACCGGGCACCGTCGACCCGTCCGACGTCACCGAGGCCGCGCCGATCGCGGGGCTGTCCCAGACCACCACGGCCGCGGTCAGCAAGGACTGGCAGGCGATCCGGCTGGTCGCGCCGAAGACTCCCGCGTGAGGCCTCGCGACCTCCCGCCCACCCTCGCGGCCCGGGCGTCCGGGGTCGCCACCACGGCCCGCGTGCTGGGCCGCGCGGGCGTGATCAGGCCCTACGCCCCGACCACCCTGCTCGCGATCGGGCGGCTGGTCCTGCGCTGGGGCACGGGCCCGGCGGGCGGCTTCGCGACCCTCGCCGCGCGCGATCCCCACCAGGTGGGTGTGGTCGACGAGCTCGGCGAGCTGACGTGGGGTGAGCTGCAGCGTCGCTCCAACTCACTCGCACGGGCGCTCGCGGAGCGGGGTGTCCGCGAGGGCGACTCGGTGGCGGTGATGTGCCGCAACCACCGTGGCTTCGTCGACGCCACCATCGCGGTCGCCAAGCTGGGCGCCGACATCCTCTACCTCAACACCGCGTTCGCGGGGCCGCAGCTGGTCGACGTGCTCGAGCGCGAGGCGCCGAGCATGGTGATCCACGACGAGGAGTTCACCGGCCTGCTCGCCGGCGCCGACATCGAGCGTCGGGTGCTCGCGTGGACCGACGGGGACCCCGGGGAGGCCGGGGCCGGCGAGACCCTCGAGCGGCTCGTGACGTCGTACGACGAGAGCGACCTGCAGCCGCCCGCCCGCCACGCCCGCGTCGTGATCCTGACCTCCGGGACCACCGGCACGCCCAAGGGGGCGCCTCGCAAGGAGGCCGGCATCCCGGCCGCCGTGTCGCTGCTCTCGCGGATGCCCCTGCGGGCGGGGTGGCGCACCCACATCGCGGCGCCGCTGTTCCACACGTGGGGCTTCGCGCATCTGGCGCTGGCCATGCTGCTCGGCTCGACCGTGGTGCTGCGGCGCACCTTCGACCCGCTGGAGGCGCTGCGGACCGCGGAGTCCGAGCGGTGCCAGTCGATGGTCGTGATCCCGGTGATGCTCCAGCGCATGCTCGCCCTCGACCCGGAGGAGCTCGACGGGATCGACCTGTCCCGTGTCGAGGTGGTCGCGTCGTCCGGGTCGGCGCTGCCGGCCACCCTCGCCCAGGCGTGGATGGACCGTTTCGGCGACAACCTCTACAACATCTACGGCTCCACCGAGGTCGCCTACGCCTCGATCGCCACGCCGCGGGACCTGCGCGCCGACCCCTCGTCGGCGGGCAAGCCGCCCCACGGCACCGTCGTCAGGATCCTCGACGACGCCGGACACGAGGTGCCCCGCGGCGAGACGGGTCGGATCTTCGTCGGCAACGGCCTGCTGTTCGAGGGCTACACCCACGGTGGGTCGAAGGAGGTCGTCGACGGGCTCATGTCGTCGGGGGACCTCGGCTGGTTCGACGAGGCCGACCGGCTGCACGTCGCGGGTCGTGACGACGACATGATCGTCTCCGGCGGCGAGAACGTCTTCCCGCAGGAGGTCGAGGACTGCCTCGTCGCCCACGAGCACGTGGGGGACGTCGCTGCCGTCGGTGTTGCCGACGAGGACTATGGTCAACGTCTGCGTGCCTTCGTGGTGCGCACCGGCGAGGTGTCGGAGGACGACCTGCGCGAGCACGTGAAGGCCAACCTGGCCAGGTTCAAGGTGCCTCGCGAGATCGTGTTCCTCGACGAGCTGCCGCGCAACGCGACGGGCAAGGTGCTCAAGCGGGAGCTGGCCGGGTGGGACGACAGGGACGACCAGCAGCAGCTGGAGGAGAAGGACGGCGAGGGACGAGCGTGACGGGCAACGGACTGTGCATCGGCGACGAGGCACCCGACTTCACGCTCCGTGACCAGTTCGGCCAGGACGTCCGGCTCGGCGACTTCCGGGGCCGCAAGGCGGTCGTGCTGATGTTCTTCCCGTTCGCCTTCACGGGCGTGTGCACCGGCGAGCTGTCGGGGGTGCGCGACCGCCTCGACGAGTTCCTCACCTTCGACACCGAGGTGCTGGCCGTGTCGTGCGACTCGGTCTACGCGCTGCGGACCTTCGCGGAGACCGAGGGGCTCAACTTCCCGCTGCTCTCGGACTGGTGGCCCCACGGGGCGGTGTCGCGGGCCTACGAGGTGTTCGACGAGGCCAAGGGAGCGCCCCGCCGCTCGTCCTACGTCATCGATCGGGAGGGCCGACTGCGGTGGTCGGTGCACAACGCGAACGCCGACGGGCGGGACCTCGACGAGCACCTCCGAGAGCTCCACGCCGCTGCCGAGACCCACCTCGTGTGAGCAATGGTCTAGACAGCTGGCGGCCAATTTCCCGATTCCGTTCCGCCGCTTGGGGTGGCGTGTAATCTTCTTCTTGTTGAACCGCTGGTGACCCGAGACGCCAGCGGTTCAACTCATTTCCGGACCCGGTGGTGGTGACCGTGGTGGTGGCCCGGGCCGGGTGGGCGGTCCCGTAGTGTTCCCCCTGCGCGTCGGTAGCTCAGCGGTAGAGCACTCGGTTTACACCCGAGCGGTCGGCGGTTCGAAACCGTCCCGACGCACCCTGCCCAGCCCCTCGCCGCCTCGCACGACGCGTGCCACAGTGGGCGCATGATCGTGCCCTTCAGCGTCACCGACTTCATCGAGCGTGCTGCGGCCGTCTACGGCGAGCGCCCCGGGTTCATCGACGAGCCCGACCAGCCGGCCCCCTCGCTGGGCACGCTGACCTACGCCGAGGCGTACGAGCTCTCGCGCCGGCAGGCGGCCAGGCTGGACGAGCTCGGGATGGAGGTCGGCGACCGGGTCGCGATCATCAGCCACAACTCGGCGCGCCTGCTGACGTCGTTCTTCGGCGTCTGCGGCTCCGGACGGGTGCTGGTGCCGATCAACTTCCGGCTGCGGCCGGACGAGATCGCCTACATCGTGTCCCACTCCGGCGCGCGGGTGCTCTACGTCGACCCGGAGCTCGTGGACTCGCTCAAGGGCGTCGACGTCGAGCACACCTTCGTCCTCGGCGAGGACGAGTCGATGTTCGCCGCGCCCGGCTCGGAGCCGCGGCCGTGGGAGCCCGACGAGAACGCGACGGCCACGATCAACTACACGTCGGGCACGACGGCCCGGCCCAAGGGGGTGCAGCTGACCCATCGCAACCTCTGGACCAACGCGGTGACCTTCGGCCTCCACGCCGGCGTCAGCGACCGCGACGTCTACCTCCACACGCTGCCGATGTTCCACGCCAACGGCTGGGGGATGCCGTTCGCGATGACCGGCCTCGGTGTTCCGCAGGTGGTGCTCCGCAAGGTCGACGGCGCGGAGATCCTCCGCCGGGTCGAGCAGCACCGCGTCACCGTGATGTGCGCGGCGCCGGCCGTCGCCGCCGCGGTGCTCGAGGCCGCCCAGGACTGGGACGGCGACATCCCCGGTCGCGACCGCGTGCGGATCATCATGGCCGGCGCCCCGCCGCCGACGAAGACCGTCGTGCGGGTCGAGGAGGAGCTCGGCTGGGAGTTCGTGCAGATCTACGGCCTCACCGAGACCTCGCCGCTGCTCACCGTCAACCGCGGCCGCGCCGAGTGGGACGACCTCCCGGCCGAGGAGCGGGCGGCGAAGCTGGTGCGCGCCGGCGCGCCCGCGATCGGCGTACGCCTGCGCACGGACGGGGAGGGGGAGGTGCTGGCGCGGTCCAACGTGATCCTCGAGGGCTACTGGGAGCGTCCCGACGAGACCGAGAAGGCGCTCGTCGACGGGTGGTTCCACACCGGCGACGGCGGCGTGATCGGCGACGACGGCTACCTCACCATCAGCGACCGCAAGAAGGACGTCATCATCACCGGTGGCGAGAACGTGTCCTCGATCGAGGTCGAGGACGTCCTCTTCTCCCACCCGGCCGTCGCCGAGGTCGCCGTCATCGGTGTGCCGAGCGACAAGTGGGGCGAGACCATCAAGGCGCTGGTCGTGCTGGCCGAGGGCGAGTCGGCCGACGAGGCGGAGCTGATCGCGTGGTGCAAGGAGAAGGCCGCCGGCTACAAGGCACCGACGTCCGTCGAGTTCCGCGACGAGCTGGCGCGGACGGCGACCGGCAAGCTGCAGAAGTTCAAGCTGCGCCAGCCCTACTGGGAGGGACAGGCGCGACAGGTCAACTAGCCGGTCGCCGATAATCAGCGCATGCCGAGCCTCGCCGACGTCGTCGACCTGCTGCACGCCTGGTACCCGCCCTCGACGGCGGACTCGTGGGACGCCGTCGGCCTGGTGGCCGGCGACCCGGCAGCCGAGGTCGCGCGGGTGATGTTCGCCGTCGACCCGACGGTCGAGGTCGCCCGGGAGGCCGTGGAGTGGGGCGCCGACCTGCTCGTCGTCCACCACCCGCTGTTCCTCACGCCCGTCAGCTCGGTGGCCGCGGACACGCCCAAGGGACGGACGCTGCACACCCTGACCGCGGGTGGCTGCGCGCTGCTCGCCGCCCACACCAACGCCGACCAGGCGGTCTCCGGCGTCTCGGAGTCGTTCGCGCTCGCGCTCGGGCTCACCGACCTCACACCCATCCGACCGGCGCCGGCCGGTCCGCTCGACAAGGTCGTGGTCTTCGTGCCCACCGACGCGGTCGACGTCGTCCGCACCGCGATGACCGACGCCGGCGCGGGTCGCCTCGGGGACTACGACTCGTGCACCTGGACCAGCGCCGGTGAGGGACGGTTCCGCCCGCTCGACGGGGCGTCGCCCGTGATCGGCGCGGTGGGCGACCTCGAGGTGGTCGAGGAGGCTCGCGTCGAGGCGGTGGTGCCGCGCCGTCGTCGTACGGCGGTGGTGCGGGCGCTGTTGGCCGCGCACCCCTACGAGGAGCCGGCCTTCGACGTGGTCCCGCTCGCCGACCCCGGGATCGCGTCCACCGGCACCGGCCGGGTGGGGACGGTCGCGGAGACGACGCTCGAGCACTTCGCCGCGCAGGTCGCGGACGCGCTGCCGGACACGGCGCACGGCGTACGCGTCGCCGGCGACCCGCGGCGGCAGGTGCGCCGGGTCGCGGTCTGCGGCGGAGCAGGCGACTTCCTGCTCGACGAGCTCGCCCACGGCGATGTCGACGTCTACGTCACGAGCGACCTGCGGCACCACCGGGCCGCCGAGTTCCTCGAGCACGAAGGGCCGGCGCTGGTCGACGTGGCCCACTGGGCGGCCGAGTGGACCTGGCTGCCGGTGGTGGAGGCTCGGCTCCGGGCGGAGCTGGGCGATAGGGTCGAGACCCGGGTCAGCACGCGGTGCACCGACCCGTGGACGTTCCGCCACTGATCCCTCGAATCCCCACGAATGTCGAAGCAGGAGAGCCGTTGAAGGCCGACCCCACCCACCAGCTCGCGCTCCTCGACGTCGCCGAGCTCGACTCCCGTGCCGCGCAGCTGCGCCACCAGCGCAGCCACCTCCCCGAGCTGGCCGAGATCACCGCGTTGGAGTCCGAGCGCACCGACATCACCGACCAGGTGCGTGACGCGCGCATCGTCGTCGACGACCTGACGGTCGAGCAGACGAAGGCCGACCGCGAGGTCGAGCAGGTCAAGGCCCGTCGTGAGCGCGACCGCACCCGCATGGACAGCGGGCAGATCACCAACCCCAAGGACCTCGAGCGGATGCAGCACGAGCTCGTCTCGCTCGAGCGCCGGATCTCGACGCTCGAGGACGCCGAGCTCGAGGTGATGGAGAAGCTCGAGGAGGCCCAGCAGGTGCTCGACGGTCTCGGCATCCGCGCCGACGACATCGACGCCCGGCTCGCCGAGCTGGTCGCGGCGCGCGACGAGAAGCGCGCCGACATCGACCGCTCGCTCGACGAGGTCTCGGCTGCGCGCGGCCCCGCCACCGAGGACCTGCCCGAGGACCTGATGGCCCTCTACGAGCGGCTGCGCGAGCAGAAGGGCATCGGCGCGGCGCTGCTCCGGGCCCGCCAGTGCGGCGGCTGCAACATGACCCTCGACGCCTCCGAGCTGTCCCGGATCCGCTCCGCTCCCGCCGACGAGGTGATCCGCTGCGAGGAGTGCCAGCGCATCCTGGTGCGCACCGACGAGTCCGGTCTCTGAGGAGCTGACGCGTCGTGCGGTTCATCGACGCGGAGCTCGTCGCGGAGCGCAGTCGTACGTCGCTGCGCGCCCGCGTGGCCCGGCTGCGGGCCAAGGGCTGGGTGATCGGCCAGTGCGCCGTCGCCGCCGGCATCGCCTGGTGGCTCGCCGCCGACGTGTTCGACCACCGGCTGCCGTTCTTCGCGCCGATCGCGGCGGTGGTGTCGCTCGGGATGTCCTACGGCCAGCGCCAGCGCCGGGTCGCGGAGGTGACGGTCGGCGTGGCCCTCGGCGTCTTCCTCGGCGACGCGGCCACCCACCTGATCGGCTCGGGTGGGTGGCAGATCGCGGTGATCGTGGCCGCTGGCATGTCCATCGCACTGCTGCTCGACGCCGGGCAGATCATGGTCATCCAGGCCGCGGTGCAGGGCATCGTCGTCGCGGCCCTGGCACCCGCTCCGGGCGACGCGTTCCTCCGCTGGACCGACGCGATCATCGGGGGATCGGTGGCGCTCGTGGCGGCGACCGTCGTCCCGCGTGCCCCGCTGCGCAAGCCCCGTGACCAGGCGGCCGTGGTGGTGCGCAAGATCGCCGAGCTGCTGCGCTCGTCCGCCGACCGCCTCGGCGACGGCGACGTCGACAAGGCGCTCGCCGTGCTGCGTGACGCGCGGTCCACCGACTCGCTCATCGCCGAGCTGCGGGCCGCGTCGTCGGAGGGGTTGTCGGTGGTGAGCTCCTCGCCGTTCCGGCGCCGGCACGGCGAGCACCAGCGCCAGCTGGCCGAGCTCGTCGAGCCGCTCGACGTGGCCCTGCGCAACACCCGCGTGGTCGTGCGCCGGGTCGCGGTGGCCTGCTACCGCCGCGAGCCCGTGCCGGCGTCGTACGCCTCCCTGATGCGCGACCTGGCGGACCTCGCGGACCGTGTCGCCGACGAGCTGGTGGCCAACCGCATGGCGGAGGCGGTCATCGACGACCTCATCGCCCTCGGGCGCGCCACGGCGCAGGTCGAGCACAGCGACGACCTGTCCGCCGAGGTGATCCTGGCGCAGGTGCGCTCGATCGTCGCCGACCTGCTGGCGCTGTGCGGGATGGACCCGCTCGAGGCGACCGACGTGATCCCGCTGCGCTAGCTAGATCTCCGTCACCACGACGTCGAGCTGGGTGCCCTTCGCTGTCGGCTCGCCGACCTCGACCGTCCAGCCGAGCCGGGTCAGGGTCTCGGCGAGGGCCTGGGGGCTGCGGGGGCGGGCGCCGTCCTCGAGCAGTGCGCGGACGATCCGGCCCTTGGTCGCCTTGTTGAAGTGGCTCACCACCGACCGCTTGCCGGCCGTCTCGTGGAGGACGCGCACCGTCGCCACGCGGCGGGCCAGCGAGGCGTCAGGTCGCCAGAAGGCGGCGTACGTCCCCGAGCGGAGGTCGACGAGCAGGCCCGTGCCGACCGCCTCGGTGACGGCGTGGCCGAGGACCTCGCGCCACACGCCCGCGACGGAGCCGGTGCCGGGCAGGGTGGCGTCGCCGGAGAGCCGGTAGGCCGGGATCCGGTCACCGGGCCGCACCATGCCGAAGAGCGAGCTGGTGACCGCCACCCGCGCGGTCGCCCGGCGCCGGGCCGCGGGGGAGAGGGTGTCGAGGCCGAGGGCGTCATAGAGGACGCCCGTGTAGATCGCGTCCGCGCGGGCCGTGGGGGCGTCCTCGAGCCGGGCGTTGCGCAGCACCAGGTCGCGCTGCGCGGGGCCGAGGCCGAGCACGTCCGCGGCCTTGTCGACGTCGTCGCGGCACAGCCGCACCAGCGACTCGAGCAGCGTCGTCCGGGCGGCGGTGAGGGACGGCGACGTCAGCGAGCCGAGGTCGAGGGGCTTGCCGCGACGGGGAGCGGTCTTGCCCTCGCTGGGCGGCAGCAGGATCAGCACGGGCGCAAGCGTAGGCAGCGGGCGGGTCCGCTCCACGGCTAGGGTCGTGACATGCCCAGCAACCGTGTGGTGAAGGTCCGTTCCGGCGGGGACAGCGTGACGGCACAGGAGATGCGTGACGGCATCGCCGCGATCCAGGCGGAGCTCGACGTCACGCCAGCCTTCCCGGCCGCGGTCGAGCGCGCGGCGGCCGAGGCGGCCTCGGCGCCGAGCCTTCCCGAGCTCGACCGCACGGACATCCCGTTCGTCACGATCGACCCCGAGTCGGCTCGCGACCTCGACCAGGCGATGCACATCGAACGGGCGGGTGACGGCTACGTGGTGCACTACGCGATCGCCGACGTCGCCGCGTTCGTCGCGCCGGGCGGTGCCGTCGACGTCGAGGCCAACCGCCGGGGCGAGACGCTCTACGGCGCCGACTCCAAGGTCCCGCTCCACCCGACCGTCCTCAGCGAGGGCGCCGCCTCGCTGCTGCCCGACGAGGTGCGTCCGGCGCTGCTGTGGACCATCGAGGTCGACGCGACCGGTGAGGGCACCGCAGTCGAGGTCGAGCGGGCGCTGGTCCGCTCGCGCGCCCAGCTGTCGTACGAGGCGGTGCAGGCCGACCTCGACGCCGGGAAGGCCGACGAGCTCATCGGCCTGCTCAAGGAGGTCGGCGAGCTGCGCCTGGCCCGTGAGGCGGCGCGGGGCGGGGTGTCGTTGCCGCTGCCCGAGCAGGAGCTCGTCGAGACCGGGGACGGGCACTGGGAGCTGGAGTTCCGTCGGCTGACGCCCGTCGAGACCTGGAACGCCCAGATCTCCCTGCTGACCGGGATGGCAGCCGCGTCGCTGATGGTCTACGCGCGCGTCGGCATCCTCCGCACGCTGCCCCCCGCGGATCCCCACGACGTGCAGCGCCTCCACCGCACCGCCCGCGCGCTGGGCATCTCGTGGCCGGCCGAGCAGCTCTACCCCGACTTCGTCCGTACGCTCGACCCGTCGAAGCCGACCCACGCCGCGATGATCGTGGCGTGCACCCGCCTGCTGCGCGGCGCCGGCTACGTCGCGTTCAACGGCGAGCTGCCCGACCAGGCGCAGCACTCCGCGCTCGCCTCGGAGTACGCCCACGTCACCGCGCCGCTGCGCCGGCTCGTCGACCGCTACGCCGGCGAGATCTGCGTCGCGCTGTCCGCCGGCACCGAGGTCCCGTCGTGGGTGGTCGAGGCGATGGC